>CAMSTM010000099.1 GCA_947063675.1 uncultured Lachnospiraceae bacterium | reverse complement strand
CAGCCATTTTTTCACATCATCAAAAACCGGGATTTCTTTCTCCTCATTCTCCGGAAATGGTTTTATCGACCTCACTTATGGCAACCGCTGGTTAAATGTCGGTAGTATTCTTTTGAGAAAGGCTTAATTTTCTTTCCAAATGGGCATCTAATAAGCTACCAGACAGCTTATTAGATGCCCACATTTCTTAAATATATAATATCGATTTCATGTATAAAAAAGCAGTGCCTAAATGAGCCCCGACATAATACCCTGAATCCTAATACGATTTAGTTGCACTTATTGTTATAGGTTCCGAACCACCGCTGGCGTAAACGGTTCCTACAAATTCAATTTTGTAATCACCGGCTCCGTCCGATGATAAATTGCCAAACTTCTCCATATTGCTTCCCTTCTCGCTCACATCTTCTGAATCTACTTCCTTATAGTTTCCCCAGAAATTTTTCTTATACACTGTCACTTTACCCGAAATAGAAGTGACCGACGAAATACCTCTGACTATCAGCATATAAGAAGAGCCGGAATCACTTGGGTCAATTCCTATGGATGCCATTTGAATATAATTATAGCGGGGCGTAATTCCCTGCTCTTCTGTGCATGCTTCCTGAGACTCCTGTGCCAGTACGGGCATTACAGGTTCCACAACCGTTAAAGCAATTGCCATACCCAAACCTAATAAAATTTTTCTTTTCATAAAAAAACTCCTTCCTGAAATTTATTTATAATAATAAACACCTTTACTTCAATTTTTTCTACAAACTATTTAATTATTTTTATATTTTTTGCAATTTTAATCATTTCATCTTTAGGTAAAGTGGATTCTAAAACGAAATATCCCTCTTCATCATCATATAATATATAATTTCTGAATTGTTTATCAGATGATTCAAAAAACTGCCCTTGTACATTCTCTGCAATCCGTATATCTTCGATGCTATAATGCTCTGCATCTATTTGTAACGTATGCATTTGCTTAGAATATATCAAATATATTGCATCCCCCATATTATTTTCATACTGCAATAAAATTCGCCAGCCATTATATATTTTTTCCGTTTCCCGAAATCCTTCCGGTATATATTCCATTTCTACATCCACTTCTTTTGCAGATAAATCTGCTGTATATTCCACCTGAATATATTTTTCATAAAACTCCATAATTACCTTTTTACATACTGCCCGCACTTCCTCAAACTGAAGCAAAATCCCAAAACTGATTCCAAGTAAAATAATAAATACCGTTACTGCTATTTTTAAATTCCTAAAAATCATTAATCTTGTGTCATGATTTTTGTATCGCCTGATAAGCCTGCTCATTTTTCGTTCATACCGTTCCGGCAATACTATTTGGTTTATTTCATTTTCCGGAGGATAACCTTCCAGCTCATTCAAACCAACCTCTATTACTGCTGATTTTAATAAGACTTCCCATATGTCGTTTTTGATTTCCTTATTCATGAATCCATCAGCCTTTCTCTTAACTGCATCCTTGCCCGGTAAAGCCGCATTTGGACAGTTTTCTTTTTAATCTTTAAGCACTCTGCTATTTCATCATCACTAAATTCAGTTATGTACTTTAATTCCAATACAATCCTGTAAATATCATCTAAATTACTGATTTCCATTATCAGCTGCTGCATTTTTTCTTTATTAATTATGTAATCCAGTACCTGGTCAGATTCTGTATAGGAAAAAGGCATTTCATCGTATAACTCTTCTTTTTCTTTATTATGATTACGAAGATAGTTTTTACAATAATTTCTGGCGATTGTGATAATATAATTTTTTGTTCTCTGGCGTTCATCCAGATTGATTTTATCAAGGTGTTTCCCAATAAGAATATAAACCTCCTGTGAAATATCTTCCACAATATACTCATCATTCACAAAACGCTTTATAGTAAAGTAGACTATTTTTTTATATTCTTCATATAACTCAACGAATTTATCACATTCTTCCTGTGTATCAAAAACCAAAAAAATCACTTTTTATCGCTATCCCCTTCATTGTAATAATTTAATTCAATCGTGATAGTCGCATCTATAACCTCCAACATCTTATACTGTTCCCGTGACGGTAAACCTTTAAGTTTGATTTCTATATCACGCAGTTTTGCGTTAGTATAGCCTTTCAACTCTTTACCCAAAAGAATATCTACAGATACATTCAATTCATTTGACAATTTAATTAAGGTATCCAGTCCCGGTGCTTTTTCTCCCCGCTCAATATATGAAATAAAAATGGCGCTGCACTCAATTTTTTCTGCAAGCAATTCCTGACTTAACCTTGCCCGCTCCCGATACTTTTGTATTCGCTTTCCCAAAGCCTTTTTATCCATAACAACCAGCTCCTGTTTGGTTTAAGTTATAATACTTGCGGTATTATTCCCAATAGTATACAGAAGTTGATTTTTCAATAACACTAATCAATAGTTATATAACTATTACTATTAGTTATTTCCACAAAATTCTTCAATTAAAACTAATTGCAACATTTTGTAGAATCAATTTTTTATTTGGTGTTTATCAAAAAAAGCACTAAGAAATATCTTGTTACTATTTCTAATTCAAATATCCCATTATGTCAATATAATAAAATTTCAATTTTACCAGCACCCTGTTTAATATCTAATATCACTTTTAAAATTCAGCAGCTTTGTATTCAGTTTACATTTTTCGCCCAACTTTCTTCCTATTTGTTTAGGAGGAAAGGATTATGGAAAATGCTATTTCATTGATAAAAAAGATAAAAGCAGGAAACACTTCAGAATTCGAGGCTATCATACATAAAATGCATCCTGCATTAGAAAAGTATAGCCGCCTTTTATACAAGGATAGTAAAGAAGACATTTATTCCGAACTGGTTACAGCATTATGGGAAGCGATTACCAAAATGCAGTATTTTGAGGAAGAAGGAAAATGTATTACTTATCTCAATAATGCAATAAAACTCCGTTATCTGGAACTTTATAAGCAAAGTAAAAAGCAACATGAACACGAACTGACAGCCCCGGAAGATTTATTCACTAATTCTATAGGACACGATAATGATTATGTGAATATAGAAATCAAAGAAGATATGTCCAACTTACTATCTAACTATTCCGGAATTAAAAAAGATATATTTTACTGCATTATATTTGAAAATATGTCAGATGTGGAAATTGCTAAAAAATATGGGATATCACGTCAATATGTCAATCGTATCAGAAAAAAATTATACTCAATTTTAAAAGAATATTTCATGCAAAGTAAGGAGAAAAAGGTAGATGGAAGATAAAACATTAATAGAAAAGATTCTGGTTCTTTTATTCAGCTCCTGGGTTGGCAACAGATTCGGATTACTATTTCCAACTATATCACTATTATTCTTTTTAATGGTTACTGATTATATATCCGGTATGTTAGCTGCAAAAAAAGAAGCATTAGCCCATCCTGATGATAAGAGTTATGGATGGAACAGTAAAAAAAGCCTTTTAGGCATCTATAAAAAAATGGGATATATATTTATAATACTGGTTGCTATAACTACAGATTATCTTATTTACAAATTTGCAAATGAAATAGGAATTGATTTTACCGGCAATACTATGTTTGGACTGCTCATAACCATATGGCTGATAATCAATGAACTGCTGTCCATACTTGAAAACGCACACAGAATGGGGGTAAGCTTACCTGAATTTTTAAGGAAGGCGTTATCAGAAGCGAAAAATAATATAGATAAAAATTAAATATTACCTGTATGCAATGCGCTAAACGATTGGACGTGCTGGCGCATTGCATCCTAATTCTATTAAATCCTGCTTTTTATCCTCAAAAATTTTCCACTCATCATCTTTCCAGTATATTATATACGCAGGCACAAGCCTATCCACATAAAACTGCACCTGAATCCCATCCTGATTTAATTCTTCAATAAAATATACTTCACCATCAAATACAAATTCATCTTTAAACCGGTAAAGGCAGAATGACGGTTCTTTTCGGGAATCATTATCGCCTTCCGAATCCCGCAGAGACAGCCTTTCAACCAGCTCAGCCTTCCCGTTATTTTTTACCACTTCGTAGGCGTAAACATCAGAGGCTCCATAATTACTTCCATGATATCCCATACAGAGAACAAACCCTTCCCTGTCTTCTGTAAACAGATTTCCATGGGTAATTGAAATACTAAATCTGTGAAGTCCGGTAAATTTTTTTTGAATCGTCTCATCCTGATTAAGGACAACTTCCATCACCACATAAGAATCAACTATATTATTTTGATTCTCATAGCTTGTAACGCGAACGCTGTCATTCTGGGCGCCAATTCCGTCTAAGTTCAATCCGTCTGCAAATTCTTCCACGTCTTTCACAAACTGACTGTCCTCCTCACTTATTTCCTCTGAAATATCTTTCTCTTTATCTTCTTCGGACTTAATCCCGTCGGATTCGGCATTGGAAAGAGCACTGTCCCCGGACGCATGTTCCGTCTCCTTTGCACATCCTGTTGCCCATATACAGCCTGCCAGCATAAAAAGTAATATTCCGGTTCTGAAATTCTTCATAAATTATTTCTCCAAAAACAGACTTCCTGTTTACACTTTTAAAACAAATATCTTTTTTTATTATATAACCGGTTATTAGAAAAGAAAAGGAGAAAACCTATGGCAAATAAAGACTATACATATAATCAGGTAAAAAATGGAACTGGAAAATTTGAATATGAAGAGAATGCGGAATTTTATGAGGATATCCGTATAATGCAGTATCGCTTGTTACTTGCCGGTTATGACATGTATATGGAAAATTCAATAACCGGAAAATTTGATGCAAATACAAGAAATGCAGTAATTGCATTTCAGGAATGTTGTCGGTTATTACCAGACGGCATTGTCGGCCAAAATACACTTGTTCAATTAGACAAAGTATCTATAGGCAGCGGTAAATCTTATTTCTTGCTCGGAGGTCCTCTTGCCAAGTGGGATAAAAGTACTATAATGTATGACCTGATGGGCGACAATGATATTTTGGCAAGAATTATCTGGACAGAAGAACACGGAATATATGACGCGCAGACGGCAGTTGCAAAAGTTCTGCAGAATCGCCTTCATAATCCCAGCTTTCAATTATCAAAGGATGAATATCCCAATGTCCGAATGTGGCCCAGAGTAATATGTGCCCCCAATCAATATGCATCTGCGACTGCCTCGGCAGCTAAAACCCCTGTACGTGGAGACCCAAAGCAGGCTGACGGTGTTGATATTTACTGGAAACATGCTGTTGATTTAGCAAAGAAAATTATGCCGGATATGGAAACACTTACTGTGCCAAACGGATATTCGGTTATATCAATTAACCCCGTAAAGCTCTCCGCCTCTAAAAACATAAGCGTAACAGACCAGCTTTTCCAGACAGCTAAAGGCCCTTTTGAAAAAAGATTCTCATCAGCAAAAGCCGCTGTAACATATGACAAAGATTACGCTAAAAATATAAATGTTAATGTCTTCTACAATTTGAGCTAATCTTCCCCCAGCTTCCATCTTGCAGACTCTCCAATTATTAATGGAGAGTCTGCAATTAAATTATCCGTGTATTCTCACCCATAACATCTATTCCTATTGTCACTCCTGACCGGCGCTCTTTATTCAGACCGCCGCCCATATGCGATACATTTCCCTCTAAAAAACTGGCACGGAAAACAGCATCTTCCCCATATTTTTCTCTTATTTTGTCTATTGTCCGGTTCAATATCTCCAAACGGTCAAATTTTTCCAAATCAAATAGATTGTACTGCCGCCCGGCATCCGTCTGAACTCCTGATGTATGAACACCTATTTGCCTGAGCGGAGTTCTCCCATCCCATAGCCCATCAAGGAGATGACAGGCCGCCCGGAATATTTCCTCGGTTACGTCCGTTGCCGAAAGCAGACTCATCTGTTTACTTGTACTTAAAAACTCACAAGTTCTAACATGGACACTGACCACATTGATTCTGACATTATCTTTCCGTAATCTTGCTCCCACAGTTTCGCAAAGGGAAAGCATCAAGTGTCGCGCATACACCCTATCTGTGATATCTTCGGGTGCTGTCATACTATTTCCATAGCCCTTATTCGCCTCATGTGTAAACATATAGGGCTCTAAATCCATTCCTCTGGCATATCCCTGCACAATCTGCCCCATCGACTTCAAATACGCCTTAATCGTCCCTTCGTCTGCTTTTGCCAGCTCTCCTATCGTATAGATGCCCAGTTTGTGAAGTTTTTCCGTCGTTGAACGCCCTACAAAAAAAAGTTCCGATACAGGAAGTGGCCACATTTTGTCCTGAATTTCCTCCGGATATAGAGTATGCACCTTATCAGGCTTTGATAGCTCACCAGCCATTTTAGACAAAAGAAAATTTGTGGATATTCCAATATTCACTGTAAAGCCAAGCTCCTCGCGAATCTCGTTTTTCAATCGATAAGCGAAATTCTTTATCTGTCCCTGTCCATACAGATTTTCAAAGCCATCCAGTACGCACCACACCTCATCTATGGAATATTGTATAATATTATCTGAGTACTGTTGCATTTTTGAAATAAGAGCTTTAGAAGCCTTTACATATAACCCGTAATCTGGTGGAACCACCACAAGTCCAGGACATTTCTGACGTGCTGTCATAATGGCCTCTCCCGTATGAATCCCATATTTCTTAGCGGGTACACTCTTTGCAAGAACAATCCCATGACGTTGTTCCTGATTTCCTCCAATAATACTTGGAATATTCCTTAAATCTTCTTTCTCCCCTAATATATTCACTCTGTATGAAGCCGTCCAACTTAAAAAAGCACTGTTTACATCAATATGGAAAATATAAAGATTTCTATCCATTATGCAAGGAATTGGAAGATTCTCCACTTCTGGCTTTCCACGTTGTACCTAATCTCCATAATTCTGCGCCTGCCGCTGATAAGGGCTGTACAGATAAACTGCTTTTCCCTGATTCCCACATATTTTTTTTCGTCCCGCGACACCACTGTTTGTATATGAATAGTCTCAATCATATCCTCATCCGTCTGAAAACGGAAGCGAATCGGCGTGATATTGCCCGTTGTGTCCATTCCACAAATCATTTGTATTGGTATATTCATAGATACCATAGTATTGGATGTATCTTCCATTTCTTTTCACCTCTTTTCGAACAAGCGTTTGTATATATAATATCAAACACACGTTCTCTTGTAAAGAGGTAACTATCAATATCAGCCAGATAAGAGGCTGGGCAGATACAACAGAACATAATGTTTCCCACATGTGCTCAAATATTTTAGCATCTTTCATTTTATTTAATTATATTATCTAACTTATTTATGAGAATATTCTGCAATTATTATGTACTCATTGCATTCAAAAACATTATCATTTAAACTATGCATAAGAAAGATGCTGTAACTAAGCGGTGCTAAATATTGGCTATAACAATTGTTGAATAATAATCTTAAAGCTACCAAACATAAGGATAGATAATGATGGCAAATATAACTGGATACGATTATGAATATTTATGGGCATTATATCTAAAATGTAAAGGTTATGGAGTTGAAGTTACCAAAAAAAGCGGCGATGAAGGTGTCGATGTAATTGCAATTAAAGATTACAGAAAAACTGCTTATCAATGCAAGTTACACTCAAAACCAGTTGGGAGAAACGCTATAGCCCAGGTGTATATAGGAAAAGATAATTACAAGTGCAGTAAGGCAATTGTAGTTACGAACAATACTTTTACAAAGCCTGCTATAGAAACAGCCAAAAAACGCTCTGTCGGGCTTTTACCAAATAAAACTCCTGAAGTCCTTATAGAAGCATGTGCCCAAAGCTATAAAGAAGGAAAAATTAATCCAGAAGATGAATTATTACTTCAGTTACCCGTTGCCGTTCAAAAAGCAATTATGTCTGGGAACAAAAATGATTCAGAAAATTTGAAAATAAATATTTCCATGAAAAAATCAGGTGAAATATCTGATACCCCCAAATGGAATAATTATAATTCTGATGAGGACTATAGTGAGTTGTTTCTTGAAAAAGGAAGCAGTGGAAAAGCAAAAAAAGTTTGTCCTGTTTGTGGTCGGGAGTTTCTTGAGCACTCTAAAATATGTCCGATTTGTCAATGTGAGCTTATTAGTTTGGCAAAAAATGAATCAGGACAAAATAAAACAAGTGTTGTTAGTTGCGTAAAATCAGAAAAGAAGAAAAATAAAGCAAGTGCTGTTAGCGGCGTAAAATCAGAAAAGGAGAAAAAGAAAAAATTTTTCTATTGCTGTATTAGTGCAGCAGTATTTATATATGTATGTATATTTTTTATGGCCATGTATTCTACGTTTGAGAAACCAGCACATACTGAAACAATACCAGTACCTGTTTCTGCAGAAGATTTGAAAGGAAGCAATTACGCAGATGTAATAAAAATATTACAAGATGCAGGATTTAAGGATATTGAATTAATTGAAGATGCCGATTTGATTTTTGGTTTGTTAAAACAGGAAGGCGAGGTCGGGGACGTTTCAATTAACGGAAAATTAAATTTTGAAAATAACGAATATTTTCCAAAGGATGCAAAAATAAAAATTAGTTACCATACATTTAAACCTGAATTCAAATCAGCGGAATCTGATACTAATACTTATCAAGCGGCGGCGGAAACTGAATTTGTTGGGTATGATACACTGCAAAATTTATTTTTGGAATTATCATATGATACGACCATGGAAAGTATTGATAATTTCATTTCTAAAAATAATCTGGAATTTACTAAACAAAAATATAATGGTACACCGAAAACAATTACCTATAAAATTGCTTATGAAGATGATGTTGCACTACAAAGATATGGCAAAACGGGTGACCATGTAACTATCCATTTTAATCAACAAGACGGTTCTTTTTTATATGCCGACTATTTTAATAGTTCTACATTTATGGAGGCTCTTTTACACAATTATGGAATTTCGCAATTTGACGCACTTACACCAAACAATAAATACAGCGGATACTATTATTCAAAAACCGGATGGAATGATGGGATAATTATAAAACATGAAAATGGCTTAAGCAGCCAAACCCCTTACCACGTATGCGGCAGTGCAGAAGAAGCCTTATTAAATGTAATGTTTCCTCAAGGCGATTAATTTTATACCTAAAATGGACAAATATAAATACTCAATTTAAAGGGTGGCCGACTGTTGGTACTAACCTCTTCAATATTCTTCAGAGTTTGAAGAATTGCAAAAGAAAATAGCACCTTTCCATAGCCCATACAATAGGTCATGAGGCATCCACTTGCTCCTAATGCTTTCGCTATTGGGGCAAAAGCGGTCATAATAATCAATGTCAGAATTGCGCCGAATATCAGTGCAGTAATCGTAATAAGGGTAAAGTTCTCTTTTGCTTCCCTGTTTTTCCCTTCGCCCAGTTTTCTTCCGATAATTGCACTGGCTCCACTCCCGAACATAACCGCAATACCGTATATAAAATAGTCTAACGGCGCTACAATATTCAACGCAGAGAGCACGTCACTCCCTACAAAACGCAAAACAAAAATCCCGTCAACCGTTGTATACACGGATGATATTACGAGCATAACAATTGTCGGAAACGCAAATCGAAGCAGTTCCATAAAGGTAAACCTTTTTGAAATCTGTATCTCCATAATAAACACCTCTTGTTTTAAACTCAAAAATCAAAAACCCTCACTCCACCAATTGAGAAATGAGGGATTTGATGACATTTCAGGTTTTTCTAATTACGACGCAATTTTCTCAATTCCTCATTCTGCTCCTCCAGCTTCTCCTTTGTAATCGGATAGGCCAGCTTAAACACTGCTATTGCGAGACAGCAAAAGATTATCGGGCTTCCCACGGCACATAGAATTATCATATTATTCACTTCCGCCGTCTGCACGGTACTGATTGAATCAAAATGAACCGCTGCCAGTAAATAGCCCGGTATGGCTCCCCCTATTCCCATAGCGCATTTGGTAATAAAGCTTGATAAGGACGCTACCGCACCTTCCGCCCGGTATCCCAGCTTCAATTCAATATAATCCGTATTATCGGCTTGTATCCCATACTGCAAAGGCATTGCCAGTCCGGAGCCAAATCCGGCAACTGCTGTGGCGAGCATTAAAATCGGGATATTCGCCACGCTGACAAGCCGCACAATCGGAAATATACCAAAGCAGAATAAGCCCACGATATAAGCATTCTTTTTCCCTATTTTCCTGATTAGCAGCGGCGCTGCTATTGTCGCCGGTATCATCGCTGCCATTTGAAGCATGGATGCCAGACTCAGAAGCATCAGATTATTTAGAACATAGGTATAAAAAAATGTGTTTGACGCGCTTACGATATAGGTTCCGGTTGTGTATAATAAGGCGCATAAAAAGGTTGACCAGACAGGACGCTGTTTTACAATATCAAAGAGGTTTTTAAATTCATACTTTTCCTGCCCCTGCTTTGTCTGTACCCGTTCCCTTATACCCAGAGCTCCAACTAAAGAACATATTACAATAAGAGCTGTTGCCACTATCACCATTGTAATATAGCCGTCCGCCTTCGAAGCGTCTCCTATCAAGACCGGCGCGATAATATTAATTCCAAACACGCCCAGCAGTAAGGTAATTCCTTTGATAGAGCTTAATGAATTTCTTTCTGCCGGGTCTTCTGTCATAACCGGAAGCATGCTGTTTAAGGATATATCCATAACCGGAAAGATGACACCTATCAGCAAGTAGGAAACATAAGCAATCGCCAGCTTTCCACTGTTAATCATATATGGTCCCATCCAAAGTAAAAGAAAATTCAGACCACATAATACGGCTCCCAACATTAATGTCGGTCTGAAATGTCCCATTTTAGATATCTTGCGGTGGTCAATAAAGAAACCTACAACAGGGTCGTTCAATCCGTCCAAAATACGCGCAATCAGAAATAGTGTCGCACAGGATGCCGGATTCAGTCCTACAATATTGGTATAGAAAATCAACAGATAAGAGCCTAAAATTGCCTGAACGGGCACGTTTCCTATATTTGTCAGTACATAACAAAATTTCTCTTTCTTTGTAATTTTTTGATTCATTTCTCCACCCCTCCGTTAAATCTTCAACATTTCTTTCATAATCCGATATCTTTTTTCATAAACTCTTTTCACTAAAGGACTTTTTGCATCACTGTCAAATCCGTGATAAGACCCCGGTATAATATTAACTTCAACTTTCACCCCGGCCGCTTTCAGCTTATCTGCATAAGCAACCGCCTCATCCCGCAAAATATCGATTTCCTGAGGCTCAATATATGCCGGTGGAAGATTTCTCAAATCACTTTTTATCGGTACGGCATACTCGATATTTTTTGTTCCCCGTTTCAGATAGGTTCTCCACATTGTCTCATTTGCCTTTTTATTCCAGACGGCATCCTTATAATTTTCTACCGAAGCATATTTCCCTGATTCATTATCACAGACCGGATACAAAAGCATCTGGCCGCACAGATGATAATTTTTTCTGTCTCTGTTTAAAAGCGTAACGCTTTCTGCCAGACATCCTCCGGCGCTGTCGCCGTATACTATCACTCTTTCTTCATCAATCCCAAGTTTTTCGGCATTTTGAAAGACATATTCCAGCATGCGGCAGCAATCTTCAATAATAGTGTCGCAGGAATCCTCCAATGAAATCCGGTATTCCGGCAGAAACACTTTGATACCCAGTCTTTCACAATAACGCACACTGTTATCCATCATAAACTTCTGGATTGGAAACATGAAACCACCGCCATGGTAATAAATCATTGCCGGATACTTTTCTTTTTTCTCCATTGGGGTAAAAGAATAAAATTCAATTTCTTTTCCGTCAAATGACAGATATTTCCCTTTGTCCATTTGTACCTTTTGCGTCTTATACCTGTCCGTCTGCCTTTTCATAAATGCGGCGCTTCTTTGCAGCCCGCCGTTTTCAATCGCTTTATCCATATTAACGTTCCCAAACGTTAATGGTCTTTTGAGCTCTTTGCTATAACTATATTTTGGTTTGAAAAACATACTCTCCGCTTCCCCTTTCCTCTTTCGTTCCGTCCGGCAGAATAATGGTACCGGTGGCATTGCACGGAATCCGTACTTTCATTTTGAAGCAGTTCTCTCCGCCGTCTTCTTCCACACGCCACTCACAGGCTGCCCATCCCTGCGCCGTCTTGAACCTCCGTTTTGCTCCTTTTAGTTTACCGTCCGGCTTTGGTGCGAAAATCAAATGCCTGTATCCCGCGGTATCGGTATCAATCCCTCCGATATAGCGGAACATCCAGTCATCCACACAGCCAAAGGAATAGTGATTATAGCTTAAATTCCCCGGATTTCCTTCCTCGTCATAGCCAAAACAATTTTCCCATATTGTGGTTGCACCCGCCTTTACCTCTGACAGCCACGATGGTGCTTTATCCTGCCAGAGCAACTGATAAGCCAAATCTCTGCGCCCCATTTTGCATAAGGCATCCAGCAGATAGGGTGTGCTAAGAAAACCGGTATCCATGCAGTTATTATTTTCCGCAATAATAGCCTCCAGATGCTTTTGAAAACTATCCCGCATTTCTTCCGGTACAAGTTCAAAATAAATCGGCAGAACATAAGCTCCCATCAGCTCCGACGGCATACTGCCGTCTTTCCTTATCACCCCCTCCTGAATTGCCTGCTTCATTTTATCCGCTATCGCTTGATATTTGGCATGATTTTTTTCATAAACCTGCTTTTCTGAATTTTTGCCGGCAAGAATTCCCGAAATTTCAGCAAATGTCCGGACTGAATTCCAGCCGAATATGGGTGCCGTATAGCAAGAGCTCATTGCCATAATCTTTTTCAGGTTTTTCATATCCATTCCGTTTTTATTCTGGCTTGGAATCAGCCATTCCCCGTAATGATAGCCCGTATCCCACAGATATTTCTCAATATGCGGCGGAAGCTGGCATCCTTTCGGCTTTTTACTTTTTGCCCTGTCGATGATATAATCGCACCATTTCTGCATACACTCGTACTGCTGCTCTAAAATCTCCGTGTTTCCCGTTATCCGGTACATGGAATAAGGCACTGCCACAGCGGCGTCCCCCCAGCCGGACGATGTTGCCTGTCCTTTCTCCCCATACATCAGGTTCATAAGCTTCCCTGTCATTGGATAGTTTCCGCTGTTTGGGACAACCATCGGAACAATACCATACTCGTCTTGGTCAGCAGTCATATTTTCCAGCCATCTTGTAAATAAACCAGTACAATCCTCCAACTGCATGGCTGTTTTGGAATAAACCAGCATATCTCCTGTCCATCCGGAATAGCATCTCTGCCGATGACATTTCCCTTGACTGGCGCATACAAGGT
>CAMSTM010000098.1 GCA_947063675.1 uncultured Lachnospiraceae bacterium | reverse complement strand
GAAAAAAGAATCTATAATTAGAGGTGGAACAAATGGAAAAAGAAAAAACGTTTACCAGCGGGTGATTTTAAACGACGAGGTTGCACAAATCACCACTCCCTATTTTAAATTTTATGAAAATCAGGTTCACTGCATGGCAGGAAACACGAAGCTTTTGGAGGAATCCATCCGCAATTATTACGGAAGTATGCTGGCCCTGGGAGCCACCACTTTATACGAGGAATACGACCCGGAAAAAACCGGCACGGAGCATTATGCCATGTACGGAAACCCCTATGAAAAATCTCTCTGCCACGCGTGGAGCGCAAGCCCCATTTATCTTCTCGGCTGTTACCGCATGGGGGTAAAAAATACGGGCCGCTCTTACAGTACCTTTGACGTGCGCCCCGTACTCGGGGATATGAAATCCTTTTCCGGAAAGGTGCCCGTTCCCGGCGGATGCGTGAAAGTGTCCGTAAACGAAACGGAGGTTCGGGTACTGTCCGAGATTCCGGGCGGGACGCTGTGGGTGAAAGAGAGAGCTTATCCGCTGGAGGCGGGGGTTGAGACTGTGGTTGCTTTGTAGCCCAGCAGTTTATCATATAAAAACAGGGCAGATTTAAAATTTGAAGGGAGTGACGGATATGACAATACAGCAGGAAGCCTATGAAAAAATAATGAAATTACCGGAAGACGGGATAAGGCTGATTCTTGTCATGGCAGATGAAATTGCCAGACAGCACGGCATATCCGCAGAAGCCAAAAATGAAACAGGGCAAAAGGCGTCGATGGAATGCAAGAAAAAGGCATTTCAAAACATGATGGAAATGAGGGAGCAATCAACATATTGTTAAAAATTCAGATTTCCATGACTTTGAAGATTGTCTACAGGATAAATGTGCCGTTCATGCAAATGCAGAATATATTGTAACCTGTAATACAAAAGACTTTCAACTGGCAAAAACCAAAATCGTAACACCGGATGTTTTCGTAAACATCATAACAGCAGAAAGGAGCAAAACATGAGCTTAAAAATCAGCAAACTGTTCGTGGAATATCAGGAGCAGCCATTAGGGCTTGACGAAGCGGTCCCCCGTTTTTCCTGGCTGCTTACCTCCACACAGCAAAACGTTTTACAGAGCGCCTGCCAGATACAGGTTCTTAATCTGGATGCCGGCGGCGCTGACGCCCCGGACAACTATGTCTGGGATTCGGGAAAGCTTGACACCGGCGTATCCACAGGCATTGCCTACGGCGGGCCCTCGCTTACGCCCTGCACTTCCTATCAGGTAAATGTAACCGTATGGGATAATTACGGAAACAGCGACAGCGCTTCCTCTTTCTTTGAGACCGGCCTGATGGACGAGACCGGCGCAGCTTTCGGGACGGCTCAGTGGATTGGCGCGCCCCGCTACACGGTATGCGCGGAAAACAGAGGCGTGTTTATTCTGGAAACGGAGCTTGCCATTCCGGCCGGAAAGGGGCGGGCCGGCGTTGTCTTTGGGGCGAACGACTTCCGTCTTCTTGACCATACCAAAAACGAGCTTGGAATGGAGGGCGAAAATTACATCCGTTTTGAAATCAATCTGTCAGGGGACAGCCCAAAGCTGGATATCTACCGGGTAGGTTATGCGCCTGAGGATAAAAAGGACGTTCCCTTTGCCTCCGTAGATTTGGTAAACTTTGAAGGGGAAGTAAAAACCCCTGTAATTACTGCCGAAAACAGAAACGCCTTTCACAGGCTCCGCATTGAAATAGACGGCAATAATTCCTTTACCTATGTGGACGATGTGCTGGTGGACGCGGTTCTTGCGCCGCTTCCCATGGGCGGCGTACGCCTTGCCGGACGCACCTTAAATCCAAGGGGCTTCAACGACGTGCTCACCTATCCCCGCTTAAACGAAATCGGCTTTTTTGCCGGAGAAGGCTGCGAGGCGCAGTTCAAATATCTGAAGGTAAAAAATATGCGCCATCCCTCCAACACCTTTATTCTTGAAACGCCAGAGGGAAATCTCTATGGGGAGAAAAGTATTTTTGACGGAAAGGTCGCTGCCGCAGACGGCGTGTTTGTGATGGAAAACGGTCAGGTCACCGCAGACCGCTCTTCCACATCTATTCCCATGCTTCGGACAATCCTCACTGTCGATGAAAAAAAAGCTCTGAAAAAAGCCCGTCTGTACATAACCGCCCGCGGAATTTATGAATGTATGGTAAACGGAAAGCCTGTTACGGAAAGGCTCCTTTCTCCCGGGATTACCCAGTATGACAGGCGGCTTAATTATCAGACTTACGATATCACCCCTCTCCTTTCCGCCGGCAAAAACGGCGTGGGCGTAACGTTAGCCTCCGGCTGGTGGAGCGAAGCCCAGACTTTTACCGTAAAAAACTTTAATTATTTCGGCGATAAGGAAGCTCTGCTTGCCAGAATCGTCCTCACCTACGAGGACGGCAGCATACAGGAGCGGGTAAGCGGCACCGGCGACTGGAAATATTTCGGCGGCGGGCCTTATACCTATGCCGGCTTCTTTGCCGGAGAGCATTTTGACGCAAGGAAAGCGGCGGTTTATGAAGATTACTCAAAAGGGGATTACGATGACAGCGAATGGGAAGCCCCTGTAACGGTGACTCCCGTGCCCATTGAAAAGTACCGCACCATGCCCCCCGGCTTCGGCCGTTCCTGGCCTGCCGTCAACCAGAGCGCCCCAAAGCTTGTCGGAGAATACGACGCCCCCGTTTATATTGTGGACGAGCGCTGCGCCCGTTCCGTAAAGGAACAGGAACCGGGCGTTTACATTTATGATTTGGAGCAGGAAATGGCCGGCGTTCCGAAGATTACTTTCCATGAAAAGGAAGGAACAAAGGTTGTCATCCGTTATGCCGAGGTGCTTTACCCGGATATGCCCGAATATGAAGGAAAAATCGGAACCATGATGCTGGAAAACTACCGGGACGCTACCAGTACCGACGTTTATATCTGCAGCGGAACAGACGGAGAGGTTTATCAGCCGAAATTCACCTTCCACGGCTACCGCTATATCGAAATCAGCGGCGTTTCCAATCCGCCCGCCTTAGAGGAAGTGAAAAGCCTCCAGTACTCTTCCATCAGGGACTTTGACGGAAGCTTCACCAGCAGCAACAGGCTTTTGAACCGTTTTGTCCAAAATGTATCCTGGTCCCAGAAGTGCAATTTTATCAATATTCCCACGGACTGCCCTCAGCGAAACGAGCGCATGGGCTGGGCGGGCGACACCCACGTGTTCTGCCATACCGCCTTAAATAACAGCAATTTAAAGCAGTTTTATGAGAGAAACCTGCAGGCTATGGCCGATTTGCAGACACCGGAGGGCCAATTTCCGGAGATTGCGCCGGTGGGCGGCGGATTTGGCGGTATCACTTACGAGTGCGCCTCCATCTTTATGGCATGGGAACTTTACGGGCAGTACGGCGATATCCGTACTCTTGAGCGGTTTTATCCCGGCATGAAGAAATACATGGATTACATGAAAGACAAAGGACTTCCCGGAAAAGGCGACTTTGCAAAGGTGGGCCCCTTAGGAGACTGGCTTGCCCCTGAGGAGACGGATTTGCAGCTTTTGTGGAACGCTTTCTATTACAGGGAAGCGGATTTGATGGCAAAAATCGCAGCCATACTTGGGCTGGATAAGGATGCGGAGGAATTTTCCGCGCTTGCCGGGGAAGTGAAAACTTTCTGGAACAGAACCTTTGTGGAGCCGGAAACCAAAAAGACCCGGAATATGGAAGGTCAGCTCTGCGACACCCAATGCTCTTATGTTCTCGGTTTAAAATACGGCGTTATGGAGGATACCGCAGCCGCGGAATCCCATCTGCTGCGAAAGACGCGGGATTTGGGCCACACGGTGGGAACCGGCTTTTTCGGAACCGGCCTTTTAAATCAGGCGCTGACGGATATGGGCGCTGTGGAGGACGCTTACAAAATGATGCTGCAGACCGCCTTCCCCTCCTGGCTTTATCCCGTAACCCAGGGAGCCACCACCATCTGGGAACATTGGGATTCCTACACGGAAGAAAAGGGCTTCGGCGGCCAGAACGCCATGAACTCCTTTAACCACTATTCCCTCGGAAGCGTGCTGTCCTGGATGTACCATGTAATTCTGGGTATTTCAAGAGACGAGTCTGTTCCCGGATACGGAAAAATTCTCTTAAAGCCGGAAATCGGCCCTCTGGAATTTGCGGAAGGGAGCGTGGCTTGTCCTTACGGAAAAATTTACGCCGGATGGAAAAAAGAATCCGGAAAAGTGGTTTATACCTGTGAGTTGCCGGTAAATACCACGGCAACGGTTACATTGCCGGACGGCAGCCGCAAGGAAGTGGGCTCCGGGAAGTGGGAATTTGTATTTAACACCTAAAGCATTAAAAACCAACGAAACTAAAGGGTATCACCACTGTAATGCTGCACCTGCTCTCCGATATATCCTCATGGATAACAATCTCCCTGATGAGCAGGTGCAGCATTTCTCTGTCCGGCTCCTTGCTGTCGGCATACTGTCTTATCCACAAATTTCTAAATTGGGCTTTGCTGTTCTACACCGTCTGAAGTCCTGCAAGCTGTTCTACTTCTGCAATGCTGAGTCCTGTATCTTCCGAAATTTCCTCAATCGTCATTTTTCCTCTTTTCAACATCCTGAGTGCAGTTTCTCTCTGATTTTGACTAATCCCCTGACTTTTACCCTGATTTAAAATAGTTCTTGCACTTGTTTCAATTAATGCTCCGCCCATCATATCACCTAAGCCTTTCTGCACATTCTCGTATTTTTGTGCAATCTCTTTAACCACATCTCCGGAAAGTTCTATGATTGTACGTTTGTCAAACGCTCCTATAACCCTCTGCCGTTCCAGTTCATCAAGCTTTTCCAGGATTTTCTGATACTCTGCTTTCAATTCCGCCAGTTTTTGTTCATTACTATTATACTCCGGAAAGCTCTTCTCATGTGAAAAAATGTAGAACGGAATCAACATCAGCAGACCTCTTTCAAAAATATCATCCAGCGAATATGTCTGCACCTTCATAATCGGCACATCATACTGAACCTTTCCGCCCGGCGTGATAATCACATATTTCATTTTGTCCGGCGTTTTTTTGTAAGTCCGGAGGTACAGAACCGCCGTATTGGGAAACGTCACTGTCAATGTTTCCTCTGTAACCTCTCCCTCGTCAAGCGCTATCTGAGCGTCATACTCAAAAAGTCGTATCGTAATTTTCCCGTCTGGCAGGCTGCTCTCACACTCAACATGGTATTTCTTCGGCATCTTTCCGAATATCGTAAAATTTGTGTCCGTAATCCGTTCTTTATCTGCTTCATCCTGTTGGTCCAAAAAGTGTTCGTTGGGAAAAAAACGGATTTCTTCCTCTCCTGTATATGTTTCCCCGAAAATCTCGTTAATTACAGGGATAATCAGCTTTCGACAATCATTTAAGATTGTCCGAAATGCTCCGTCATATATATTTGCCATATCTTGTTCCTTTCCTGTCTGGATTTTAATCATATCATTATTTTACTTCAAATTCAAGAATCCCACAGTATATCACACTCTTGTATCCCCTCAATACATATCTGCGTGTTCAACCAGCCGCTATTTTTTATGCGCCGTGATAATCGTGTAACTATGCGCATTTATCGTTATAACCGAGTCTCCCGCGTCCACATACCAATTTTTTCCTTTTCTTATAATAACAGCCTCAGGCGACTCTGTTTTTTCTTTACACCATAAAACTACGTCCTCCGTCTCTAAAGACAGATTTCTTTTTATTCTCACCACACCCAAGTCCGTTGTGTGAAGCTTGTCCAGATTTTTTATCAATTCATTGACCGTACCCATTCTGCAATCGTCCTTTTTCCGAAAAATTTTGCGCAAAACGCTTTCAGGGTTTAGCATATCACAGGCTTTCTTCTTATAGAAGCCGCCTCCGGAAAAAATTTTATTTTGATGCATCTAAATCCCTTTTTTCCAAATCTAATAGATAGAAACAGTAAGCTGGTTTATAATAAAACCCGGGTAAAACTAAATATGGAGGAAGCAAGATGAAGGTGCTGGTTAAACAGGCACAGCGTGGCAATGCGGACGCGTTCATCAGTCTGATTGAGGAAAACAGACAGTCGCTGCAAAGAGTTGCGTACGGTTTTTTTCAAAACGAGGAGGATGTGGCGGACGCAATACAGGACACCATACTGGACGCTTTTGAACACATAGGAGACTTAAAAAAAGCCGATTTATTTAAAACCTGGCTCATAAGAATATTGATTAACAACTGTAATCAGATTTTCAATCACAATAAAAGGAACTATTATACGGATACGATGCCGGAGAGGGAGGACACTGCGGCAGCCGGCAGCAGCGTGGAATTTATGGAACTGCTTAAGGCTCTCCCATCGGACAGCCGGCTGATTTTTCAACTGTATTACGGAGAACAGTTTACCACAAAAGAAATCGGCAATATTCTCCATATGAATGAAAGTACCGTAAAAAGCAGACTGCACAGGGGAAAGGAACAGCTCCGTTCGCAGTTGCAAAGCGTTTAACTTGGGAAAGGAATAAAAGCATGGGAAAACAATATTCAGAACAGGAGCTTAAGGACATACTTGGCCGTGATATGGCACAGTCCGACGTGATAAACAAAAAAATACAGGAGGCGTATGATATGATAAAGAAACAGAATAAAAGGAAATCCGGGGGCTTTAAAAAAGCGGGGATAATGCTCCCGGTGGCTGCCGCTCTGGTGCTGGCTTTCGGAATATGCGCCGCAAATCCAGTGCTGGCCGCCAAAATTCCTCTCATCGGAAGGATTTTCCAGATAGAAGAAAAAAAGGTAAGCTATCCCGGAAATTACAGCGAAAAGGCAAAGCGCCTCTCCAAGGCAGCCGAAAACGGGACCGAAGCCGTAAAAGAAGATAATCACTACAGTCAGGTTTCCGGCGATATCACTTTCACCATCTCCGAATGCTATGCGGACGATATGGCCATGTATCTGGCAGTCAGCATTGAAACAAAGAACGGATTCCCGGAAGAATTTGTGGATGCCGCTAAAAATACCGATTTGGACTACATCAGCCTTGGAATTGATTCCACCGCCGTCCTTGACTTTTCCGCCGCCGGACTGGGAAAGGTAGTTCTTGACCCGGCTCAGGGAACAGAAGCGCCCAATACTATAGAGGGAAATTTCGCGGATGCGAACACCTTCGCCGGTATCATCAGATTTCCTCTCACAAGCCTTACCAGAACGGGCGAAGAGGCAAGTTTTATAGAACTTACCCCCGGACAGGAGAAATTAACCTGCAAACTGGAAATCACAAACATTTACGCATACGGCGTGATGGAACTTTTTGACCCTGACGATTATGGACTTGTGGAGCTTCCCGGAAAATGGTCATTTCCTGAAATGCCAATCAATGTGGACAACTCCGAAACAATTGTTAAAAACATCAATCAGACAAACAACGACGGGGTGGGAATCAGAGCCGTCAGAAAGACAGCCTATGAAATCGAAGCGCAGCTCATTATTCCGGAAAGTGAAAGCATCGGAGACTATGTCGTATTTATGGCGGACGCAGATGGAAAACGTCTGGAATCCAGGGGCGGAACTATGGAAATCTATAACGCATATCAGCGAAATGTGAATAAAATAACCATAGGAATCTGCCGGGAAAACGATTATATGGACAATAAGGGCGACTTTGAAAAACTCTGGGATTTGGCTGTATTCCAGACGGAAGTGACATTCTGAAAATAATTTTTTAAGAAGTATTTAAGTATTCCTGCCAATATCAGCGGTAAAATAGTGTTGCCGGTTACAAAATATCAGGGAAGCAGACACTATGAAAATTGCCTGTCTGTATATTGGCAGGAATTTTGTCTGTTTCTGTCGCCTTATTTGTGTCCTATACCGTATCCGCCACCAGATTTTGCCTGTGCCGCCAGATAGCCGGCACAGGCAAAATCTGGCGTTCAGTTCCACTCCTTCATTAATAGAAACTCCCGGATATTCCGATGTTTGATTCCGTTTCTGCTCCTGTCAAACTCATCCAGAGAAACCACATATTTCGGAAAGTTATCACGGATGCTGTCGTAAACGCCAAACTCGCGGTTAATCGTGTCTTCCGAGGCAAGCAGATAGGCTACCTGCACATATAGTTTTTCTCCGCGCCTGGCGCACACAAAATCGATTTCTTTATCGCCGCTTCTTCCTACTGTGACAGAGTAACCGCGGCGAAGCAGTTCCATAAAGACGATATTTTCGAGCACCAGATTAATGTCCCGCATATTGCCGCCAAAGACCGCTTCACGGATGCCGTGGTCGGCAATATAGTATTTTTCATTGGAGGCCAGAATCTGTTTTCCCTGTAAATCCTGCCGCTTCACCTGATAAAAAAGATATGCGTCGCAACAATATTTTATATAATTCAGAACCGTCTCCGCAGCCACCGTTCGATGCTCATTCCTGAAAAACTTTACCAGAGAATTTGCAGAGAAAGTCGTTCCGACATTTGCCATGACATAGGCAATGTTCCGTTCCAGCAAATCAACATCACGGACTTTGTTTCTTTTAACGATATCCTTGAGCTGGACAGAATTGAAAAGGTCCGTCAGATATTGTCTGGACGGCTCGTCTGTATACCTGAGGTTGGCAAGGTATGGCATACCGCCAAAAAGAAGATATTTTTGAAAACAATTCTGAATTCCCTCCTCCGGCTCAATGGTGCGGTACAGCTCCAAAAACTCGGTAAAGGAAAACGGATAAATCACAAACTCCACATAACGCCCGCCAAGATAAGTTGCCAACTCACCTGAAAGCAGCTTTGCATTTGAACCGGTGATATAGATATCGCAGTCAAGCGTGATGCGGAGGGAATTGACACACTTTTCCCAATCCCTGACTTCCTGAATCTCGTCAAAAAAGAGATAAATTTTTCCATCAGTTCTTAAGGCCAGTCTGGTGATTTCCTCATGTAATGCTTTCGCAGTCTGCAGATGCGCATTTCCCATATCTTCAAAATTAACGGAAATAAACTGTGCCGGACTGACACCGGATTCCATCAGTTCTTCCTTTATCAGTTCCAGCATGACTGACTTTCCGCTTCGCCTGATACCAGTCATTACCTTAATCAATTCTCCGCCGATAAACGGACGGATTCGGCTCATATACATTTCCCTTTTAATCATCAATTGAATAGTCCCCTTTCATATGTCCAAGTACAGTATATTGCAAGTATACCCGAAACACAACCATTGAAATCAACTTTTATAAGTTATAACTGATAAAAAGTATGACGTAATTTTTCGAAAAATTTTGGATTTGATGTCATATTTTCTGCCGAAACCGAAACATACAGTGTGCAACCGGAAAATAGACGGTGTAATTCTTTTAATACATAATGCGCCATGCGGCAATCACCGCATGGCGCAATCAAAAAGCGGAGTCGGAGGGATTCGAACCCTCGTGCCCCGGAGGGCAAACGCATTTCGAGTGCGCCCCGTTATGACCACTTCGATACGACTCCATATATTCTCCAAAATTCTTCAGGATTCCCTGCACATTTCGGACTTCCTTATTATACTGTGTAAAAAAATACAAGTCAATCCATTTTGTTTATTTTTATGTATTGACGGTATATGAAGTTTCTATTAAAATGGTCTGACATGCACTTTTAGAGGAGAATTTATCATGTGGAGAAAGTTTAAGAAAAAATTTATTGGCGACAGAGAATTTTACAGGTATGTGCTTTATCTTGCGGTTCCCATGATTGTCCAAAACGCTATCACCAGCTTTGTAAGCTTTCTGGATAACATCATGGTAGGGCAGATTGGCACGGAGCAGATGTCCGGTGTGGCAATTGTTAATCAGCTTATGTTTGTTTTTAATATCTGTATTTTCGGCGGCGTCTCAGGGGCCGGTATTTTCGGTACGCAGTTTTACGGAAAAGGAGATTACGAGGGGCAGAAGCATGCCTTCCGTTTTAAGCTGTACATATGCCTCCTGATTGCGGGAGCCGCTCTTTTGCTGTTCGGATTTTTTGACACACAGTTGATTTCACTCTACTTAAATGACACCGGGAGCGTGGGCGATATCACCCTTGCCCTGAAATATGGAAAAGAATATCTGGCAATCATGCTGATTGGCCTGCTCCCCTTTGCGCTGGGTCAGGCTTACATCAGTACTATCCGTGAAACCGGGCAGACCTTTATTCCCATGCTGGCCGGTATTGCCGCAGTCGCCACGAACCTTGTTCTGGACTACATACTGATTTTCGGCGTTTTCGGCAGTCCCGCCCTAGGTATCAGGGGTGCTGCCATTGCGACGGTAATCGCCCGCTTTGTGGAATTCTCCATTGTCGTCATCTGGACTCACCGGCACAAAAAAGAAAATCCCTACATTGTCGGCGCTTACAGAAGCTTTGAAATTCCATGGCGCACGCTTAAGGGAATTTTAATCAAGGGCTCTCCTTTAATGATTAACGAAATGCTCTGGGCTTCCGGCATGGCCGTAATTTCCCAGTGCTATGCCGTCCGGGGTCTTGAGGTTGTGGCCGCCCAGAATATTTCTTCCACCATCTGCAATCTGTTTAATACTGTATATATCCAGTTGGGCGGCTGTATCGCCATTGTGGTGGGGCAGCTCCTTGGCGCCGGCAAAAAGGAGGAGGCGAAGGATGCGGATAACAAGATGATTTTTTTCAGCGTTTTCTCCTGTGCGGTCATTGCCGCCCTTATGATAGCCGTGGGAAGATTTTTCCCTTCTATTTATAAGACAGAGGAAAGCATCAAGGCTCTTGCCCGCACCTTTATCGTAATTGCCGCTCTGGTTATGCCCTTATGCGCCTTTGCCCACTGTGCCTATTTTACCCTGCGCTCGGGCGGGAAAACCATCGTGACCTTTCTCTTTGACAGCGTATATACCTGGGTGCTTGTGATTCCCTTTGCTTATTTCCTGGCAAATCACACCGCGCTTTCGATTGTCACGGTATTTTTCCTCGTTCAGTTCACTGAATTTTTCAAAGTGATTCTTGGATTTTTCATGGTGAAAAGCAATGTCTGGATGCAGAACATTGTAGAAGAAAAGGCCTGAAAATATCTGGTGACGCCAACGGCGGATGATGGTTAACTCTCATCATCCGCCTGCTTTTTCCGCTGCTCTTTTTCCAGCTTATTTCGCACCCGCAGCTCCTTGAAAAACTGTGTCAGAAGCAGAGAGCATTCCTCCTCCAGCACGCCTCTTGTAACCTTGACCTGATGATTAAACTCGGGCATTTCCAGCAGATTTAAAACAGAACCGCCGCAGCCCGCCTTGGGGTTCATGCTGCCCATCACCACCTCGTCAATTCTGGCCTGTACAATAGCTCCGGCGCACATCTGGCATGGTTCTAAGGTCACATAAAGGGTGCACCCCTCCAGACGCCAGTCTCCCACCTTTTTACTGGCCTTGTTAATGGCGGTAATCTCCGCGTGGGCCAGAGTATTCTTGTCCGTATTTCTGCGGTTATAGCCCCGCCCTATAATTTTTCCCTCATATACTATCACACAGCCGATAGGAACCTCTCCCAGGCCATAGGCTTTTTTTGCCTGCCTGATAGCCGCCCGCATGTATTTTTCCTGTTCTGTCATCTTTTATCTCCGCTTTATACTTCATTGTAATAATTCATTACCCGCTTTCCGTGCGATTTCCCTGCTGACGGTTGACAAACGCCCCAAAAGCCCCTATACTATCAACATGTAGCTTTATTCTGCGGGAAGCTGTCATGGCTGCCCTGTGTAAGCGGCGTTTGACAATCGGGTCTTGCGCAATGGAAATCCGTGAATCGTGTCAGGTTGGGAACAAAGCAGCACTAAGCGGAATCTTCCATGTGCCGCAAGGGCGCCTGGTTCGAGCCGGCTGCACAGGTAACGCGTGGCAGTTTCCCGGAGGGTAGAGCTTTTTATATCCTTTGATATCTGCCTGTCCGGCAGCAAAGATATTGGAAGATATTTCTTACGCCTCTTTCCCTGATAAGACCTTTCACCCGACTTCCACCCGCCGCATATAGTACCCGAACTTTCCGTTTTCCACGGCTCCGCTGCACTCAAATCCCTCAAATCCGAACATCACTGCCACCATTTTTTCCCGCTCAAAGTAGGTGCCCGGCACGCCCAGATAAAAGCAGATTCCGCTGCTTCCTCCCAGCTCTTTATCCGGCCCCAGAATTAAGTGTCTGTAATTATAAAAACCATGCAGTAGAAAGCTGTTGTTTGCAAGCCTCTGGTAAGGCGCCGTCAGAAGATGGAAATCCCGCAGCTCGACGGATAGAAACGTCCTCTCGTCGCCAAAGGGATGAACCGTCTTATAGCTTCTTTGCAGCCGCGTCCACTTGTCCTCTAACCGGCTGCCGCCTGCCGCATGTAAGGCCGGATTCTTCATGGAATCATACGCTTCTTCCCTCTCTGCCTTTTGTTCCGTCTTTTGGAACTCCTTTTGTTCTTCCTTTTGGCACGCCCCTTGAATCACAGCGCTTTCCTTCCAGCAGCCGGATATCTTCCATCCTTCTCCCAGCCTGATTGCTATGCCGCAGACATCTTCTTCCCTGACCTGCCCGCCCTCAAAACAGAACATGTCCCTCCGCATGGGAATAATCTTTTCCGCAAAGGCTTCCTCTTTCCTTATCGTCACGGTTCCCCAGGGCAGCTCCCCGTCTTTGGTAAGCAGCAGTAACATATAATTTCCATTATATACTTCTGCGTTTTTTTTAATATGTATTTCCAGCCTGCAGGCGCCTCTCTCCCTCTCGATTCTCAAAAATCCTGCGGAGGATTTTCTCTCGCCGTCCTGATAAACCGACAAATACCCTATCTTTTTTTCATATAAAAGCAACCTTATCCCTCCCAACAGTCATGTACTATTGTATTCGGAAATAAGGCTGCTTATTCCATTTTGTTTATTTTACTATTTATCCAGCAGATTTAAGTATCTCATATAATTATAAACCATCATGGCAATTTTAAACGTCAGCGCGTCGTCAAATGTGCGCACATCAAGACCCGTGCTCTTCTGCAGCTTTTCAACCCGGTACACAAGGGTGTTGCGGTGAACGAAAAGCTGTCTGGACGTTTCCGACACATTCAGGTTGTTTTCAAAGAATTTATTGACGGTAGTTACGATTTCCTCATCAAAATTGCCGGGGTCATTGTCCCCGAAAATTTCCTCGATAAATATCCTGCACAGATTGGCCGGAAGCTGATATATCAGACGGCCGATTCCAAGGCTCCCATAGGAGTTCACCTTTTTCTCCACATAGAAAATCTTACCCACATCCAGCGCCATCATGGCTTCTTTATAAGACTTGGAAACATCCTTAAGCTCCTGAACCACAGTTCCGTAAGCCACCCTGACATTCATCATGATTTCCGTGCTCATCATGTCAACAATCGTCTGGGCCGTCTGCTCGATTTCCTCGCTGCCGTCCCCCTCCTCCAGGGATTTAATAAGGATTACGCTGCTCTCGTCCACAGCCGTAATGAAATCCCCGGACTGTGAGGAAAACATACCTCTCAAAAATTCCATCGCCGTGGTTCCAAGGGTTGTCTATATTATCGAGACAAGGACGGAGAAGGACACCACGG
>CAMSTM010000097.1 GCA_947063675.1 uncultured Lachnospiraceae bacterium | reverse complement strand
AAATGAAAAAAGAGCGATAATTCGGGCTTTGTCGAGTTTCCGAGACTGCTCTTATGAAAATAGGGAGGTAAAATGAAAAGGATATAATTATTTATCGCAAATAAGTTAAATGGTATAAAAAATTGAATGCAATAACATAATATATTCACGAAACAAGCATAACTTGATAATAGGGAGAATCCGCAAAGGATTCTCCCTTATTTGTCGTAAAAATAATTAACCGTGCATTCAATATTTTACGGAAGGAGATTCGATTATAGTAAAGAAAACTATGTTAAATTCAGAAAATGGAATTATATATTATAGTAATGAAATAACAGCAATACCAGAGGGAGCTGTCATTTGGCACTCCCTTAATGCTGTGAGAGAAAAGAAAAGGAGGCAGAAAGATTGGAAAAAGAAACTTTAAAGTATCAGGGAGGGGGGAGAAAATGTGACGTATGATGTATACAGCATAATAAGGTCAGCGGAGATAAGGGAATATTTCCAGAAAGAAGACTGTATGGGGATTTTTGAAAAGGAGCAGCTTATCAACCATAGCCTTATTTCGTTGCAACAGAAAGAAACTATGCTGAAACAACTGTCCGAAACAGGGAATGAGGAAGATAAAGGGTTGGTGGAAGAAATGTCCCGTATTTACAGGGAGTGCATAAACCAAATTTACCATCCGGTGGTAAGGACGGTCTTTTTATTAGAATGTACCGAACAGCGTTGGGAGGATAACCGAATTGAGGAGTATACCAGTCTGGAGGGTGCTTTTGACACGGCAGACGAAGCAGTGGAGGAAATGGCACGGATATATAAAGGCATTGAAGAGGAAGGCTATGGGTATGTGACCGTGCTGCAGGTGCCGGAGGGCGCAAAGGTAAAAGAGGCCTTTGGGTACACGCTGTTCTGGATAGATGGGAAATGGCAGGCGAAATCTCTGTACATAACAACGGACGGACTGGAAACCCTTGGCATCAGTGAAGATACTGTTTTCCGGTTCGAGACGAATAGCTGCTATCATCCGCTCCCTTTTAAGAACGGCGACAGGTTAAAATTCCGGCTCCCATTTATGAAAGACCCTTTTTATGGGGTCATATGGAGTGAGAAAGACGGAAACGGATGTTGGTATCACTGGCTGAACTGGGACAATGAGGAAGGGGCGTGCATTAATCTGACGGATTTGGATTTTTTTCCGTGCAGCGGCTACAGTACGCTGGACTGGGTGGTGAGAGCGTGAGAGTGTCCATAACAAAATTAAATGATAAGGGAGAACCCTGAACGGTATGGAGCATGCAGAGGCAGGCGGAAGGGAACAGAAAACATCAAAATTTAAAAAGACAAGGAGAAAAAGATTATGGCAGCAAATGTAGAGACAATGTTTTCAGTAAGGAAAAAGCCATGGCATGGGCTTGGAACAATCGTTATGGGGGCTCCGGCATCAGCGGATGCGCTACATCTTGCAGGGCTTGACTGGAACGTGGTGCAGGAGCCGGTTTACACGGGATTTGGGGAGGCAGTGGAAGGATATAGGGCGAACGTAAGGGATTCCGATAGGAAGGTACTCGGCGTAGTGTCAGACCGTTATAAGGTAGTGCAGAATGTAGATGCATTCGGCTTTACAGATGAGCTTCTGGGGAAAGGGGTGCGCTATGAGACGGCCGGCTCCCTACAGGGCGGGCGGAAGGTATGGCTGCTGGCAAAGCTCCCTAATGAATACATTATTTCCGGGGACAGAATCAGTCCATACATTGTGTTTTCCAATACTCATGACGGTTCCGGCTCCGTTAAGGTGGCGGTCACGCCTGTAAGAGTAGTATGTAATAATACCCTGAACCTTGCTTTGGGAACCGCCAGCAGAAGCTTTTCCATGGTACATACAGGAAATATCCAAAACAAGATACAGGAGGCGAAGGACACTTTGTTTATGGCGGAAGAATATATGGATTGCCTCGGGGTGGAGTTTGAGAGACTGCGGAGACAGAAAATAACGGACGTACAGGTGAAGGAGTATATTGAGCTTCTTCTTCCCATGGAGAAAGAACCGACGCAGATTCAGAGAAAGAATACCATACGCCTGAGGGAGGGTATGATGCGGAGGTACTATGATGCCCCTGACCTGCAAAAGGTTGGGAATAATGCCTATCGGTTTATCAATGCGGTCTCGGACTTTGCGACGCACAGCAATCCTATACGCATGACGGCGAATTATAATGAAAACCTGTTTGCCCGCACCGTGGACGGCAACCCATTGATTGACAGGGCGTACCAGCTTGTAAAGGCTGCGTAAAAAACGGCAGTTGAAGGAGGAAAGGAGGGGAATTATGTTCGAAAAAATACCATTGGAGGGGCTGGATAACGCCAGTTGGCTCCGCCTCAGGAAAACCGGGATTGGGGGCTCTGACGCAGGGGCGGTGTGCGGCCTGAACCCGTACAGCAGTGCAATGAAGGTGTTTCGGGACAAAACAGGTGAAGATACGGCAGAGCTGGACGGTGAGGCAGTCCGTATCGGACATGATTTGGAAGACTATGTAGCACGCCGCTTTACGGAATCCACCGGATTGAAAGTCAGAAAATCCAATTTTATGTACCGCAGTGTGGAGTACCCTTTTATGATTGCGGACGTAGACAGGTTTGTAGTGGGGGAGGATGCCGGGTTGGAATGTAAGACGGCAAGCGCTTATAACGCTGACAAATGGGCAGGCGGTGGTATTCCGCTTCATTATGTCATGCAGTGCTATCATTATATGGCGGTCACCGGGAAGCATGCGTGGTATATAGCCGTGGTAATTCTGGGCAGGGAATTTATTTATAGAAGGTTGGAGTGGGACGAGGAACTGGTCAGACGCCTGACAGCCATAGAAGAGGATTTCTGGAATAATCATGTAGTACCCGGAATTATCCCGTTGCCGGACGGGAGCAGGGCCTGTGACGAGGTGATACAGCGGTATTTCCACACAGCGGAAAAGGGAAGCACCATAGAGCTTGTGGGGTTTGATGAAAAGTTACGGAGGCGCGAGGAGATATTAAACTCCATTGCGAAACTGGCGGAGGAACAGAAACAGATAGAGCAGGAGGTTAAGCTGTTTATGCAGGACAATGAGCTTGCGAAAAGCGGGAGCTTCCGGGTTTCATGGAAAAATATTGATTCCACGAAGTGTGACGTAAAGCGTATCAGGGAGGATAGGCCGGAGATTTATAAGGCTTACTGCAGAGCCTCTCACTCCAGGCGGTTTGAGGTAAAAGCGGCACAGGGAGAGGCATGCGGGAAGGAGGAAAATGGAACAGGGATTAATCAGGTTGCTTAAGGCGGACGAGATTGAATGCAGGGTCTCCACTATCAGTGAAAGGGGTCTGAGCCTGTTGCTCTACAAAGATGCGAGGGTGGACCAGAAGATACTTGACGAAACCTTCGGGATATTTGGATGGAAACGGAGCCATCAATGCATAGACGGGAATCTGTACTGTACGGTGGAGGTGTTTGATAAGGATTCCGGTACGTGGGTGGCCAAACAGGATGTAGGGACTACGAGTTATTCGGAGAAGGAAAAAGGACAGGCTTCGGACAGCTTCAAGCGTGCCTGTTTCAACTGGGGAATCGGGCGGGAGTTGTATTCCGCCCCTTTTATATGGATATCTGCCGGTAAGGCGGCAGTACAGGTGAAGGAGGGGCGGGATAAGGAAAAGCGATATTACTGCAATGACCGTTTTTCCGTCCGCTCAATCCAATATAATGAGAACCGTGAAATTTGCGCCCTTATAATTGCAAATGGCAGGGGACAGGCAGTTTATGAGTTGAAGGCCGCCAGAGATGGTGAAACCGGCAGGGAGGAAGAGAAAGAAAAGGCGCTGCCGGAAAAGCCAGTGTCAAAGGAGCAGATGATTTTCTTGCAGAGGGAGCTTGAGCGGACCGGCGTGGCAATGGAGGATGTAAAGGAGAGATATAAAATACAGAAGCCGGAGACAATGAGTGCAGACCTATACAGGAGAGTAATGGAGGCTCTGTCAAAGACAAAGAGCGCCGGAGCGGCGTAAAGGAGGAAAAATGAAATACGGGGAATTTCAGGAGGCGGTGGTTAAGGAGCTGCAAAGATATTTCGGGGAGGGATGGGAGGTGTCCTTTGTCAGGGTGCCGAAAAGCAATGGGAAAGATTATGATGGGGTGCGCATTATGGAGAAAGGAGAGAGGCAGCATGTAGCCCGCATTGTAAATCTGGCAACCTTCTATACATTGTACGGCATGGGAAAAGCAGATATGCCTGAATGTATACGGCTTGTCTGCAAGGAACTGGAAGGTGATAAAGTGTGGGAAAGTGAAGCTTTGATACGGATGGCAGGGAAGGCATCGGACTGGGACAGCGTCCGTGGGAAAATATATCCGGTTCTTATATCTGCATCCAGAAACAGGGAATATCTGAAAGGGATGGTGCATACGGATTTGCTGGATTTATCAGTGCGGTATATTATGCGCGAAAAGCTGGACGATGAAAGAGACAGTATTATCGGGGTGACGGAGGCCATGCTGGAGAATTATGGAATTAGCAGGGAAGAGCTGCACAGGAAAGCAATAGCGAACCTTAAGCAGGACGGCTATCACTTTTGGAGGATAGAGGACATTGTTAAGGAAACGCCGGGCTTTGAATGGGATGAAATCCCGGAAAGACCAGAGGGGATGGTCAGGATGTATGTCCTGACAAACGGGAAATCATATGGGGCGGCGGGAATCCTTCACCGGGAGATGGTGAGAGACTTCGCACAGGGGAAAGACTATTATATCTTGCCGTCTTCCATCCATGAAACCATTTTTGTACCGGCAGAAGATGCGGGAAGCGGGAAGAAAATGGATGCGATAGTGGCAGAGATTAACGAGCAGGAGGTCGCGGAGGAGGAAAGGCTTGCCGACCACAGCTATTATTATGATGCGGCGGCAGATGAAATCAGGATATGCGTATGATGGGACAAAGAATATTAAATATTGGTTAATGTAGAAAGGAGTACATATGGATACAGTTATTAAGGCAGTAGTTGTAGGTGTCCTTACAGTTATAATTGCAGCGTTGGAGTGCCATGATAGGGATGATTAATGGAAATTATTATTTTGCTGTATTAATATAGTTTGAACAAAAATTTGGGTTTTGTTATAATTAATTTGTTTCAGAATTTCCATTTTCCATTTATAAGAAAGCTTTTATAAAAGATTCTGTTAATAATTAGTTGACATCAATAATGACATCAACAAGAGAGATGTTTCAGAGATAACACATTGCTCGGGGTGGATAAAAAGCTTGAAAATACGGAGGTTTAGGTCTAATATGGTTAAAAACCATAAGATTTAGGTTCTGGTGTCAATAGACGTGCAGGTTCAAGTCCTGTTATCCGCATTGAAAAGCACTTCGGTGCAGCAGATATGTGGGAACAGCCGTCGCTTTTGTCAGAACAGAGCAGGACGGCTATTTCTTATTTTTAAGAGGAAAGAGGTAAACGATGCAGCCAAATGAAAACAGAGAAAGGCGAATGGCGACAGAGGGAATCGGAAAATTGATGCTGAGTATGGCAATCCCCTCCGTTATTGCGCAGATAATCAATATTTTATACAGCATTGTGGACAGAATTTATATCGGACATATTGAAGGCGTGGGCATGGAGGCACTGACCGGCGTGGGAGTAACCTTTCCCATCATTACGCTGATTTCCGCATTTTCCGCGTTTGTGGGCGTGGGCGGCGCGCCCCTTGCCTCAATCTGGCTGGGAAAAGGAGACAGGAAGAGGGCGGAAACCATTTTGGGGAACGGCGTGACCATGCTGGCGGCGTTTACCGTGCTGCTGATGGTGGTTTTTTACGCTTTTCAAAGGCCCCTTCTTTATATGTTCGGAGCCAGCGACGCGACCATAGATTATGCGGTGGATTATATCTCTATTTATCTTATGGGAACCATATTCGTGGAACTGGCCCTTGGCCTTAATACCTTCATCATCTCACAGGGGCAGTCCAGAATCGCCATGATGGCGGTTTTAATTGGCGCGGTGGCGAATATTGTCCTGGACCCGATTTTCATTTTTGGTTTTCACATGGGCGTGAAAGGCGCGGCCAGAGCCACGGTGATTTCCCAGCTTCTCAGCGCGCTTTGGACGGTGGGATTTCTTGTGAGCAAAAAATCCTCCCTTACGATTAAGAGGGAAGCCTTAAAGCCCGAGTGGCCGGTAATTGGAAGAATCATGGCTCTTGGGGTTTCGCCCTTTATCATGCGGGCCACGGAAAGCTTAATCAGCATTGTGTTAAACAGCGGCCTGCAGAGATACGGCGGCGACATTTACGTGGGTTCCCTTACGATTATGCAGAGCGTGATGCAGATGTATTCGGCGCCCATCGGCGGTTTTACCCAGGGAGTGCAGCCCATCATCAGCTATAACTTCGGCGCCGGGAATTTTGACAGGGTGAAAAAGCTTTACCGGCGGATGATTGGAATCTGTTTTGCCTTTTCGGCTGGCGCTACGGCGCTGGTGATAGTTTTCCCCAGGTTTTTTGCGTCTCTGTTTACAAACGACGGGGAGCTTATCACGCTGGTGGGAAAAATGATGCCGATTTTTATGTGCGGTATGCTGGTGTTCGGGCTGCAGAACGGTATCCAGCCCACGTTCCTTGCCCTTGGACAGGCAAAAATCTCGCTGTTTATAGCAGTTTTCAGGAAAGTGATTTTACTGGTGCCTCTTGCCCTTATTCTGCCGCTTAGATTCGGCGTAATGGGAATTTATTATGCGGAGCCGATTTCCGATATCCTTTCCGCAACAGTGGCATCGGTTTTATTTTTTACCCATATAAAAAAGATTGTGTCCAAGGAAACTCTGGAAAATATTGTTTGACAGGGAGCCGTTTTTCTGGTAAAGTGTCCTTAAGTTAAGAGGGAGTAGTAAGAAAGGTTCAGCCAACAATCCCCGACGCAAGTCGTGACTGGACACTTCCCGGTTTTTGAAGCAGACATATTCCATAGAGAGTTTGTGGCCGGATGTCTGCCGGTTGATAAGGAAGTACGAGACTTTTAACGCATAACAGGTGCGTTAGAGGTCTTTTTTTCTTGTAAAAATGTCTGACGCGCAGAAGAAAAAGGAATACTGAAAGGAGAAAGGAAAAAAGAAATGGTAGAAGCGATTATTTTATTTATTGTAGGACTTGTGCTTATATGCGCGGGAGGGGACAGGCTGGTGGACGCGGCGGTTGCCATTGCCAAAAAGCTTGGAATACCCCAGATTGTGGTGGGGGCTACGATAGTCAGCCTTGGAACCACGCTGCCTGAGATTCTGGTGTCCACCACGGCGGCTTTTGACGGCTCTGCGGCCATTGCGGCGGGGAACGCGTTCGGTTCCATTATCTGCAACACAGCATTGATTGCGGGGCTGACCCAGACCATACGCCCGTCAAAAAAGGTGGAATTTGTTTCCATTGCCTGGCGGGGCGGATTTTTCTTCGGTGTACTGATTCTGATGAATGTTTACGGTTATATAAGCGGCGCTTTTCAGAGGCCGGCGGGTGTTATGCTCCTTTTGCTGTTTGCCGTATATGCTTATCTGAATATTAAGCGCTCCGCAAAGGAAGGCGGAGATGAGGAAGAGGAGGAAGAAGATAAGGAGGTTTCCATTCCGAAGCAGCTTATCGTGCTGGCTGTATGCGCGGCGCTTCTTTATGTCGGCGCAAACCTTTTAGTGGACAACGGGATTTTCATTGCACAGACCCTTGGCGTACCGGAGCGGGTGATTGCGGTTACCTTTATTGCTCTCGGCACTTCCCTGCCGGAGCTTGTAACGTCGGTGATGTCGTTGGTTAAGGGCTATGGAAACGTGGGTCTTGGGAATGTGATTGGGGCCAATATTCTGAACATGCTTCTGGTAATCGGAATCCCCGCCGCGGTTGCGGGAATCCCTCTGGAAAGAGGTACGGTTACCGTTGATATGCCGCTTGCGTGTCTGGTGATGGCGGTTTTAATCGTTCCTATTTTAATAAGGAAGAAATCCTCCCGGGCGCAGGGAGTTATACTTCTTGGTATTTATGCGGTTTACTGCGTGGCGTCGTTTGTGTAGAAATTTTTTATCCCTTCAGGCTGGTAAATATAGGGCCTGAAGGGAATTTAGGCCAATCAGCTTATCAAAACAGAGCAGGCGCGATTCCTGCGCAAAAATATTTAAGAATGGAAAGAGTATAAGCAGCCATAGTCATTTTAACATGAAAAGTAAAAATGAACGAAAACGATTTCCATAAAAAGTCAATACCCCCTTGTCAGGAAAAATGGAATCTGCTATACTTCTACTGGAAAAGTTCAGGACAACAAAAGTACTCAGAATAAAGGAGAAAATGAAATGAAAGGTAATATTGTAGTTGGACAGTCAGGCGGCCCTACGGCTGTAATTAACTCATCTGTGGCAGGCGTATACGCCGCCGCCAAGAAAATCGGCGTTAACAAGGTATACGGAATGGTTCACGGCATTGAAGGCTTTCTGGATGACAAGATGATTGAGCTTGAGGATTATCTTGCCGAGCCTACAGGAATCGAGCTTTTAAAGAGAACACCTTCCGCTTTCCTCGGCTCCTGCCGTTTCAAAATGCCCAAGATTGAAGGGCATGAGGATGTTTACGAGAAGGTATTTGAAATCATGGAAAAACATGATATCGAATGTCTGTTTTACGCCGGCGGAAATGATTCCATGGATACGGTAAAAATGTTATCCGATTATGCGGCAGCTCACGGCAAGCCTCAGAGATTCATGGGCGTTCCCAAAACCATTGACAATGACCTTCCTGTTACGGACCACTGCCCCGGTTACGGCAGCGCGGCTAAATATATCGCAACCAGCTTAAAGGAAGTTATCCGTGACAACGAGTCTTTCGGCGCAAAGAAGCCCACTATCTGTATTGTTGAGATTATGGGACGTAACGCAGGATGGCTTACCGCAGCGGCAGCTCTTGCAAAGGGCGACGACTGCAGCGGCGCGGACGCTATTTATCTTCCCGAGAAGGTATTTGACATGGACGCTTTCATGGCAAAGGTAAAACATCTGGCAGAGACAAAGTCTTCCGTAGTGATTGCAGTTTCCGAGGGTATCCATATCGCAGACGGCCGTTATGTGTGCGAGCTTGCAAATGAAAATGTGGCAGTAGACGCATTCGGACACAAGCAGATGTCAGGTACGGCAGCTTATCTTGCGCAGAAGGTTGCAGAGGAAACCGGATTAAAGACAAGAGCGATTGAGCTTTCAACCCTGCAGCGTTCGGCTACCCACCTTGCTTCCCTCACCGACATCAACGAGGCGTTCCAGGTTGGATATGATGCGGTTCTGGCAGCGGAAGAAGGAAAGACCGGCATGATGATTACTCTGGACAGAAACGGAGACGACCCTTATCAGTGCGGTACAAGCGCTTACGATATCCATGCGATTGCAAACGTTGAAAGACCCGTTCCGGCGGAGTGGATTACGGAAGACGGCTGCGGGCTCAACGACGGTTATGAGGAGTATGCAAGGCCGCTTATTATGGGCGAGCTGTTCCCTGTTTTTGTAAACGGTGTTCCTTACCATCTTGTGAGAAAGTAAAGGGTGGAGCCGCGTCCGGCGGGTCATCCTCAGGAGAACAACGGGTAGTACGCTTCGCGAACTATCCTTAGGTTCAATAAAAGTGAAAGGGCTGGCCGCAGGGTCAGCCTTTTACAGGATTTTATATTCGGACGACAAAGGAGAAAATGATGATTTCAGGTATTGTAGGGCGCTATTTATTAAAGCGGGAGCTTCTTACGCCAAAGGAATTGGAAATTGTGCTTTTAGAGCAGGGGCAGGTTCGCGTAAAGCTGGGACTTATTGCCGTGGCGGAAGGGCTGATGACGCAGGAGGAGACGGATAAGGTACACAGGTTTCAGTCAGTGACGGATAAGCGTTTTGGCGATATCGCTGTGGAAAAGGGGTATCTGACCAGAGAAGATGTGGAGATGCTTTTGCATAAGCAGGAAAATGCTTATCTGGCGTTTGCGCAGGTGCTGGAGAACCACCGCCTGATGACAATGGAAGAGCTGGAGCAGTATATGCTTGATTTCCAGACGGATTATAACCTGACGCTGATGGATATAGAGGATTTGAAAAGCGATGATATTGACAGGATTCTTCCGCTTTTTATGCCCATTGGATGTGAGAAATATCTGAATATTGCCGGGTCGGCGCTCCGCATGCTTTCCCGCTGTATCGATACGGAAATTTATCTGGAAAAAGCCTTTGTTGCGGACAGGTGCGCGGCGGATAACGGCGCGGTTCAGTTGGTGGAAGGGGAGCCGGGATTTTCCAGCGGGATTTTCGGAAAAGAAAATTCGCTTCTCGTTGCAGTTTCCGCCTTTGAAAAGAAAAAATACACAGAGGTAAATGAAGATTCTATGAATGCGGCGGGAGAGCTTTTAAACTGCCTCAACAGCTTTTACGCCCGGAATTTAAGTCAGGGGGGAGCATATATCAGGCTCCGCCAGCCGGAATATTCCGTCAGTATAAGCGGAGCTGCCGGAGAAGAGATGCTGGTATTGCCGGTATACATTCAGGGAGAGAGGACAGACATGGTAATAGCAGCGGGAGGTGAAATCAGAATGACAGAGTGTGAAAAGTAGATTTTCACACATCAAATTTGCGCCAGGGCTCCGGCTTGCGAGTCATTGGCGGCATGGAGGAATTAAATGGTATCAATTAAGGATGTGGCAAGAGCGGCCGGGGTGGCAATCTCCACGGTGTCAAAGGTATTAAACGGTTATCCTAATGTCAGTGAGGAGACAAAAGTCAAGGTAAACAGGGCAGTAGAGGAACTGAATTTTGTCCCCAACTCTGTAGCCGCCGCCCTTTCTTCCAAACAGTCGGGGCGGGTGGCGCTTCTTATGCATTTAAATCAGAAGACCCAGGCAATCGACGAGATTAACATGCAGTATATCCAGGGGGCAATCCATAAGGCAATGGAGCTGAATCTGGACGTGATTACTCTCTTTTTTTCCATGTTCAAAAATAAAACCGTGGAAGAGATTACCAGATATCTCCAGTCACAGAGCATCTGCGGCCTGATTATTTATGGTATGGGCAGGGAAAATCATGTGCTCCACGAACTGGTGGCAGGACAAAACTTCAAGTGCGTGGTAATTGACGCTCCTTTTGTCAATGAAAGCACTTCTTCGGTGGGAATCAATCAGCTTAAGGCTCAGTATGACGTGGCAAGGAAAACCATCGAGGACAATAACGGCAGGCGGATACTTTATATCACAGGAAAAAAGGACGGATTCGCCACGGAAGACAGGCTTTCGGGAATGAAAGAGCTGGTTGACGAATTAAAGTTGGTGATGACAGTTAAAAACGGAGAGTTTTCGGAACTCCAGGCCAGGAATATCACCATGAAATACGGCGAAAAGTATGATGTTATCGTATGCGCATCCGATTTGATGGCAATCGGCGCAATGAAGGCATTGACCGAGATGGACATTTTCAGACCTGTCTGTGGTTTTGACGGGATTATTCTGATGGGCTATGTAGGGAAGCAGATGAATACGGTACACCAGGATTTTGCAGGGATTTCCGCCGCGGCCATGGAGGAGCTGCAGCTTTTAATGGACGGGAAAACAGGAGAAAGAATCGATATTCCGCATTATTTGGACAGGATAAAATATCTGGATATTATTTGCTGAAAATTCTGTTTTTCAATAGAATTTTTTAATATCCACTTGCGGAAAACGTTTTCTTATGTTACACTCAGTATGCAACATGTAAATTTTGGAATAATTTAATATGAAAGTCGCGAAAAATTGAAATTATTGTGAGGAGAGATTATGGCAGAAGGAACGAATTTAAAAAAGCATGTTCTGGTTTTAAATATGGAACAGCAGATGGAAGAAGTTGCAAAGGAAATGTTCGGCAGGTCATTAGAAGAGCTTTCCAATCAGGAAGCCTATTATGTACTGCTGACATATACGAAAAGACTTATGACGGTTTCCAATCACAATGACGGAGAAAAGAAGATTTACTATATTTCTGCGGAATTCTTAATCGGAAAGCTGTTATCCAACAATTTAATCAATCTGGGCGTTTACGACAGAGTTGACGAGATTATGAAAAAAAGCGGCAAGAGCCTTGCGGAGATTGAAGAGTGCGAGCCGGAGCCGTCACTTGGCAACGGCGGCCTTGGAAGGCTTGCGGCATGTTTTCTGGATTCTATTGCAACCCTTGGGCTTCCCGGGGAGGGAATCGGCTTAAATTATCATTTCGGGCTTTTTAAGCAGGTGTTTAAGGACAGACTCCAGACAGCGGAAAAGAATGACTGGATTGAAAATGATTCCTGGCTCACAAAGACTGACGTTTCTTTCGATGTGAATTTTGGTAAAAAGAAGGTAGTGTCACGGCTTTATGACATTGATGTCGCCGGGTATGACAGCGGTGTTAATAAGTTAAGGCTCTTTGATATCGAGTCGGTGGACGAAGATATCGTGAAATCGGGAATTGATTTTGACAAGGAGGATATTGAAAAGAATCTTACCTTATTCCTGTATCCCGACGATTCCGACGAGGCCGGCCATCTGCTTCGGATTTACCAGCAGTATTTTATGGTCAGCAACGCAGCTCAGTTGATTTTAAAAGAACTGAAAGAAAAGAAATATGATTTGCGCAGAATGTACGATTACGCTGTAATTCAGATTAACGATACCCATCCCACCATGGTAATCCCGGAGTTAATCCGTATCCTGGTGGAGGAAAAGGCATTTTCCATGGATGAGGCAATCGAGGTGGTAAGCAAAACCTGCGCTTATACCAACCACACGATTCTGGCGGAAGCCCTCGAAAAATGGCCGCTTAAATATCTGGAAAAGGTGGTTCCCCAGCTTGTTCCCTATATCAAGGAGCTGGATAAACGGGTGGCGGCAAAATATGACGACCCGGCGGTACAGATTATCGACAAGGACAACCGGGTTCACATGGCCCATATTGATATCCACTATGGATTCTCCGTCAATGGAGTAGCGGCGATTCATACGGAAATTTTAAAGAACACCGAGCTGCATGCTTTTTATGAGCTGTATCCTGAGAAGTTTAACAACAAGACCAACGGTATTACCTTCAGAAGATGGCTCCTTAGCTGTAACCGGGAGCTGGCAGGCTTCCTTTCCGAGACCATCGGAGACGGATTTAAGAAGGACGCCGATAAGCTTGAAAAGCTTCTGGAATTTGCAGACGACGAGAGAGTGCTTGACCGTCTGGCAGAGATTAAGATGAACCGCAAGAAGGATTTGGCAGCTTATGTGAAGGAGAAAGAGGGCGTTACCTTAAATCCCGACGCCGTATTTGATATTCAGATTAAGCGTCTCCATGAGTATAAGCGCCAGCAGATGAACGCGCTTTACATTATCCATAAGTATCTGGAAATCAAGAGCGGCAAAAAGCCAGTAAGGCCCATGACATTCATTTTCGGTGCAAAGGCTGCTCCGGCTTATGTGATTGCCCAGGATATTATCCACCTGCTTCTGGTTCTGGAGGAGATTGTCAATAATGACCCGGAGGTAAGCCCTTATATGAAGGTGCTTATGGTGGAAAATTATAACGTCAGCTATGCGGAGAAGCTGATTCCGGCCTGCGATATTTCCGAGCAGATTTCCCTGGCATCCAAGGAGGCTTCCGGCACAGGAAAT
>CAMSTM010000096.1 GCA_947063675.1 uncultured Lachnospiraceae bacterium | reverse complement strand
ATAAGAAATAATCTCACCTTTTTGGGTTTCCATATATCCCTTCTCTTTATGAGAATAATTGGAAATATCCACCGAGCCAAAACTTTCAAATTTATTATATATCCGGTTCAGTACCGCCAGTTCTTCTTTAGAAAGAATGCCCTCAGGCATAGCTTCCTCCGGAATCACCTGATGCTTTTCATATCCATTATCATAAACCACTTCAATATGGGAAATATGGTCAGCCGCCATTGTTCCAAGAAGAATATCAAAATTCTCAGGTACTGGTCCATACGGCAGGTGTGCATACCTCGCCCCGGATATTGATATACCATTTTCCTTATAGAAAATCATATCTGAGTAATTCAAAAGCTTCATCAGCTTTGTCTTCAGGAGACCTGTGCTTTTGTGCGCGAAAAAGAGAACCATTGCGCAGAACTTGTCATAATCAAAGGCTCTGTAGCCGTTTTCCTCGCATGGTGCTTTCGCAAAGAACAGACGAAAGAATCTTCTTCCAGTCAGGTATTCCTCATTCTGCTCCAGCTGTCCGACAACGGCCAGCAGCTTTTCTTTTTGTCTTTCGCCCAGGGTAACCTCATTTTCTGTAAGGTAGGTCCTCATGTTTTCCGGCTCACGCAGAAAAAGCAGAAGGCTGTTATGCGCCTTGTCCTGAATGGAGCCATTCTCGTATCTGCAGATTGTTTTGTCACCCCAGTTCAATAATTTCGCAAAGCTCCTCTGGCTAAGGCCATACTGCTCCCGTATCTTTCTAATCTCTTCCGGAAGGAGCAATTTGTGCTTCCTGCGGTACTCGTTATATGCCAGGACTAATGTGGCATCATCCAGTTCTTCGCAAAAAAACTCTTCTCCGCATTCAGCGCATACCAGCACCTGTGCATCAACCTCAACCACATCCCCGCACACATCATATGCTTCCTTCTTAATTACTATCTTTGTTTCGACTTCTTCTCCACACTCTTCACAATACTTCCTCATCAATATCGCCTCCAATTCTTAAGCAAAATCATCCTCATGAAAGCCAAGACACTTTAAGATATCCTCTCCGTTTTCTTTTGTAATCTTTACCTTCACATAGAACTGCATCCCGTCGATATTTTTCTTAAATTCCCATATATCTCCCGGGCGGTTCGTATCCAAATCCTGCTTAGGACCTTTGTAATAATCACCAACAGCCAGCCCTAAAATCTCATTCCTGGCATCAGTGACCGTAAGACCGTGTCTGGCCAATGCCTGCATATTCTTCCTTCTCGGAACAAAATCATATTTTCCCGTGGACAACAGTCTCTTAACCTCGGAAATGAAAGCCGCAATATCCGATGCATTCGCTTGATTACTCACCCATCAACCTCCTTGTATTTTATATTATACTCAAAAATTTTCTTTCGTCAATGAAATCGCGGTCATATAACCGCATTTTCTTTCTTGCACAATTTTGCACAAATTTCAGATTAAAAGCAGTCCACCGTTCCCTTAAATTCTTCTTTGTTGCAAACACTATATTGATTTTCTCACATCGCAACTCTCTATTGCTTTCCGGCGCAAAGACCTTTAAAATATAACTAAAACCGCACCCAGACAAGGAGGATATAGAAAGATGGAAAAAACATTCAGGTATGACGATGTTCCGGTACTCGATACCACTTCCGGACAGCTAAAAGGCTATTTCTATGACGGGGCATATATTTTCAGGGGAATCCCCTACGCTCACGCAGACCGATTCCAGATGCCCGCAGAATCAAAATGGGAGGGCGTAAAAGACGCCACCTCCTACGGCTTCGTGTGCCCGCTTATGAGCCAGGAAACCCCGAACGGAGAACTGCTTGTCCCCCACCGCTACTGGCCCATGGACGAGCATTGCCAGAATCTGAATATCTGGACAGACACACTGGACGAATATGCGAAAAAGCCTGTGGTAGTATGGCTTCACGGAGGCGGTTATTTTGCCGGTTCCTCCATTGAGCAGGAAGCATACGACGGCTTCAACATGTGCACACAGGGCGGAGTCGTTGTGGTCTCCGTCAATCACAGATTAAACATCCTCGGATACCTTGATTTGTCGCCCTTCGGCGAAAAGTACCGCAATTCAGGCAACGCCGGTCACGCTGACATGGTAGCCGCCTTAAAATGGGTTCACGAAAACATTTCCCTGTTCGGAGGAAATCCCGACAACGTGACCATCTTCGGACAGTCCGGCGGCGGTATGAAGGTTGCTGATTTAATGCAGATTGCAGAGGCCGACGGCCTGTTCCATAAAGGACTGATTATGAGCGGCGTGGGGAGCGCCACCATGCTTCCCTCCTGTAAGGGCGACGGGCGGGAGCTTGTAAGCGCTCTTTTAAAAGAGCTTGGACTGACAGAAAATGAGGTGGAAAAGCTGGAAACCACACCCTACCCTGAGCTGGTAAGGGCATATACAAAAGTAAGTCCCGCTATTGCCGCAAAAGGCGGATACATCGGCGGTGCGCCCCAGGTAAACGATTATTACAAGGGTAGCCCGTTAGAATATGGCCTGCGCGATGAGGCCCGCGGCATTCCCGTTATGATTGGCTCCGTATTCGGAGAATTTTCTTTTGCCCCGGCCGCTTTTAACAAAAAGGAACTGACTAAAGAGACTGCCTCGGATATCATCAGAAAGGTTTACGGGGAACATACTGAGGAAATAATACAGGCATTTGCAAAAGCCTACCCGGGCAAATATCCCACAGACCTGCTGTTCGTTGACCGGGCAATGCGCCAGCCTTCCAAGCAGCTTGCGGCTCTTCACGCCGGAAAGGGAAACGCCGGTACTTATCTGTATGATTTTACGCTGGAGTTTCCGTTTATGCACGACAAAATCGCATGGCACTGTTCGGATATACCGTTCTTTTTCCACAATACCGACAGAGTGGAAATCTGCGGCATCCCCGGCGTAAGCGATAAACTGCAGGAACAGATATTCGGCGCATTTATGGCATTTGCCAAAACCGGAGACCCGAATCATGACGGCCTTCCCGCATGGCCGCCGGTAACCGCAGACAGCGAGCCTACCATGATTTTTGACAGGGAATGCGAGGTCAGGATGAATTTCGACGACGCGTTGTATGAGCTGATTGACAGTATTTTACCGCCATTTAATCTCATGACCGTTATGGAGACACAGGATATCCAGCATTGATTCTTATTTTCAGAATCGGAACGGGCGGGACTGGTTACAGCTTTCCAATCCCGCCTGACTTTAAAATAAAATTTTTATAAAACCAAAGGGAGCATTAATATGGAGCCGAAAAAAATATTAACCGTAATCCCCATGACACAGACACAGAAAAACAGACTTAAACAGATTTTACCAAATGCGGAATGCCTCTATACAACTATTTCCGAGGTGACGCGGGAACAGGTACAGCAGGCGCAGATTATTCTGGGAAATGTACCGGCCGATATGATTCAGGCATCGGAAAATCTTGACTGGCTCCACTTAAATTCGGCAGGCTACGAGCCTTATGTCCAAAAAGGCGTTCTTCATCCGCATACTCTGCTGACAAACAGCACCGGCGCTTACGATAAAGCTGTAGCCGAGCATATGTTTGCCATGCTCCTGTCCCTCCAGAAAAAGCTGCACCTGTACAGAGATAACCAAAAACAGCATCTGTGGGGAGACGAAGGGAGTGTCACCTCCATCACGGACGCCACAATCCTGGTTCTCGGCGCCGGTAATATCGGAAAATATTTTGCCGGACTGGCACATTCTCTTGGCGCATATGTAATTGGTATAAAAAGAACTCCCGGAGAATGCCCGTCCTGTATGGACGAGCTTCACACAATACAAAAACTTACGCATTTTCTTCCAAAAGCGGACGCGGTAGTTTCTTTCCTGCCAAGCTCCGACGAGACAAGAGGTCTCTTTAATAAAGAACTGTTTGAACTTATGAAGCCGGGAAGCTTTTTCTTAAACGGCGGCAGAGGCGACCTTGTATCTGCCAAAGCTCTGTGCGACGCCCTGGAATCCGGTCATTTATCAGGCGCCGCCCTGGACGTGACCGAGCCGGAACCCCTCCCGGGAAATCACAGACTGTGGGATATTCCCAATGTGTTTATCACGCCTCACGTTTCCGGCGGCTATCATCTTCCTGAGACGCTGCGCAATGTGGTGAATATCTGTCTGGAAAATGTGCGGCGGTATGCGGAAGGGGAAACTCTTTATAATATAATAGAGCGCTTTTACGTATAGTATTTTCCTACATGTTCCCTTAATCGTACAAACAGTGGATAATACACTTTAATAATGCTTTGAAACTGCTCCTCCGCAAGAGTTCCGTCCTGACGCCATTTGCTTTGCATATTACGGTAACTTTGTCAATTACTTCCGAAACCGGCATGATATGCGTGTTTTCTTTTGCAATCTTCTTCTGTAAGAGTGTTTTTTCAGTATTCATCTTAGGGGCACGGAAATCTGAGTGTATCGGGATACCTCCTTCGTTCCTATTGCACCATCAAATTTGTATACCCCATCAGGCTTTCATCCACTGTCCTTGCGGCTTCCCTGCCCTCGCGGATTGCCCAGACCACCAGAGACTGTCCTCTGTGCATATCTCCTGCGGTAAACACATTTTTCACCGAGGTTTCGTACCCTCCGGGAGCCGTGTCCACGTTGGTTCTCTGGTTCACCGCCACCTTAAAGGCGTCGGTCACATACTTCTGGCTCCCCAGAAAACCCGCCGCAATCAGCACAATCTCCGCCGGGAGGCTCTGTTCGCTTCCCTCCACTTCCTTCATTGCCATCCTGCCGCCTGCTTCATCCTTTTCCCAGCACAGCTTTACGATTTTCACGGCTTTCAGGTTCCCGTTTTTGTCCTTCACAAACTCCTTTACCGTGGACTCATAAATTCTGGGGTCGCAGCCGAACAGGGCAATCGCCTCCTCCTGTCCGTAGTCTGTCTTGCAGACCTTCGGCCACTGCGGCCATGGATTATTTTCTGCCCGTTTATCCGGTGCTTTAGGCATCATTTCAATTTGAGTCACAGACTTACAGCCATGGCGGATGCTTGTACCCACGCAGTCGTTTCCGGTATCCCCGCCGCCGATAATTACCACGTTTTTGTCCCTGACGTTCACGGATTTCCCGTCTTTAAAATCCGAATCCAGCAGGCTTTTGGTGTTTGCTTTAAGGAAATCCACCGCAAAATAAATTCCCTTTGCGTCACGCCCCGGCACACTTAAATCCCTGGGATTGGAAGCTCCGCAGGCCAGAATCACCCTGTCAAAGTCTTTTAAAAGCTTATCCGCCTTTATCTCCTTGCCCACATCCGCGCCGGTTACAAAGGTAACGCCCTCTGCTTCCATCACCCTGATTTTCCGCTCCACAATCTGCTTTTCCAGCTTCATATTGGGAATGCCGTACATGAGAAGCCCGCCGATTCTGTCGGAACGCTCGAACACGGTAACGCTGTGCCCCCGCTTGTTCAGCTGGTCTGCCGCCGCAAGGCCGGCGGGGCCGCTTCCCACCACCGCCACGGTTTTTCCGGTTCTCACTGTCGGAGGCTTCGGCTGAGCATAGCCTTTTTCATAGGCGTTTTCAATGATGGCGTACTCATTTTCCTTCGTGGCAACCGGCTCTCCGTTTAAGCCGCAGGTACAGGCGGCTTCGCAGAGCGCAGGGCATACTCTGGATGTAAACTCCGGGAAGCTGTTGGTTTTCACAAGCCGGTGATAGGCCTGCTCCCAGTTTCCCGTATAAACAAGGTCGTTCCACTCCGGCACCAGATTATGCAGCGGGCATCCGCTGGTCATGCCTCCTATGGTCATTCCCGACTGGCAGAAAGGCACGCCACACTCCATGCACCGGGCTCCCTGCAGCTGCTGCCGCTCCATGGGGAGATGTTCGTGGAACTCCCTGAAGTTTTTAATTCTCTCTTTCGGAGGGATATCCCCTGATACTTCCCTTTTATAATCCATAAATCCTGTTGGTTTTCCCATAGTCCTTCAGCTCCTTTCCGCCTTAATCGCATAAAATGCCTCAATCTGAGCCTGCTGCGCGCTGAGCCCTTTTTCCTCCATCTGCACGATACTGGTAAGCATCTTCTCATAATCATGAGGAATAATTTTCTTAAACTTCGGCAGATATTCCTTAAAGTTATCCAGAATCACTTTTCCCTTTTCGGAATTGGTAAGAGCCACATGCTCCTTAATCATTTCCTTTAATTCCATCACGTCGTACTTGGAGGTCACTTCATACGAGGAAACCATCTCCTTGTTCAGGCGGATATAAAGGTCTCTGTCCTCGTCCAGCACATAGGCAATGCCACCGCTCATTCCCGCCGCAAAGTTCTTGCCGGTTCTGCCAAGCACCACCACGCGCCCGCCGGTCATGTATTCGCAGCCGTGGTCGCCTACACCCTCGACAACTGCAACGGCTCCTGAATTTCTCACACAGAAGCGTTCCCCCGCAACACCGTTTATGAAGGCCTTGCCGCTGGTGGCTCCGTAGAGCGCAACGTTTCCAATAATAATATTCTCCCCGGCCTTAAAGCGGCTTCCTTTCGGGGGATAAACCACCAGCTTGCCGCCGGAAAGCCCTTTTCCGAAATAATCGTTGCTGTCGCCCACAAGCTCCAGAGTAAGTCCGCCGGGGATAAACGCGCCGAAGCTCTGTCCGCCTGAGCCGGTGCAGAGTACCCGGTAGGTATCCTCCTCCACATTGTCCCCAAGCCTTCTGGTGATTTCCGAGCCCAAAATCGTTCCAAAGGCTCTGTCCGTGTTTTTCACCGCAACCTCGATGCTGCGTTGGCTTTTTTCACTGATTGCTTTATTTAACTGCTTTAGCAGCACCCTTTCGTCCGCTGTGTTTTCCAGTTTGAAGTCATAAACCGCTCTGGCGTCAAAGGTCGCCTTTTCCTTTCCTCCTGCATAAGGATTGGAAAGAATGAGGCTTAAATCTATCTGTCTGTGCCGCCGGCTCAGATTATCCTTTATTTTGAGAAGTTCCGTGTGTCCCACCAGCTCGTCTACCGTGCGCACGCCCAGCCTTGCCATATACTCCCGGAGCTCCTGGGCGATAAAGCGCATGAAGTTCATCACATACTCCGGTTTGCCCCTGAAGTTTTTGCGCAGCTCCGGGTTCTGGGTGGCAACGCCCACAGGACAGGTGTCCAGATTGCACACCCGCATCATCACGCAGCCCATGGTTACCAGCGGCGCCGTGGCAAAGCCGAATTCCTCCGCCCCAAGAATTGCCGCAATGGCCACGTCCCGTCCGCTCATCAGCTTTCCGTCCGTCTCAATCCGCACCTTGTTTCGGAGCCCGTTCATAATCAGCGTCTGATGGGTCTCCGCAAGCCCCAGCTCCCAGGGAAGTCCGGCGTTGTGAATAGAACTTCGGGGCGCCGCCCCCGTTCCCCCGTCATAGCCTGATACCAGAATCACCTGGGCGCCGGCCTTTGCCACGCCGGCGGCCACCGTGCCCACGCCTGCCTCGGAAACCAGCTTCACACTGATTCTGGCATTCTTATTGGCGTTCTTCAAATCGTAAATCAGCTCCGCCAGGTCCTCTATAGAATAAATATCATGATGGGGCGGCGGGGAAATCAGGCCCACGCCGGGCGTGGAATGTCTGGTTTTGGCAATCCAGGGATAAACCTTGCCGCCGGGCAGATGTCCCCCTTCTCCGGGTTTTGCACCCTGAGCCATCTTGATTTGAATTTCGTCGGCGCTCACCAGATATCTGCTGGTGACACCAAACCGTCCCGATGCCACCTGCTTGATAGCCGAGCACCGGTTTTCTCCGTCAGGGCCGGGAAGCAGCCGTTCCAAATCCTCGCCCCCTTCGCCGGAATTAGACTTTCCGTGGAGACGGTTCATGGCAATCGCCATGGTCTCGTGGGCTTCCTTTGAGATGGAGCCGTAGGACATTGCTCCGGTCTTAAATCTCGTTACAATTGCGTCCACACTCTCCACCTCGTCGATTGGCACGCCCTTTTCCGGGTAATTAAAATCCATCAGTCCCCGGAGATTTTTTACCGAATCCTCGTCGCAGACCAGCGCAGTATATTCTTTGAACATTTCGTAATCCCCCCGCTTTGTGGATTCCTGAAGCAGATGAATAGTAGCCGGATTATAAAGATGTTCTTCGGCGCCGCTGCGCATCTTGTGATGCCCCAGACTGTCAAGCGTCAAATCACTGGCAAGTCCCAGGGGGTCGAATGCCTGTGAATGCAGGGCGTCCGCCTGCTTTTCAATATCCCTGATGGTAATGCCTCCCACCCGGCAGACGGTGTGAGGGAAATATTTGTCTATCACTTCGCTGTCAATTCCGATAGCCTCAAAAATCTGGGAGCCCTCGTAGGACTGGATGGTGCTGATTCCCATTTTTGAGGCAATTTTGACAATCCCATGCAAAACGGCGTTATTGTAGTCCTCCACCGCAGCATAATAGTCCTTATCCAGCATATGTCTGTCAATCAGCTCCCTGATGGATTCCTGAGCCAGATAGGGATTGACGGCGCATGCGCCGTAGCCTAAAAGGGTGGCAAAATGATGCACCTCCCTGGGCTCCCCGGATTCCAGAATCAGCGCCACGCTGGTTTTTTTCTTCGTCACCACCAGATGACGATTGAGGGCAGATACTGCCAGAAGTGAGGGCAGCGCCACGTGATTTTCGTCCACGCCTCTGTCCGAGAGAATCATGATATTTACCCCGTCCCGGTAGGCTCTGTCCACCTCCACAAAAAGCCGGTCGATGGCGCGCTCCAGGCTGGTATTTTTATAATAGGTAATGGGAATTACCTCTACCTTGAACCCCTCCTTTTTCATGCTCTTAATCTTCATCAAATCCGTATTGGTGAGTATCGGATTGTTTACCCGGAGCACGTTACAGTTTTTCGGAATCTCCTCCAGAATATTTCCATCCGTTCCCACATAAACCGTAGTGGATGTGACAACCTCCTCCCGGATAGCGTCGATGGGAGGATTTGTCACCTGGGCAAAAAGCTGTTTAAAATAATGAAAAAGCGGATGGAAGGTGGCAGAGAGCACCGGCAGCAGCGTATCCACCCCCATTGCCGCAATGGCTTCCCCACCGTTTTTTGCCATAGGGAGAATGCTGTTTTTTACCTCCTCATAGGAATACCCGAAAGCCTTCTGCATCCGTTCCAGTTCCCCGGAAGTAAACTCCGGCACCCGCTCGTTGGGAATTTTCAGGTCATGGAGATGCACCAGATTCCTGTCAAGCCATTCCCCGTAGGGCTGCCTTGAGGCGTAGGTTTCCTTCAGCTCGTCGTCGTCAATCACCTTCCCTCGCACCGTGTCCACTAAAAGCATTTTCCCGGGACGGAGCCGTTCCTTTACCAGAATTTTTGAGGGCGCAATATCAAGTACTCCCACCTCGGAGGAAAGAATCAGCTGGCCGTCGTCAGTAATCATGTAACGGGAAGGACGAAGTCCGTTCCTGTCCAGTACCGCCCCCATCATATCGCCGTCACAGAATAAAATAGAGGCCGGGCCGTCCCAGGGCTCCATCATGGTGGCATAATATTGATAAAAATCCTTCTTATGCTGACTCATGACGGTATTGTTTGCCCAGGGCTCGGGAATGGTAATCATCACCGCAAGAGGCAAATCCATGCCGCTCATCACCAGAAATTCCAGCGTATTATCCAGCATGGCCGAGTCGGAGCCCGCTGTATTCACCACAGGAAGTACCTTGTGGAGCATGCCTCGCAAATGCCCGGATTCCATGTTTTCCTCCCGGGCCAGCATTTTGTCCGCATTGCCTCTGATGGTGTTGATTTCCCCGTTATGAACGATAAAGCGATTGGGATGGGCCCGCTCCCAGCTTGGATTGGTGTTGGTGGAAAACCGGGAGTGCACCATGGCAATGGCTGATACATAATCCTTATCCTGCAAATCCGCAAAAAAGGTGCGCAGCTGCCCCACCAGAAACATGCCCTTATATACGATGGTCCTGCTGGAAAGGGACACCACATAGGTATCGTCGGAGGACTGCTCAAAGACCCGCCTCGCCACATAAAGGAGCCGGTCAAAGGCTACGCCCTTTTCCACCCCCGCAGGCTTTTTTATAAAAGCCTGCATAATGTGAGGCATGCATTCCACCGCCTTGTGCCCAAGAACGGACGGATTGGCCGGCACATCACGCCAACCCAGAAAAGGAAGGCCTTCCTTTTCCACAATAATCTCAAACATTTTTTTCGCCTGATTCCTGCGCAGCTCATCCTGCGGGAAAAAGAACATGCCAACGCCGTACTCCCGCTCTTTCCCGATGGAAATTCCAAGAGGCTTCGTCACCTTCTCGAAAAACCTGTGTGGAATCTGCGTCAGAATTCCCACGCCGTCGCCAGTTTTTCCCTCCGCATCTTTACCGGCACGGTGCTCTAAATTCTCCACAATCTTAAGGGCATTCTCCACCGTCTCCCGGGTTTTTGCGCCTCTGATATTTACACACGCGCCAATCCCGCAATTATCATGTTCAAATTCCGCCCGATACAAAGGTGCGTCGGGACGTGTCCTTTTCACATCAAACATAGCTTTCTCCTTCCGCTTTATGCGCTCGATGAACGCAAAAGGTCGCAAAGGGCTTGTAACTCGCGCCTTTGCGACCTGTAAGTAAGAATATACACCTGTTTTCTCTTTTTGTAAATATAAACTTTTTGAGAAATTGTCAGATTATTTGACTGTTTTGCATTTCACACATATTTGTCTGACTTTTGTTCTCTATGTCCAGCACCGCTGCTTTTACCTTACGCTGCATATATTTCTCTTCTTCTGCTCTGCTATTTTCCGCAAATCCATATCATGTCATAAGCATTTGGCCTTATGGCCATTATTCCCCGGCATTTTCCGCAAATATAAAAGAAACCCCGCCGCTCCCAACAGACATGCCGCCGTAACTCCAACGCTCACCGGACGGCTCATGGCCTTCAATCCGCCATAGTAAGTCATCACGTACATACTCACATTGGCAACGCTGTGAAACAGCACCGGCACGGCAAAGCTTCCGCATAGTTCATAACACCATGCAATCAGGATTCCCAGTATCGTCCCGTAAACAGCCTGCACCGCATTCCCATGATAACAGCCAAAGAGCAATGCGGAAACGCAAAGCGCAACCGGATAGTTAAAGCATCTCTTCATTCTGTTGTAAATCACACCCCGAAAAACCGCTTCCTCAGCAATTGGCGATACCGCTCCGTATAAAAACAGGCCCACGATAAAATTCACGCCATACTGAGCCTGCGACGTTTCCTTATAGGAGCCTGAAATACCGGTAAGTCCCAGAAGGTTCATAAGAAGATTAAATCCCATTGCCGAAAGAAAAGCAATCGCCGCCACTACGCAGTACCGGGTGACACGGGCTGTTAATTCACTCCCTGAATCCATACCGTCTTTGGCATCTGCTTTTTTTGCTTTTTCTCCATGAATATTTCCGCCAGACTTTCCGCCTTCTCCCTCTCTGCCTGCAAGCTCCCTTTTCACCGCCTGCCAGATAAAGGCAACGCCGAATACAATTGCAAGACCATTGATTACGCCCCGGACAGTAGCATAGTTTTGCGCCAGAAATCCCGCTGTCTCTTCCTTTCCTGCAAAAACAGCGCCGGCTCCCGCCCACAGCAGAATTTCCGCCGCGTCATGAACAATAAAATAAATAAGAAGGGGCCATAGCAGATATAACGTTTTCTGAAAAGAGCCCCAATGAGACAGTTCTTCACCACTCCACCGCATATTCATTCTCAGCCAAAAATTTTTCATCGAATTTCCTCCGATATTTCCGTCAGGCCCTGTTCCTCATCCGTGATTTCCCTTACGCTTTCCGCAAAAGAAACTCCGCAAGCCCCGCTACCGTTTCCGCAATATACTCGGCTCCGGCCTCCTCAAGCTCCCCTTCTTCGGCAAATCCAAACCGCACGCCCACGCCAGTAAGACCGTAAGCCTTTGCGCCCTGAATGTCAAATTTCCTGTCTCCTATCATGGCACACCTGACGTGCCGTTCCGTGACCGGCATAGTCAATATCCCAAGCCGCCCAAGAGCTTCCTCAACAACTTCCTCTTTCGTGCCTCTGGTTCCGTCCAGTTCGCTCCCCACTACCACGTCAAAATATTTCTCGATGCCAAAATGAGTCAGAATCTGCTTTACAAAACCTATTGGCTTACTGGACGCCACCGCCAGACGCGTCCCTTTCCTGTAAAGACGCTCCAACATCTGTGGTATTCCCGGATAGACCTGATTTTCAAAAATTCCCACGGGAGCAAATCTTTCCCGATAAACAACAATAGCCCTTTCGGCCTCCTCCCCTGTAAAACCGTAAAACTCTATAAAGCTGTCTTTTAGGGGCGGGCCGATAAAGGGCTCTAATTTTTTTAAATCAGGTTCTTCTATGCCAAAGGCCTGCAAGGCGTACTGCACAGATTTGGTGATTCCCTCTCTCGGGTCCGTCAGCGTGCCGTCCAGGTCAAATAAGCAATAATCAAACATAAAAAGACTCCTGTTTATTTTAAATTCAGTTTTGCAAAAATATCTCCAAGGCTTGTTCCAAAGCTTTCCTTTGAGCTGTACTTAGCGGTATCGACGCGCTCCGTCTCCTCCACTTCCTTTTCTTCCGTGGCAGCCTTAATGCTCAGGGAGATTTTCCCGTTATCTGTGTTTAAAATCTTAACCTTTACCTTATCTCCCACGTTCAGCACCTCGGAGGGCTTTTTGATTCTCTTCTGGCTTATCTGGGAAATATGAACCAGACCGCTTAAGCCGTCCTTTAAATCCACAAAAGCGCCATAGGGCTGAAGGCTTTCCACCGTGCCCTCCATCACCGTGCCGGGAACCAGCATGGCAATTTTATGGTCATGGGCTTCCTTTTCCTGCTCCCTCAGTATTTCCTTTGCGGAAAGCACCAGTTTTTTCTTTTCTTTATCTACGGTAATGACTCTTACAGTCAACTCTTTACCCTGATAGGTATTTAAATCCTCAACATAGGAAAGTGCCAGATGGGAGGCCGGTATAAATCCCCTGATTCCTTCCACATAAGCAATCACTCCGGCATTTACCACTCCATTGACTTTTACAGTCAAAACTGTTTTTTCCTCAAGATATTTGTTCAGGACGTCCCATGCAAGCTCCGCGTTAGCTTCCTTCTTAGACAAAAGAATATTTCCCTGCCCGTCGTCCATCTTTACCACAGACGCCTCAATCACATCCCCGATTTTCACATCGTCCAGAACAGAAAAGCCCGGGTCGTCGCTCATATCCGCCGCTTTGATAATCCCCTGTGTGTAATACTTAAGGTCCAAAGATACCTCTTCTTCATTGACGTCAATCACCGTTCCCTGAATCACATCCCCCTCATTAATTTTGCGAAAAGACGCTTCAAGTTCCTTCTCGTAATCCTTCATTGTTTCTTCCATAATTCGTTTGTCCTTTCCTTTTGCTTATTTCCCCATATATTTTCACAGGACAAGCCCGCTCTTCTTAAACAAAAGAGCAGGCATTGTCCTGGTGAGAGGTCGAATATTCTAAAAAATCAACTTACATTTCTTTCAGAACAACAACATTTTAACACTTAACAGCCGGAATTACAATATTTTTATAAGAATTCACACGGAAATCAGAAATATTTGAAGATGAAGATTCCATATGCTATAATGTAAAAAAGAAGTTTTCGTAAAAGAAAGTATTGTATTGTCTTTAAATGTGGACACAGGAATACCTGAAAAATCAATAGGAAACTCCGATAATACTTATACGATATTTCTGAATGTTGATTGTCACGAAAATCCTGTTAAAAATTTATTGACATGCCCTAATACATATTCAGGAACATCTGTAAATAGAGCTGC
>CAMSTM010000095.1 GCA_947063675.1 uncultured Lachnospiraceae bacterium | reverse complement strand
TGCCTTCCCCCGGATTTAACACAGACGCAGTTCCCGCATCTCACTGTTTATCCCGATACGGAAGGGGCTTATTCCTGGTGGTCCTACCGCTTTAAGGCAAGGGAGAAAAACGCCGGGTGGCGTATTGATTACTTTGTCGTCTCAGACTCCCTGAAAGATTCTTTAAAAGACGCGTGTATCTATAAAGATATTATGGGCTCCGACCACTGCCCCGTGGGGCTTACGCTTGCTCTTTAATCTGCATTTGCGGCATACAAACATCCCGGTCTGGCTTCTTTCGGCCATCCGGGATGTTTTGCAGTAAATTTAAAGATTAATGTATTCTGACACATATGTCAGTCTTCTATCAGCCTAAGTCCCGCCGTATCCGCAACCGGAAGCGAAAACACAATGGATTTTGCCTTGCTGTCCGCTCCCGCCTTTTCCATGATTGCTTTCATAATACCGTTTTTCTGCTCCGTCTTCGCCACGATAAAAATCATTTCCTTCTCAGCGGCTATGGATACTCCCATGAATTTTTCGGCAATCTCCATTCCGGTTCCCCTTGCATGGATTACCGTGCCGCCGTACGCGCCGGCCCCTCTTGCCGCGTCCATCACCAGCTCTATATTTCCCTGATTTGCAATCACAATAATAAGTTCATGTACCGTATCTTTCAAGGTCGATTCCTCCTCCTTTTGATAGTCCTCTTTTTCCAGAAGAAACTGCAGAACTTTTTTCCCGCCGATACTGCTTAAAGGGATAATGAAAGCAATTCCGCCTCCGGGCGCGTCAATACGCAGCTTTTTCTGTAGCTGCTTTTTCACCGTCTGCCAGTGCTCTTCCTCCTGAACCGAAAAGAGCACCGCCTTTTCCGTAGCCTCAAGCCCCAGATAATTCAATACCTCGCTGGCCGCCGTGCCGAATCCCAGGCTGGAAAACATCACATTCTGCCCGCTTTCCCTGTAAAGCTCCTGGTACTTTCTGGCAGTTTTTCTATCCACAATTGTCGTCATTAAATATAATTTACCCATAAGCCGTCTCATTCCTATAATTCAATAATTTCCATATCTCCAAAGTCTTCAAGCGGCACATAAACTTTCCGACCCACTGCCTTTTTGTGAAGATGGCTTTCTTTTACCTTCACCGCCATACCCATAACCTGAATGGTAATCAGCGGCGTCATGGCTACCATGGCAATAATGCCAAATGCATCGGTGATGATATTTCCCCCAAGAGTCTGGCAGGCTCCCATGGCCAGCGGCAGCAAAAAGGTTGCCGTCATGGGGCCGGAGGCAACGCCGCCGGAGTCAAACGCAATCGCCGTAAATATCTTCGGCACGAAAAATGTCAGTATAAGCGCCACCGCGTAGCCGGGCGCCAGAAACCACATAACGGATATCCCGGTAAGCACCCTGAGCATGGCGATTCCCACGGAAAGGGATACGCCCACGGACAGGCTGGTTCCCATTGCCTTTGCCGATATTGCTCCCGACGTCATCTCCTCTACCTGCTTTGTGAGCACAAACACCGCCGGCTCCGCAAGAACGATAAAATAACCGATAATCATGCCGATGGGAACGATAATCCAGGCATAGGGAAGTCCCGCAAGGGTCTGCCCCAGATAATTTCCCGCCGGCATAAAGCCTACGTTCACGCCTGTAAGGAAAAGCACAAGCCCCACGTAAGTATACACAAGACCGATTCCTATTTTAATCAGCGTTTTTTTATTGATGTCCCTGGCAATCGCCTGGAAGAGACCGAAGAAAAATACAATAGGGAACAGAGATAACGCCATTTCTTTTATGTAAGTGGGAATGCTGTGGGTAAACATTCTCCACAGATCCACCGTATTGTCGATTACAGGTATGGTCTCCGAAACCGTCTCCGCCTGTCCCGGATGATAAATCATTCCTAAAATAATGACGGCAAGAATCGGGCCGATAGAACATAACGATACGAGACCGAAGCTGTCATCCGACGCGTGGGTATCGCTTCGGATTGCCGCAATACCAATACCAAACGCCATAATAAAGGGCACCGTCATGGGACCTGTGGTCACGCCGCCGGAGTCGAAAGCCACCGCAAGAAAATCCTTCGGTATAAAGAATGTAAGAATAAACGCTATCACATAAAACGCTACCAGAAGATGGGAAAGCGCAACTTTAAATAACATTCTCATCAGCGCAATAACCAGAAACGCGCCAACGCCTGCCGCTACCGCCAGTATCAGCGTCAAATTTGGTATGGAAGGCACCTGACTGGCAAGCACCTGTAAATCCGGCTCCGATATGGTTATGACAAATCCCATAATGAAGCTGATGAGAATAATAACCCACAGCTTTTTGGATTTCGTCATAATCGTACCTACCCGCTCGCCCATAGGCGTCATGGATAGTTCCACTCCAACATTAAAAAGCAGCATTCCCACAATCAATAATACCGCGCCAATAAGAAACGCCATCAGAATGCTGGGCGGTATCGGCACAATCGTAAAGCATAAAATCAGAACGATTGCCAGTATGGGAAGAACTGCTTTTAAGGTTTCATTAAACTTTTCTTTTAATTTTGAACGACTGAAATGCAATGATATCGAACGCCTTTCCGTTTTAAGACTTGCAGACTTTCTGCATAAAATCTATTTATAAATTTATTATAGCACAGATTTTTTCATGTTTTCTAAAAAATTTTATAAAATTTCCATCTTAACAAAATCTTAATAATTATCGTTTTTCAGAAATTATTTATTGAATATCAATAATTATTTATTGACATTCATTTTTTACAGTGCTATATTGGATTTACAGCAGATGTATTTAAACCGGCGGGTCTGTATTCGCAGCATCTGCATCGGCGGCGGATACCGCCTGAAAAAGGAGGATTTCATATGGCTGACAAACTGACCGTATTTACCAAGGGACTTTTGGACTTTATGTATTTTGCCGGAATCATTGTCACTGTTTCTGTCCCGCTGATTATCACCGGTTACGGAAAGTACAATTCTTATTTTGCGCGGAATGTAGTTTCCCTGAGTATCATCTTTATTTTATCAGGCATCTTCGCCGTTCTGATTATCAGGGAGCTGAGGAAAATTTTTAAATCCGTGCTTGCAAACGACTGCTTTATCCACCGGAATGTGACCAGCCTCGACAAGATGGGTACTTACAGCTTCCTCATTGCGCTGATTACCTGCTGCCGCCTGATACTCTACGTAACGCCGGCGGTGCTCATCGTCATTTTGGTTTTTGTGATTGCGGGACTTTTCAGCAAGGTATTATCCCGTGTCTTTGATATCGCCGTAACCTACAAGCTGGAAAACGATTTGACAATATGAGCAGAACTTTAATTGGGAGGTACTTATGGCAATTAGAATAAATCTCGATGTGGAGATGGCCAAACAGAAAAAAGGGCTCACCGAGCTTGCGGGCGAAGTGGATATCACCCTGGCCAATCTCTCTATCCTAAAGAACAACAAGGCAAAGGCCGTCCGGCTCTCAACCTTAAACGCTATCTGTAAAGCGCTCCACTGTCAGCCGGGCGATTTGATGGAATATGTGGAAGATGAAAAGGAGGAATTATAATGGAACCTGTTACCATAAAAAACGAAACTTATGAAACTCCGCAGCCCGCAGCCGCGCCGGAACCAAAACCGGAAGCAGCCGTCGAATCCCCCAAAAACATCAATCCCTATTTTTCTTTTATGGGAATCGGAAGCCTGATTTATGCTTTCTTTTATACCTTTTTTCTATATAAGAATACGTCGGGGATTACCTACCCTTTTTTCGTAGGCGGAACCTGCCTGTTTTTCTTCTTATATTTGAAAAAGTCAGGGATTACCGCCAAAAGACTCTCCGTTTTTCTGACAGTCAGCCTGCTGGCGCTGGGAATCAGCACCTGCACCACAGCCTCAGGCGTACTCATATTTTTAAATAAGCTGGGCATCTTTTTCCTGTTTTTTTACCTGATGCTCCACAACCTCTATAACGACAAAAGCTGGGATTTGCCGAAATACCTGTTCTCCGCCCTCAATGTTTCCCTTTTGAGCATTGCATTTATTTTCCAGCCCTTTATCGACCTTTCTGATTTTCTGAAGGAAAAAAGAAAAGCCGCCAACAAGCCGGAGGGAAAGGGCAAGTATGTATTCTTCGGACTTTTAATCGCGCTTCCCCTGCTGTTTGTAATCGTACTGCTCCTTTACTCGGCGGACGCGGTGTTCTCGGATATTTTTGACCACCTGTTTACCCTGGATTTTGATTTTACTCATTTGTCTGGAATCCTTTCCATGTTCCTGTTTGCCTTTTTTGCCTCCTACAGCATTATGTGCCGGCTTTCCTTCCACAGCCTGAAGGAGGAAATGCCGGACAAAAGAACCGGGGAGCCGGTCATGGGAATCACTTTTACCGGGCTCATCGCCCTTGTATATCTGGTGTTCTGCTATATTCAGGTTGTATACCTTTTCGGCGGCCTGGGCGCCCTGCCGGAAGACTATACCTATGCTTCCTATGCCAGAGAGGGATTTTTTCAGCTGGTCTTCGTCTGCCTTATCAATCTGATGCTGGTGCTCATATGTATGAAGCGTTTCCGTGCAAATAAGGTGCTGAAAGGCATACTTACTTTCATCTCCCTTTGCACTTATGTTATGATTGCGTCAAGCACCTACCGGATGCTGCTTTACATTCAGGCTTATCAGCTGACCTTCCTGCGGGTGTTTGTCCTGTGGGCGCTGTTTGTGATTTTTCTGCTGATGAGCGGCGCTCTGGTTACAATTTACCGGGAAAACTTTCCTTTTACAAGATACTGTCTTGTGAGCGTTACTGTGCTTTATATCTTGTTTTCCTTCGCCCACCCGGATTACTGGATTGCAAAATACAATTTAGACCATTACCGGCCCGGCTCCTCCGGGGAAGAAAACGGCAACCAGAGGGATTTGCCCGCAAGCTATGTCGACGGCAACACAGATTTTTACTATCTGAGAAACCTGTCATGGGACGCCGCTCCCGTCATTTTCGGAAAAGCTGACGAGCTGGGCTTCGGGGTGAATCCTAAATGGTGGTTCACAAGTTACGGCGCAGGCATCGTCAAGGTAAGCTATGATTTTCAGACAGAAGAGCTGAACAAGCTCTGGGTGGAAAAAGGGCTCTGCCTTCCGAAGAAAATGTCTCCAAGGAAATGGAATCTGTCGCGGTGGCGGGCACAAAATATCTATACGGAGTATTATAAGTCCCATGAAGAATACGCCGGGGAGATTGAATATAGTATTATGGATTATGCGTCCGATTTTTAGCCTTTACGGTTTCTGCATTACGCATGCGTTTGTGTGATAACAAATGGGACTGCCGCATTAAGAAAACGAAGCGCGGGATATGGAAAATCAAAAACTGTATTATACCATATCCTGTATATTCCGGTCTTAACGCGGCAGTCCCATGTTTTTTGGTATTACCTGTCAAATAGACTCACCCAATTTCAACCACCCGAGTGGCCACATTTTCCATAAAGGCCCTATCATGCTCCACCAGTATCATGGTCGGCTTAAATTTCAAAATCAGCTCTTCAATCTGCATCCTTGAAAATACATCGATAAAATTAAGCGGTTCGTCCCAGATATAAAGGTGAGCCTGTTTGCATAAGCTCCCGGCAATCAGCACCTTTTTCTTCTGGCCTCCGCTGTAGTCCTCAATTCTCTTTTCAAACTGGATTCTTGAAAAGTCCAGCTTTCGCAGAACCGCCATAAACAGCGTTTCGTCAATTTCATTTTCAGCCGCATATTCCCGGATGGTTCCATGGAGCGAAGAAGTATCCTGAGAGCAGTACGAGATTATCATCTGATTCGGCAGCTCTATTTTTCCCGCCGTAATCACGGGATTATCCTGTTGCAGAATTGCCTTAATCACACTGGACTTCCCGCAGCCGTTTCTTCCTTTCAGAAAAATCCTCTCCCCCTGCCTTACCTCAAAATTAAAGTGACTGATAATTTCCCTGCCGACGCCATGATCGTTGCTGCTTTCTCCGGCGTACTGGCTGCCCCGGCTGTCCTCTGCGCCCTGATTGCTTCCGGCATAGGCCAGAGTACAATCCTCCATAACCACCAGCTTTTCCTTATAGTGCTTTAAGGGCATGATTTTCAGGGCTTCCACCGTTTCAATGTTCTTTAACAGACCGGACTTTTCCTCGATTTCACGCTCCCGCCTGTGCTCAAGGTTCTTGCGGCGCATCTGCATTCTGCGGGACTTTTCCCCGATATAAGCCCTCAAATCAAGACTTTTTTCATACTTCGACCGTCCCCCTATTTTGGTGGATTCCACCTTGTCTGCCCACTGTCCGGCCTCTCTGGCGGATTCTGTAAGGCGTTTGATATCCTTTTTCAGTCTCTCGTTCTCCGCAAGTTCACAGGCGTCCTGCTTTCTTTTATTCTCCTGCCAGGAGCTGAAATTTCCCTGCTGCACTTCGATGCTTTCCCTGTTAATCACAAGCACATGGTCCACACAGCCGTCTATGAAATTCCTGTCATGGGATACCAGAATAAATCCCTTTTTCGTATTCAAATACTCCCGCAGAACAGCCCTTGTCTTCATATCCAGATGATTGGTGGGCTCGTCGATTAAAAGAAAATGATTTTCTCTTGTAAAAAGCAGCGCCAGAAGCACTCTCGTCTGTTCTCCGTTGCTGAGTGTGGAAAAAGGCCTGTATAAAATTTCCGCGTCCATTGCCAGATAATTAAATTCCCTGCAAAGCTTCCAGAACTCATAATCGGGATAAATTTCTTCTATCACGTCGATGGTATTTCTCTCCCTGTCCCGGACCTCAAAGGGAAAATAATCAAAAACCACAGAAGACGCTATGCTTCCTCTGTATTCATACTGGCCGGTCAGAAGCTTTAAAAAGGTAGTCTTTCCCCTTCCGTTTCTGGCAATAAAGCCAAGCTTCCAGTCCGTATCAATCTGAAACGATACGTCCTCGAAAATGTTGTCATAGCTGCCCTCATAATAGAAAGTTAAATTGTTCACACTGATTTGCGACATACACATTCCTCCCTTCCCTATACCGGATTTCCGCCTGATTTTCAGGCGTCCCTTCGCCCGGCCTGGCCGTCTGCAGGCCGCCGTCCGGTACGTTTACGATAAAAAGGTGCAGAAGTATAACTTCTGCACCCTGAAACGCTACAAAAAAACCCCGGATAATAATATGGGATGAATATGAATTTACCGCATTACAAAAAGATTCAGATGTTTATCTTCTACACATAATTTATTAAGTTCATTATTTTGTAGAAAAATTAAACATCCCTGTCCTCCTGTTTTAGATTCCACAGGCATTCTTTTACTGTTGTCTGCGGTTACTACAGCCAATGTATCAGACTATTTTTATTTTGTCAACCAATTTTTTAATTCTGCCCGTAATAGGCCCCGGCTCCGTGCTTTCTGAAATAATGCTTGTCCTGAAGCTCCGCCGGCGCGGGTTCCACCCTGGGATTGATGGTTTCCGTCCTGTATGCCATTTTTGCCACTTCCTCAAGCACCACCGCGTTATGAACGGCGTCCATCGCGTCCTTTCCCCATGCAAAAGGGCCATGGTTCCTGCAAAGAACCGCCGGCACCGCCATGGGGTCTTTTCCCATGCGGGCAAATTCGTTCACTATCAGATGTCCGGTATTTTCTTCGTAAGCCGCCTCGATTTCCTCTTTTGTCAGGCATCTTACACAGGGAACTTCGCCGTAAATATAGTCGGCGTGGGTCGTTCCATAGCAGGGAATTGACCTCCCCGCCTGCGCCCAGCTTGTGGCATATGAGGAATGGGTATGGACTACGCCGCCCACTTCCGGAAACGCCTTATAAAGCTCCAGATGAGTCGGCGTGTCGGAGGACGGATTCAAGTCTCCTTCTATCTTATTCCCCTCCAAATCCATAACCACCATGCATTCCGGCGTCAGTTTTTCATAATCAACGCCGCTGGGCTTTATCACAAACAGCCCCTTTTCCTTATCCAGCCCGCTCACATTTCCCCATGTAAAGGTCACAAGACCGTAATAAGGCAGCTTCATATTCGCTTCATAAACCTGTTTTTTTAATTCTTCTAACATAAATCCCCCTCTATAAGCTGTCCACAGCCGCATGTTCGATGGAAAGCCCGGCCATATAACGCTTCATAAACTTCTCGAAGCCCGCCACGTCCTCCGCTTTCGGTTCTAACTTGCTTCCGGCCTGACCCGCAAAAATCTTATTATTCAGATATGCTTCCAGCGTTTCGTTATCTTCCTTATTCTTCATGTAAGCGGCAAGCAGGGCAATCCCCCAGGCTCCGCCCTCTCCGGCGGTTTCCATAACGGAAACGGAAGAATTAATGGCCGCCGCCGCAATGCTCTGGCCCACGCCTCTGGTCTTGAACAGGCCGCCGTGTCCGAACATTTCATCCACCTTTACCGCCTCTTCCTTGAACAGCAAATCCAGCCCTGCTTTCAAAGCGGCAAGGGAGGAATACAGATGGGTACGCATGAAATTGGCCAGATTAAAGGTGTCTTCCGCCTTTCTCACAAACAAAGGCGCTCCCTCCTCAAAGCCTGTCACCGGCTCCCCGGAAACATAATTGTAGGAAATCAGGCCGCCGCAGTCCGCGTCTCCCTCAAGAGCCTTGTTAAACAGCATGGTAAACAGCGTATTCTTATCCACAGGCGTCCCAATGGCTTTGGCAAACTCGTCAAACAGTCCCACCCAGGCGTTTAAATCCGAAGTGCAGTTGTTGCAGTGCACCATGGCCACAAGGGCTCCGTCCGGCGTAGTAACCAAATCAATCTCCGGGTATACCTTTGACAATTCTTTTTCCAGTACAATCATGGCAAATACGGAGGTTCCCGCGGAAATATTTCCTGTCCGCACCCCTACGCTGTTGGTGGCCGCCATTCCCGTTCCCGCGTCGCCCTCCGGAGGGCATACCGGAATTCCCGCCTGCAGGCTGCCGCTGATATCCAAAAGCGCCGCCCCTTCCGGCGTAAGCGCTCCCGCGTCTTCTCCCGCTGACATGACCTCCGGCAAGATATCCCGCAGTTTCCAGGAAAATCCTTCGCCGCTTACAAGAGCGTCAAATTTGTCAACCATTGTCTGGTCAAAATCGCCCGTTTTAATATCAATGGGGAACATTCCGGAAGCATCGCCTACGCCCAGAACCTTTTTCCCTGTAAGCCTGTAATGGACATATCCTGACAGCGTCGTCAGAAAATCAACGTCCTTTACATGAACCTCTTTATTTAATATCGCCTGGTACAAATGGGCAATGCTCCATCGTTGGGGGATATTATAGTTAAATTCTTTCGTGAGCTTCCCGGCGGCTTCTTCCGTAATCGTGTTCCGCCAGGTTCTGAAGGGAACAAGCAGCTCTTCTTTCTTATCAAACACCAGATATCCGTGCATCATCGCGGAAAACCCGATTGCGCCGATTCGGGATATCGCCGCGCCGTACTGCTTTTTCACGTCTTCAAGCAAATCCTGATAACAGCCCTGCAATCCTTTCCATACTTCCTCAAGGTCATATGTCCAGATGCCGTCAACATACTGATTTTCCCACTCATAGCCGCCTGACGCCAGAGGCCTTCCCGACTCGTCAGTCAAAACCGCTTTGATTCTCGTTGAGCCAAGCTCAATACCGAGAATTGTTTTTCCCTCCTCAATCAGCAATTTATTGTCCATATTTTTGCCGCTCCTTTCTTCTATCCCGCTTTGCAGGCAAATAAGAGAGCCGGCAGGCACTTATGCGCCTTTTCACGCCGGGCTCTCTTTTTATTATCTCTATAAATCGTAATACATCTTAAACTCTGCCGGATTCGGAATCTGCTCCAGCTTCTTTAACTCCGCGCGCTTGCGGGAAACCCATACGTCAATTAAACGCTCCGGGAACACGCCGCCCTTCGTCAGATAATCGTGGTCATTTTCCAGCGCGTCAAGCGCTTCGCCTAAAGATTTCGGCAGACCCTTAATCTTTTTCTGCTCCTCCTCGGAAAGCGTGTAAAGATTAAAGTCGTAAGGCCCCCAGCCGTTTGCCGCCGGGTCGATTTTATTTTCTATTCCGTCAAGTCCCGCCATCAGAATTGCGGCGTAAGCATAGTGAGGATTGGCTGTGGCGTCGGGATTACGCAGCTCGAAACGTTTTGTCTCCGGGCTCTTGGCATAGGCCGGAATCCTGATAACCGCGCTGCGGTTAGAGGTCGCGTACCCGACGGTAACCGGCGCTTCATACCCCGGAACCAGACGCTTAAAGGAGTTGGTTGAAGGGTTGGTAAACGCGCAAAGAGAAGCGATATGTTTCAGCAGTCCGCCTATAAAATAATGCGCCGTGCGGCTTAAGCCCGAATAGCCGTCCTCGTCGTAGAACAGAGGCTTGCCGTCTTTCATCAGCAGCATATGCACATGCATACCGCTTCCGGCTTCCTGATAAATGGGCTTGGGCAGAAACGTCGCCGTCTTGCCTTCCTGCGCCGCCATATTTTTGATAATGTATTTAATAATCATGGTGTTGTCGGCCATTGCGGGCATATCCGCAAGCTCCACCTCAATTTCCATCTGGCCCGGGCCACCCACTTCGTGATGATGATATTTTACCTTGATACCCCAGTCCTCCATCATCATACACATGCGGCTTCGCAAATCATATCCCACATCCTGGGGAGCCGCCACATGATAACCGCCTTTATAAGCCACCTCATAGCCGTTGTTTCCCGGCACATCCAGACTGTGGTTCCAGTCCGCCTGTCTGGTGTCAATTCGGTATCCGCACTGGTGGGGCGTCACCTCAAAACGGGCGGTGTCAAATAAATAAAACTCAAATTCCGGCCCGATAATCATCTCGTCCGCAATTCCGCTTTCCTTCATATAATCCATGGCCCGCAGGCTCACATTTTTCGGATATTGGTCAAAAGGCTTATTCTCATTTTTTCCAATTGTACATACATTTCCGCACATAGTAAGCGTAGGTACTGTGGCAAAGGGGTCAACATAAGCGGTATCCGGGTCCGGCAAAAACACCATGTCGCTCTTTTCAACAGGCGCGTAACCGTAATTGGAGCCGTCAAAACCAATCCCATAGGTAAAAATACTCTCCCCGAATCTCTCAACCGGAATCGTAATATGGCGCCAGCGTCCGTCGATATCCGTCATCTTAAAATCAATCATGCGGATTTGTTTTTCTTCGCACAATTTTAAAATTTCCTTACTCCTGCTCATTCCTTTTGTCCCTTTCTTTTCAGTCTGATTGTTTGCAGCCCTTGTGTCGGTGCGCACCGGCGCACTCGCTTTCTGAGATTCATTATAGCATACACCCCCCGGGTTCTGCACTATCCTTTTGGGAAAAAGAAATAAGCTTTATTAATGATTTTTGCGGAAAATATCCCATAATCCCATGAGCATAAAAATTATTGCCAAAATCTGAACTGCAATCTTCACATTTCCTGAAACGCTTTCCTGAATCGCAATCGCCAGGCCGTTCAGAAGCATCCCCGCGGCCAGTATGGGAGACACATTTCTCCTTTTCTCCACTGGTATTCCCGTCTGCCTTTCTTTCAGATTATTTATGATATTTGTCGTATGTATGATTACCCTTATCAATCCTATCACAATCGCGCCCAGAAAAAATGCCGCCGGCGCCGCATAAGGTGTCTTTCCGATAGTGGCCGACATAATTTCCATCCACAGGCAGATAATTTCTATAACCGTCACTATTTTAAACATTCTGCGTATCCTAGAATAATACTCAATGCTTGATTCCACATCAGTATATAATTCAAATTCTCCCTCCGAAGCAGGCTTTCGCAGTATCACCCACCAGCCCCAGGTCTGAACGATTTCAATACCGGCCTCCTTCATAAACTCCCTGTATTCGTCTCTCACCTTAAAAAACTTCTCGCCGAAGTCTATCTGATATGTATATTTGCCTGCTTCGCATTCCTCAAATGTATAAAAGCCCGCGAAAAAAGATTTAAGCGCCCAGCCTTTTTCCGACATTTCGTTTAACCAGTTTGTTTCCGCATCTTTATCCAGATATAGTTTAAACTTAATCATTTTATACTTCCTCCATCATTTTCGCGTTATTTAAAAGTTCCTCCAGACGGCCTCTCTCCCGTTCAAAAGCCTGCCGGCCCAAATCTGTCAGAACATATTCCTTCTTCTTTCTTGATTCCGTGTCCAGACTGTAGACCTGAATCCACTTCCTTTTTTGCAGAGTCTGCAATGCTCCATACAAAGTTCCGGCTCCTAAAACCACCCTTCCACCGGTTATCTCGCTGACCTCCTGGGTAATGCCATAGCCGTGGTTGGGCTTTCGGAGCGCCAAAAGTATGTAAAAAAATGCTTCTGTAAGCGGGCTGTCCATTTCGTTCATGTTTATGCTCCTTTCTTTCCTGTCTCTTTGATTCAGATGGGTTTGCGCTTTTGTCAACAATCCTGCAGTAATCTGACAAAGCTTCAAACTTTCAACACTGCCGGGTATAGACTCTTACAGCAGTTTTCTTATCTCTCCCGATATATCGTCGTTCGATATATCTTGCATTTAATATATCACCTGACGATATATTTGTCAATCATAAATTATAAAAAAATAAGAGCAAAAGCAAACCTTGCTTTTACCCTCTTTATTACCCGGTATAAATGATACCGTATTCATTATTATTCTTTGATTATCTTCATTCCGGCATACAAATCATATGCCCTGATACTTTTATCTGAAATAACGCATTTTAATAAATCATTCCCGCTTAACTGTCTTTGTTGGTTTAAACAATGCTTTTCCCAAAAACATATCTTTATTGTCATGTCCACAAAACATTCTTGAACTTCCCGTTATGCAAACCTGCCGATTTTATAAACTCTCATTTTCGTTCCTATTTCGGACAATCTGACTGTTTAGCAGTACTGGTTCTCATTACTCTCGAGTTTCTCTCCGAAAAATCCGCTTTATCACTTGTAAAAAGAAAAACCGTCCAATATTACAGTTTCCTTTAGTAAACAGTAACTATTATTTACCTACATTTAAACTGTTATCTGCAAGAATTTATTGTATTTGCTGCCGACATAAAAACTGCCAAATCTTTATTCCTACCAGAAAAAAATATTTTTCAAAGGCGCAAACTATTTTACACTATCTACAAACTTACACGGTTCTCAAACAAGTGGATTTGCAGAAATATGTAAAAGGCCGCTTTGCATACCTACAAACTTACAAGGTTCTCAAACCCATTCAGAGCGGAATCAGCCATGAGGAAGCCTTTGCATACCTACAAACTTACAAGGTTCTCAAACCTCAAACCTCAAATAATGCTTCAAGATTCTCACCGAACTTTAACATATTGGCAATATGCAGTAAATTTGTATTAAAGTTCAATAAAACAATTTTCTGAATCAAGAATAGAAACTCTTTCTCCAGTTAAAATATCCTTTTGAGCAGCCTCGATTAAGAACAAACTTATTTTACAATAGAATGCTGTTTTATACAATTCTAATATCTGTGTATTATTTAAATAATGTTTTATATTTACTAAAACAATCAATTTTATACTGCACAACGAACTCATTATCTGTAGGTATTCTATCAGTTTTTGTAATAATGATTCCGTTTCTACGTCTAACTTCAAATCATATAACTTAAACAGACTTGATACTTCCAATTCCGTGCTAAAGCTGATTGAATAGGGTAACTTTCCGCTTAAATCGTCCAAATAATTAACTATTTCAGTGCAGAGCCTTCCTTCCTCAACATAAAAATCCTCATTTGATATTTCCTTCAACTCCTGATATAACTTTCCTATTATTTTTCGATTATTAATTTCCAATCTAAATGGGTCAATTATAATTTCTATATATTTTACACCACTTTACAACTTTATAAGTAAGAACTCTGTTTCCAGCATAGATGTTTCAAGGCCTCAGCAATAACATTTGATTTTATGTAGGTTTCGATGTT
>CAMSTM010000094.1 GCA_947063675.1 uncultured Lachnospiraceae bacterium | reverse complement strand
TCAAGGCCGCATTCGGAGTAGGTGACCCAGTTATAGCCGTTATACCAGCCGTTTTATATCCGCCCCCAAATCAGGGCTTCGTTTCTTTTACCGGAAGTTTATCTCGCAATGGAACGACCCCGGTTTTCAGTCACAGATTACAAACGAATGGTACAGCCGCCACCGGGACGACCATTCCTCCCTTGCCCTTTACCTCATTTACGGGAACGGTCGGCTGATTCTTGAGGGCCTTATGAATATTTATCATTTTATCATTTTATCGGGAGCCTGCGCGGGCGCCTTCTTCTGTATCAGGAGCCGCTCCCTTTCCGCCGCATTTCTCATCCTCTGCGTTTTCGGCGGTTATTTCTTCCATATGTTCTGGGAGGCCGGCGGGCGCTACGGCCTTGGCTACTTTGTTTTGTGCGTTCCCATAGCCGCTTATGGTTTATGGATGCTGATAAAAACCGTATTGGCTGCCTGTGAGAGAGTTCCCGCATCCCGCAGACAGACCGCAAAAGGAGTCTCAAATGAAGTATAAACAAATTGTTTTTGACATTGACGGAACGTTGATTGACAGCGAACAGCCAATTCTCCATTCTTTACAGGAAGTGCTGCTTCACCTTACCGGCAGAAAATATCCCCTTGAGGATTTAACCTTCTGCCTTGGAATCACGGGAGAAGATACCCTGAAACGGCTTGACATTCAGGATATCCCCGCTGCCATGGAATTATGGTTCGATATTCTCCGGCAGCATGAAAACGAGATGGTTCTCTACGGGGAAATCGAAGAACTGATAACACACCTCAAAAAGGCCGGATACGGGCTGGGGATTATCACCTCTAAACCCAGAATCCTGTTTGAACAGGATTTCGGCAAATTTCATATAAGCAGCTATTTTCACCCGGTTGTGTGCGCGGACGATACCAAAGAGCACAAACCCACTTCCGGCCCGCTCTTAAAATACATGGAACTCTCCGGCGCGGAGAAAGAGGACATTCTGTATATCGGGGACAGCGTCTATGACAGTAAGTGCGCGGAAAACGCCGGTGTGGATTTTGCACTGGCGGTCTGGGGCAGCCATACGAAGACCACTCCCGCAAATTATTACTTAAAAAATCCCATGGATTTACTGTCTGTTTTGTAAAAATATGCTATACTTATACCAAGCGGATATTCTTGCGCGGCGCCGGAAGACGCCCCGCCAAAAATATAAAAAATATGGAGGACACACGTCATGCATGAAGGAAATGTATCAGCAGCAGAAGCACTGCAAAAATTGAAAGAAGGAAACCAGCGTTATTTATCAGCCGCCACCTGTCCGGGCGACGTTTCGCAGGCAATCAGACAGAAAACCTGCGATGAGGGACAGCACCCTTACGCAATCGTTATTACCTGTTCCGATTCAAGAGTGATTCCTGAAAGTATTTTTTCCGCGGGAATCGGCGAATTGTTTGTAATCCGGGTAGCCGGCAACGTTATGGATAAGCATCAGCTTGGAAGCGTTGAATATGCCGCCGACCATCTGGGCTGCAAGCTGGTAGTGGTTCTCGGCCACGAGCACTGCGGCGCGGTGGGAGCCGCCATGGGACACGTGCCCGAAGGTTTTGTAAAATACATAACTGACGAAATTAAAAGAGCAATCGGCGACGAGGCGGACGAATACCGCGCCTGCTGCCTCAATGTGGCCCAGAGCGTTGCCGTTATAAAGGAAAGCCTTGGCGTTAAGGATGACGACGAGCTTAAGGTTTGCGGCGCTTTCTACCACATCGGAAGCGGCGAAGTTGAATATCTGGACTAATGCTTTGTCCTAAGGCTTTGTTCTAAACGCCCTGACAGGAAAACGGCAATTTCCGTTTGAGCAGGCGGCAATCACGAGTAAAAAAGCTCTCCGGCATTTTAGCCGGAGAGCTTTTCTTCCACATTCCGCTTAAAGCTTACATAGGTAACCGAAAAATAAACCAGATAGATGCCAAAAAACAGCAGAATACTCTTTGCAAAAAATTTAAGAGGCGACGCCGGAATGCCCGTCATGGCCACAAATCTTTCGCTTGCAAACAATATCATTTTCCCGCTGATGACAACGGCAAGTATGGCGGGACATAAATAATACGCCGTTAGCTGCTTTAATATAAGGGTATTTATCTGATTGCCCCTAAGGCCCAGCTTTGCCAGAACATCATAGCGGTACTTATATTTCGCGGAATCGCTTAACTGCTGCACTGACAGCACGGTTACCGCCACGCAGACGAAAACCAGTCCGATATAAAACAGAGGAATTATCAGGGACGCCAGCATGTACTTTACCTCGGGAATCAGATTGTCCCTCACCAGATTTTCCACCGCATAGTTTATAATCTTGTCAGAACCGCAGCACAGGAAATCCTCCTCCTCAAAAGAAGCCTCAAATCTGAAGTCTCCTGTAAACTCCGGGTCTTCTTTTCTGAGCAACCTGTCCAATTTTTTCCGCAAATCCCCGGATATTTCCCCCTCCGTCTTTACCGCCAGCTCCGAGTAATAAGGCTTCATTCTTTTGATTACGGCATCCGGGACCACAATCAAATAATCCGCGCCGTTATGCCCGTCCTGGGAAAAGGCTTCCCCGCATACCCCCGCGCATTTCAGATAATCCGCCTCCTTAAGGCCCCGGATTTCCATTCCACCGCATAGTTTTTCCATTTCCTTTGCAAGCCGCGGCTTTATCTGCACCAGAAATTCATCTGTATTAAGCCATACTTCCTCATATCCTAACATTTTACGAAGGCGGTTGTAATCCGAAATCCCCATATAAGTATCGTATTCATAATAAACGTTTTGACTCTCCAGGAAATTCCTGATTTTAACCATGTCCGCTCTTCCGTCTTCCTGCAGGAATATGGTTCCATACTCTTCTATATGCGTAAGCATAAAGGTGTTTACCTGATTTTTTTCATCTGTATAAATATGATAGGGATAATACGCCTCCACCTTTACATCTTCTTCAATAACTTTCTTTTCTTCGGCAAAATCATTTTCCGTATCTCCGCTCCAGATTTGAATATCAAAGGGAAACTTTTCGTCCAGAACCGTATTCTCATATTCGCTGAACATAAGCGCAATGGAAGCGCCCATAAGAGCTAACGTAAACAATGCCGTCAGCGTTCCCATGGTAAACTGCATGGTGCGGATTTTGGAGGCGAACTGCCGCAGCAAAAACAGGTTCTGACCTTTGTAAATGCCGTTTCCCCTGCCCCGGACATAGCAGATAATCCACGCCGAAATCCCGATATAAAACAGATAGATTGTAAGCACCAGCAACACCAGAAAGACAAGGGTTTCCCCCGTACTGGAAAGATTGCCGAACCAGCGCCAGAATATCAGAATAAATGCCACGGCCGCCGGGAAAAGAATTTTCTTAAACTCCTCGTTCCTTTCCCTGATTTCCTCATTCTGACGCTTTGCATTCATCAAAGCCTGAATGCTCATTTTTCTGAATTTCCGCCTGCACTGAAACAGGGCAATCAGATAGCAGCCCCCGTAGCACAATGCCGTCATCAGAATCGTTCCCCTATGAAAACTTATGTGCAGACGATAATCCATTCTTACCATGGCAAACATTACCGTCATCAGAACCTGCTGCAGCAATATGCCGAAAATGATACCGCCAAGAAAGGAAATACTCCCAAGAAGCATATTTTCCCGCATATAAAGTCTGGAAATCATTTTCTTTTTCATTCCCAGAAGCAGGTAAATGCCGAACTCCCCGCTTCTTTTTTCCAGCATGAACCGCACCATATAATGTATCAGCCACGCCACAATCAATATGATGAAAAAGGTAGCAAACCCTATCATCACTTCCATCATACCTTCCGTTTCAAGATGCTTGTTCAGTTCATTTTGAAATATCAGGCTGTTGAAAGCATACATGAACGCCGTTATCACCGTCATGGTCAGCATATAAACCGTGTAATCCCGCACGGAACGCTTCATATTGCGGAAACTGAGTTTAGCCAGCATGGGATAACTCACCTCCCGTCAGAGACAGAACATCCAGAATTTTCTGCAGAAAAATTTTTCCCGGTTTTTCCCCTCTTACAAGCTCATGGAAAATCTTCCCGTCCTTTAAAAATAAAATTCTGCTGCAATAACTGGCGGAAAAAGCGTCGTGGGTGACCATCAAAATGGTGGCTCCCATGCTCCGGTTCAAATCGGTAAAGGTTCCAAGCAGCGTCTGCGCCGAACGGGAGTCAAGCGCGCCTGTGGGCTCATCCGCCAGAAGCAGCTTCGGGTGGTTTACCAACGCCCTGGCGCAGGCGCAGCGCTGCTTCTGCCCGCCCGAAACCTGATAGGGAAATTTGTCCTTAACATCCTCTATATGAAGGAGCTTTAACATCTGCATACACTCCTGCCTGATTTCCTTCTTCTCCCGGCCCTGCAAAGTAAGGGCAAGAATGATATTTTCCTCAATGGTGAGAGTGTCCAGCAGATTGTACTCCTGAAAAACAAAACCCAGATTTTTCATGCGGAATTCCGACAGCTCATCCTCGTTCATCTCAGTGATATCCGTATTCTCATAATAAATATGGCCTGCCGTCACCCTGTCGATGGTGGCAAGCACATTTAAAAGGGTCGTCTTTCCCGAGCCGGAAGCTCCCATCACCCCCACAAACTCTCCCTTTTCCACCTGAAAGCTGACGCGGTCTATGGCCTTTGTCACGTTTGACGCGTTCCCGTAATATTTTTCAATATCGCACACTCTGATATAGCTGCCGCTTTCGTAATCGTCCATCATAACCAGCCTCCTCCTGTTTTTATGTATTTTTCCATATTTCGTTTTTTATTCTAGCATTCTCCACTTTCCCTTCCTATAAAAAAAGATTGCAGTAATCTTACTTTTTTGAAAGATAACTGCAATCCACGTTTTATTCTCGCTTTATATAATTGCTCACGGGAAAATCCAGCGTCATTTTCGTTCCCTGCCCCGGCTGCGACTGCGCCGACAGCCCGATTTCCAGCCTCTCGCACAGTCTTTTACAAAGATACAGCCCCATTCCGGTGGCCTGCTTATGACTGCGTCCATTGCTTCCGGTAAATCCCTTTTCGAAAATCCGGGAAAGTTCCTCGGGTAAAATCCCCACTCCGTTGTCCTCTATCGTCAGCCTCACCCCGTCCTTTTCGCGTTCCGTATAAATAAGGAACACCGGCGATTCGCCGCGGTACTTCACACTGTTTCCTATCATCTGGTTTAAGATAAAGGAAATCCATTTTCCGTCCGTGTAAACCATATCCTCACAGCAAACTTCCGCCCTGACCTGATGACGGATTAAAAGCAGCCTGTTTTTTGCCAGAATCTCCTCCGCTGTTTTCTGCAAATCCGTCTTTTGAATCAGGAAGTCTTTATAGACGTTTTCCATTCTGGCATAATAAAGCACCTTATCCACACAGTTTTCAATTTTCTGGTTTTCCAGGCTGATTTCACGCAGATTTTCCTGTGTCACGCTCCCCGGCCTTCTCCCGTTTTCGCAAATCAGCGCAATGCCCGTAATCGGCGCCTTTATTTCATGTACCCAGCTTTCTATATATTCCCGATAATCCCTCCGCGCGTCCTCTGTCTTCCTGATTTTCTCAATCACGGATTTGTTGGAAAGATGCATCATCTTTTTATACAGCCTGTCCTCAAAACGGTAGGAATATGGCAGTAATTCCCCCAATAAATACCGCTGGTCGATTTCCGCCAGAATTTTTTCGATTTCGTCAAAATATCTTTTTCTCTCCCGGTAAGTGATAAAAAGCCATAAAGCCAATATAACCGTCCAAAAAATTAATATTAAGGTAACGCCCGCGCTGCCGTAACCCGTAAGCCGCAGAAAGGCAGACAACGCCCCCATGCAGATTACATGGAGTATGAGAAGCATGAACTTATCCTTCAAAAACGGCATCAGCTTCATATTCTGTATCCTATTCCCCTTTTCGTCTCAATAAAATCCTTTATGCCAATTTCTTTTAGCTTCTCGCGGATTCTTGCCATATGGACGCTTAATGTATTGTCGTCAATAAAAATCTGGTTTTCCCACAGATATTCAATCAAATCCATTCTGGAAACATATTTCCCCGGGCACTGAAACAACTGATACAGAATTTTCATCTCGCTTTTGGTCAGCTCCGCATGCTTTTCTCCGCAGCTTAAGCCGCATCCCGCAATGTCCAGTTCCACGCCGCTGTGCGAAAGCTTCGCGGCTTCCTTTAAAGACGGCTTTCCCGCCCTTTTCAGCACCGCCGCAATCCTCGCCAGAAGCAGCGGCGGCTGATAGGGCTTCGTGATATAATCGTCCCCGCCCTTTAACATTCCTGTCAGCTCGTCCATGGAATCCGTGCGGCTGGTCAGAAAAATAACCGGCACATCCGTCCTCTCCCGGATTTGCGTACACACGTCAAAGCCGGAAAGGGCCGGGAGATTCACATCCAGAAGAACCAAATCAGGATTTTCCTCCCGGATTCGTTCCACAACATTATTAAATTCACTGAAAGCCGAAACCTCATACAGGGCGTTTTCCAAAAGTACCTTCAGTTCCCTTCTTATAATGGTTTCATCCTCTATGATTACTATCTTCCGGTTCATGCCGCCCTCCCATGGTTTTTCCATTCCCCGGCGCGGTTTTCAATACCCCCGAATCTCGTAGGCGTCATATTCGTGGCTGAAATGATATCCCAGCTTTTCAGCCAGCCCTACGGACCACAGATTCTGAGCGTCCCAGCTCGGATACATTCCCCGGTTTAAACACTCCAGAACCAGCCTTGCCCCGCATACGGACGCCAGCCCTTTTCTTCTGCAGTCTTCCCGGGTATCGATTTCAATCTCAATCCCGCCCTGATAACTTGAATAAGAGGAAGCTCCCGACACAATCGTTCCCTCTTTTAATACAGCCGCTCCCAGCCCCAGGCGCTTATAGTCTTCATAGCTTTTATACCGGGATACCAAATCCCGGGCCCAGCTCTCCCTTCCGCACTGCCGGTAAATGTCCTCGTCAATCATCTTCACTTCATAGCCGGACGGTAAATTATCCACTATGGCCAAAAGACTTTTCCTGTCAAATACATCTTTTTCCTTTTTAATGGCGTACCGGGTTACCCGCTTTGCCTTTTCGCCGTAAACCTCTTCAATTACTCCTGCCCACCCGGCATTTTGCGGAACCATAATTACAAAATCTTCCGAAAACCAGTCAGGTTTACAGCCTGCCAGTTCTTTGTCAGGCTCCCCCGCAAAATAGCAGAAATCCCCCAGAATAATCATTGCCGACAAAGGCTTTTCCTTATCCGTCACATATATTTTTCCCATAACGCCCTGCAGCGCAGACCAGATTAGGGATTCCTCCCAGCCGTCAAATATACGCTCTATTGTTTTCGTACTGCCCGTTTCGTAAACCATTCCGGCACCGCTCCTTTAATGTTTTATTCTTACCTCTTATGATAATAGCACATTTTTTCTAAATACTTCAATCAATGTATTCGGAATATACAATCCCTGGCCAAGATAAGTCTCCGCATCGGGATACTGTTCATCAATAGCCGAAAAAGCCTCGTCCAGATATGACTGCTTTGCCAGAAAAGCATCCTTCACCGCAGCCGCTTCCGTCTCACCTTTGCCAGCCGCCAGCATCCGCTGATAATACATTTCTGCCTTTGGCTCATTTACTTCATTGGTCAGCAGATAATCCTCCATGATTTGCCGGCGGTCCACGCCAAGAGCCATAAGCAGTATAGCCGTCAGCAGTCCGCACCTGTCTTTGCCCTCGGTGCAGTGCCACAGCACGCTTCCTTGCGCAAAATCGTGCTCCATCACACATTTTGCCGCCTTACCCAGATTCCTTCTGCAGGATTCTTCCGTTACCATCATGCGGTACATGTTTTCCATTTTCGGAATAACCGCTCCGATTTGACTTGCCCCCAGACTCTTCTCATGGGAGATACCGGCTAGCCCCTCGTCAAAAACCGGGATTGGCAGGTACGCCGCATGTTCAGGCGCCGCGTCCGGCCGTTCGACGCGTTCCGTTTCCGTTCTCAGGTCTATGACCCTGGCAAGACGCTGGTTCTTTTGCAGATTCAGTATATCCGCCGGCGTTGCGTCCGCCAGATTTGCCGAACGTAGCAGACGCCCGGCTGCAATCGTGTGCCCGTCTGTTGTCGGAAGCCCTCCCAGGTCACGGACATTCTGTATTCCTTCAAAAATGATTCTTCTGTTGTTCATTTGAGTCTCCTTTATCTGGTTTGTTAAGTCTTTTTCACATAGAAACAGGATTTATGAATAAATTCCATTCCCATTGTTATCTGTATAACTATAATTTACTTTCACAGGAATTGGACAGTTCATAGAAAAATAAGCGTGGTATTTTGCTATGATTTTTCCAATCATTTGATGTTCTTTTCCTGATAAAGACATCCAAAGGGCGTCGCCTTTTAATCCCTGATTTAACGTTTTCGCACCTGAATCGACCTCGACATCTGACCTGAGCGGTGCAGGCACAATGGATATGAAAATCGGTATCTGCTATCAGCCATAATTCTATTTTCCTTTTAAAAGGCTTTTCTTCAAACTAAAGTTATTTTAAAGAACACTGACTAATATAACAATAATAATTACAAAAATAATATTAAATATCCATGTCCACTTATTTCCTAAATTCATTGTGTAGCCAAACCCACTTCGCGGTTTCTTGATAATTACTCTTTTATCTTCCCTGTTGAAATATAATCTTCCAGTTAACCAGCCCACATCTCTATTGCTTGATTTCATAAATATCTCCTTTGCAACTTCAAATTTATATACTTGATAATAAAATATTTGCCTGTTGCTTGCAATGAATTTTATTCTGGGGTTTCTTGAAAAACCGGATAGGAATTTTCTCTTTTGAATCGTAGTTGATGCTCGTTGCCTAGATTTCTGAAACTTGACGATGAATTGCGTATCTCTTTGCCTTTCATAAATATATTTTTATATGTCTGGAAATGGTTCATTTATCTTTCTGAAATAATTCTGCCATCTGGTCAATGGATAGCCAGACAGTATCCTTATACGCAGGACGTCCATCTTACGGATGCCAAAGGGCAGAGCCGTATTCAGCCCGTCCATCTGCTGATATTTCTGCACCGCAAACTGGCACAGGTGCTTTCTGACGGTGGTAAGGAGAGCTTAGGTGTCGTTGTCAGGCTGTTCTTTTGTTTTCGCCGTATATCATAGGAAAAGCCTGTTTCATCGCCTGTCTGGTAGAAGTCGTGAAAGATGCGAAGTTTTTCTCCTGCGTCAAGCTCCACACACTTTACCCCCATACGGTTGAAATGACCGATAAGGTCAGCACCGACATGTCATCAGGATTTCTTCAATGCTGATTTCCAGTTCCATATAAACCACCTATTATCATCTAAAGTTTTTACTTCATTCAACAACCTTACCCTTACAACATAAATTCTCCCAAAGCAAGCCACTACCCAGACATCATTTAGACAATAAAGAAATATTAGAACTGGCGGATATCCGCCGTGGAACCTTTTACGTCATAAAGATATTTATGACATTCAGAAACAGATAGCATCTGATTTTCTTTTACAGTTTTTTGATTTCATCTAAAATCATTTTAATTGTTTTGTTATTGGTATCAATTTTTATTGTATTTAATTTCTCATATAAAGGTATTCTATCTATACTACGTTTTATCACATCACCGGTACGAACACCTTTTTCTATATCTTCCATAAGCCTGTTTTTTAAATTGATTTCATTCACAATAAGTGAAATATTTTTTACCTCACAATCCTCAATGTCTAATTCACTAATAATTTTATCAATTATAGTCTGTTCGTGCATTACCCAACAAAAAATAATATTATCATATGCAGAGCAATGAATAAAATTATTAAGTATGTAACAGATATTATCCAAAACCATTGTCCTGCTTTCCTCTGTAACTTGAAAAGGATTGGCATACCAACACCAATCACCATCAAGAAAGACACTGTTTAATAATTCGTCTTTTAAGCATTGGCAAATTGATGTTTTACCAATGCCCATTGTACCGCCAATTAAAAATAATTTTTTCATTTCCTGTCGCTCCTATAATTTTGAAAGAATAGTTGCTTCCCAAACGAATGTTCTCGTAATTCTTTATAGTCGCAAGAATAATACCCAATAAACTTAGCGATATTTTCTGCAGTTAAAATAATATTTTCTTTTCTACAGTATAGGATTTCTGGAACTGATAACGGTTCTGGGTGTTGACTGCAAAACCAAAATATCATAAGAAGTATAGCAACATAATCATCTGCTGAACAGCCAAACACCTCCTTTACGGCAGCATTGGTATCTATTTCATTTTTATGTTCAAAATTTTTCGCTGCTAACAGAATATAATAATCTCTGTTAAATTTCTCAAATATCCACCATAAACTTTGATATTGGAACTGCTCTGCGGTCATCCCTAAAACAACACGAAACACTCCAGCGGCAGCATTTTTAATGCTTTCTGCTGCCGAATGCTCATTATCGTATTCTCGATACAAATCAACCAGTTGTCCTACAAAAGATACTTTATCCGCATGACGATAATCATTGCTCTCCTTCACGGAAAGAAATGCAATATTAGGAATATCCCATGCTGATAACTGCACAAGCATTTTTTGATGCTTCCCATAACGCACGATAGGCACTTCTACATTTCTCCAGCATTGAACCTTCTTGAACATATCAATGGATATTTCTGAAAATTTGTAAATAAGTCCATCAGTATTTATCTTCTTAATTTCAGAAACAAAGTCTTTCATGGTATCTGTCCTTATCCGCTTACTAAATCCTGATACATCTTCATCAGTTCAGCAACACATTTGCTTTCGGTAGTGGTTTTGATGTCGAAACCGTAAGCCTGCATAACAGCACGATTCAAATTATCATGCGCCGTTTTCAAATCACCAAATAGAATAAAATTCTTTTCCTTATACATATTTGCTAAATTGATATTTGTATGCTGTTCTCTGGCATCTAATATACCTTTCGCAGCCTTTTTAATTTCTTCAATCTGTTGCTGTGAAGCATTAGGCCAAGGAAAAGTATTGTACACCATTCCTGCTGAATATTGGTAATCACTTTTCATTCTTCCCGCAACAACACGCATCCAAGAATTATGTACATTGGATGAGAGAATTCCAAAATGGTACAGATTGGCATTAGGTATCATCAAAGCACTACCATTGATAATAACACCCGGTTTAATATAAGATATTGGGATATATCTCCTATCCTCTGATGAAACTTTCGGTATGACTAATGCACCATTTTGAGGCTGACGTATTTCACCAAAAAGTTGAGGCGTTTCAGCGGCTTTGTTTGTCTGAGGGCGAGTAGAACCATAAAGCCTATACTGTCTATTTGCTTCAATCCTTCCCATAATGCTCATGTACGGTAAAGAAGCAAACAACCGAAAACAAGAGATAAACCGCCAGCACCACACTATTCCGAACCAAAGACCAAAAGACAAGCATTATGGAAATGTCCATAGCCAGTTATACACATTTCCACGAATGCCGACTATGGCGTTACTCTAATTTATCTATTTTATATAATATTTAACGAAAAACATCAAAAATATAATGACAAGCATTCCATTATGTGATATAATATAAAAAACAAAATAAAGGAGTATCAATTATGGATAGGATAGAAAACATTAAAAAAGCAAGCTATCTCATTGGAAAAGTAGGAAAAGTATTTCAAATAGTATTTGGAATATTTACAGGAATGTTTTTGATTTCTCTTATCATACTGTTTGTACTGCGTAGTACACTCAATACGATGATTGTTGAATCTCAAACAAGTTTTGATTTTAGCAATATGGGGTATTGGACTAAAAAATTAGCAAGTGAAGGTAAGGTAGCGGAAGCCAGTATTGTGTTTTTAATATCAGGAATATTGTTTTCGTTAATTTTGACAATAATCATGCACTTTATTGTCAAAATATTCAAAAAAATTTGTAATGATTATTCGCCATTTTTACCCGAAATTGTAAAAGATATAAAAATTGTTTTGTTATTAACTACATTACTAATTTTAAAAAACAGTATCGGATTAGGCATTATTTCTGGTTTTACATTTTGGGGGATCATAGAACTTTATGAGTATGGGTGCGAATTACAAAATCAAGTAGACGAAACATTATAGGTGTGATAAATATGGCTATTATTTTAAGATTAGATAGAGTTATGGCAGATAGAAAAATTTCATTGAATGACTTAGCTGAACAAGTAGGAATTGCAAATGTAAACTTATCTAAAATAAAAACTGGAAAGGTAAGTGCTATTCGATTTTCTACATTAAATGCAATATGTGATGTATTGGATTGTCAACCGGGAGATATATTAGAATTTCAAAAAGACCAATCAAGTAACAAAACAAGTCAAGCTAATAAATAAGTATTATTTTGAGGTAGTAAATGAGAAGTGATAGTCTAAAATGTTATACTCCTCCGAATAATAAAAAGCAACACTCTTTATGTCGTTAGAAAAAATTTTCTATGATATGTTCATACGAATACAAAGAACATATCATGTATGTTTTCAATAACAGGAGGTGGAAATTGTCGCTAAAATAATCATACTCACGTTCAATGACGCAGAAGAAAAAGCAGTCGAGGAAGCCATAGCCGCCCTTGCCGATATGATACCACTGGAAGCCATACAGCCGCCACATTCCCCTATGCTGATTTTTCCGGGATTGGAAATCAGACCACACCAACGCCGGGTACTGAAAGGCGGTGCAGACATAAGCCTAACCCGTTTGGAATACGGCGCACTCTGCTACCTTGCCGCCAGTCCGGGGCGAGTATTCACAAAGGCACAGATTTTTGAAGCCGTATGGAGCATGGAAAGCGATAGCTGCCAGTCAAGCGTGACAAATGTGATTTACAACTTGCGGAAAAAGATAGAGCCGGACAGCCAAAACCCCACCTACATAAAAACCGTTTTAGGCATGGGCTACAAGTTTGCTTCTGGGGAATGACAACTGAATAACCGCCGCTATTAACGGCAACACAGAAGCAGGAAATCAAGAAAAGGTTTCCTGTTTTTTTGCGTCCAAAAGCGGGGGAAATTTTACGCCGCACTAAAAAATTTCAAAAGGTTTTTCAAAACATTGCCAAATTTTCATTTTTTCCCGTAGTAGGTAATAGAGGGGAAAACAAACGCCGGACAGTTTGGCGTTTTTTGTAACCGTTTGTATATTATTGCGAAAAGAAATTCCAACAAAAGATATAAAACCTTGCCTGTTTGCGTTTGCCGTGCGTAGTAAGGTATAGGGGGAAAATAACTGCCGCTTTGTCAGGCAGTTTTCTCTTTTATGTGGCGTAGAAAATGAAAAAATTTCTGAAAATGTCCGTCCATTTTGGCTTTTGCGGTTTTGTAGGTATTAGAGGGGGAAATGCCGCCTCAGAGTTGGCACAATCCCCGCCCGCCGAGGGTATCAGCGGAAAATCCACATAGAGGAAGCCGTTACTTTCTAAAAGCAAGATTCTACCACAGTACCAAATTTCGCTAATCGCTCAATTTTGTCCTGCGGGAATCTTGTTGGGGTTGCCACCCCAAGCCCGCCTTTTGCGGCTTGCGCCGCTTGAAAAAATCTACCCACGAAAGGAGGTTCACAGCCATGAAAAGATACAACACACCCCACCGCCACCGGGTAATCAAAACACGCTTGACCGAGGAAGAATACGCCGAGTTTTCCGAGCGTGTTTCCCTCTGCAAAATGAGCCAAGCCGAATTTATCCGACAAGCCCTTATCAAGTCAAGCATACGCCCGGTCATTACCGTTTCCCCGGTCAATGATGAATTACTCTCTGCCGTTGGGAAACTCACAGCCGAGTATGGAAAGATAGGCGGCAACTTGAACCAGATTGCCCGCTGTCTGAACGAATACGGCGCACCTTATA
>CAMSTM010000093.1 GCA_947063675.1 uncultured Lachnospiraceae bacterium | reverse complement strand
AAGCCTCCTCAGACGAGGGGGAGGATATTTTCAGGGGGAATACGATAGAGGAAGGCTTTATGGCATCGGATGGAGAATGATGCGGGACTGGACTATACAGCATCGTACAGAGAATGCCCGGAAGAATTTCAGGATGCAGAGCAGCCGGAAAATCTTCCAGACAAGGGGCATTCGCGGGGAGATGCGGAACTGGACTATACAGCATCGTACGGAGAATGCCCGGAAGAATTTCAGGATGCAGAGCAGCCGGAAATCCTTCCAGACAAGGGGCATTCGCGGGGAGATGCGGAACTGGAATGGAGGAGAATATGAAAAAGACAGATAAAATTTATGTGGCGGGCCACCGGGGACTGGTGGGAAGCGCCATTGTCAGAAATCTTGAAGAAAAAGGCTATACAAATGTAATCGGAAGGACGCATAAGGAGCTGGACCTGACCAATCAGGCCATGGTGAGAGAGTTTTTTGAAAAGGAGCGGCCGGACGTGGTGGTTCTGGCGGCGGCAAGGGTGGGAGGCATCAACGCCAACAACACCGCGCCTGCCGATTTTGCCTATGAAAACCTTCAGATTCAGTGCAACGTGATTGAATGCTGCCACCGATATCAGGTGAAAAAGCTGCTGTTTCTGGGAAGCACCTGCATTTACCCCAGAATGGCGCCTCAGCCCATACCGGAAGACGCGCTGCTGACAGGGCCTCTTGAGGAAACTAACGAGGCCTATGCCATTGCGAAAATTTCGGGCTTGAAGATGTGCCAGTTTTACAAAAGGCAGTATGGGGACAACTTTATAAGCTGTATGCCCACCAATCTTTACGGGCCCCATGATAATTACGACCTTGAGGGTTCCCATGTGATGCCCGCGATGATAAGGAAATTCCATGAGGCAAAGGTGCAGGGGGCGCCTTCCGTGGAGCTCTGGGGTACAGGTACGCCCCTCCGGGAATTTTTATACGTGGACGACATGGCGGACGCCTGTGTGTTCCTTCTGGAAAATTATGACGGAGAGGAGCATGTAAATATCGGAACCGGCAAGGAAGTGACCATCAGCGAGCTGGCGGAAACGGTCAGGAAAGAGGTGGGCTATACCGGTGAAATCGTATGGAATAAGGACATGCCTGACGGCACGCCCAGAAAGCTTACCAATGTGGATAAGCTGCACAGCCTTGGCTGGAGACATAAGGTGGAACTGGAAGAGGGCGTAGGGCTGGCTTATCAGTGGTTCCAGGAAAATGTGGAAAGCGCCAGAATGTAAAAGGGTTCAGGGAAGGATGGAATAAGAGATTTTTGCCGGAAAATATTAAATGCCGGTTAAGCTTCATCCTTCCTTCCATTCTCGGTACTTTTTAACAGGTCTTCCGAAGACACCTCATACAGCCTGGCAAGGGCAATCAAATTGGAGGTGCTTGGGTCGGAGGTTCCGTTTTCCCACTTGGAAACCGCCTGCCTGCTGACGCCTAACGCTTCAGCCACAAATTCCTGAGTCATCTTGCAGCGCAGCCGGTTTTCCTTTAACACTTCGCCTAAAGATTTTCGGATGACCTTCTTTTCCTCCCTTACCTCCTTTGAGTTGATATATTTTTTCAATGCCCTGACAAGCAGCCAGAATAAATAAACTGCCGCGCCTGTAACCGCAATTACAAAAACAAGATAGAGGATAGCAAATAAAACGGTAATAACTCTGATTGTGTCCATATTTTCTCCTTTTCTGATACGCCTCTTTCGGAGAGGCGCTGTTTTCATTATATTATAGAAAATTATAAAAGCAATGCTGAAATAAGATACAATATTCCGATATGTGCCGGATAAAATATATAGAAGAAATTTTTCATGCCGTGTCCGCGTTTTCCGTTATACAGAGCCATGGGAATGGCAGCCAGGCACATCAGGTACTGGAAACCGTCGCCGGTGATATAAGTCAGGGCCGATAAAATCAGTAAAGCTGCAATCTGCAGGATTCTGTTTTTTCTGAAAATATAAAATAGTACTCCCAACAAGACAAAAGCATAACCGCCCTCCACCGTTAAGATATTTGGGATAAACAGTGATAAAATGGTAAGCAGCCGTATCATGGAAAAGGGAACATTGCCGTTTGCCGCAAGTATTGCAATAAAAAATGCAGGCAAAGCACAAAGCACAGGAATCAGGCAGCATAAAATTGCTTTTACGGTTTTTCTGAAATCCCTTCCGGCAATTCCCTCCGTAAACCGGTCCCAGAATAACATATACAGACCTGCCACAAAAAAGGTGCTGAACGCATTATTCATCAAGACCACATTTTCATTTGGAACGGCGCGCTGTAAAAGGAAGGTATAGAGCGTCATTCCCCAGCTTGCAAAAAGAAGCCGTTTCAAATAGTTCATTTTGCTGCGGGTAAAGTGAAAGCTTTCGGCTGCTGCAAACAAAAATACGGGAAATACGGGCCGCCCCGCCATCGTCAGCCATAAAGGAGCGCCGGCAGAGGCGAACATCTGGTGAATGTGGTCCAGAAACATTAATGCGGCCGCAAGGAGCTTTATGGTTGTGCTGTTTAAAAATTTCCATTTCATGGTTTTCATTGAAATTTTCCTCCTGTAAACGTTTTTTCTGCCTGTATTCTATCGAAAATTCCCGGTTGCCTCCACCAACTATCGCGCAATTTGGGGTTGCGTTTCATGATTCGGGCTTCAATTTAATTGACACGGCCGGAGCTGCTTTTTATAATAAGGATATATTTAACAAACGGAATAAGGACGGGAAAAAGATGGATTTTACAAAATTTAAATGGACAAGGGAACCGGAAAGCTGCAGAATTGAGAATGACAGAGTAGAGGTTGTGACGAAGCCTCATACGGATTTATGGCAGAGAACCTACTATCATTTCCGAAATGACAATGCCCCCGTCTGGCAGATGGAGACGGAGGAAAAATATTTCAGCTTTGTGGTTAAGACGGAATTTGCGGAGAGCCATCACAGGTTCGACCAGTGCGGAATCGTCATGTATCTGGACAGTGAAAACTGGCTGAAGGCTTCTGTGGAATATGAAAATGACAGCTATCAGCATTTGGGAAGCGTGGTGACAAATCAGGGATATTCCGACTGGGCGACCACCGTTATAGACGCTTCTGTAAAATCCATGTGGTATCGGCTCAGCCGGAGAGAGGACGACTACTGTATCGAGTGTTCCGAGGACGGAGCCGTGTTTAATCAGATGCGCATTTGCCATATGCACGCCGGAAAGGGGAAAATACAGTTCGGTATCTATGCCTGCTCGCCGGAGGATTCCTCCTTTAAGGCAATATTTTCCCATATGCAGGTGACAGAATGCCAGTGGAAGGCGCACGACGGACAGCAGCCGGATTAAGAAAATATTTTATGGTTGTCGATTGAGATATTTTGTATTAAAGGATATAATGAAAATGAAACAGCACAGTAAATGCGTAAGGGTGTATTTACGGAATTCATAACAGGAAAGGAGGTGCAGTTATGAGTAGTATGACAGTAAGTAATAACGGGCTTTATAGTTCCTATTCCCACATTGCCAGCGGAAAGAGAATCAATACGGCAGCGGACGACGCGGCCGGTCTCGCCATAGGCAAAAAGATGGAAAGGGAAGAAACAGGTCTTCGGGTAGGCGCGGACAATGCGAAAGACGGCATTGGCGCATTGAACGTGGCGGACGGCGCTATGGACGGCATGATGGACTATCTGCAGAGAATCCGCGAGCTTGCGCTTAAATCCATGAACGGATTAAATTCAGACACGGAAAAGCAGATGTACCAAAATGAGATAAACCAGCTTAAGGAAGGCATTCAGTCTCTGGCAAAGGACACTACTTTCAATGAGCAAAAGCTTCTTGACGGAAGCATGGCGGATATGCATCTGGCTACCAATCCCGACGGCGGCGGTATGAAAATCCAGATGGAGAATTCCACTCTGGAGGCGCTCGGCATTGCGGATTTCGATGTGACTAAGGGCAATTTTAACCTGCAGGACATTGATAAGGCAATGGATATGATTTCCTCCAGAAGGGGCAACATCGGAGCGCAGACCAATCGTCTGGAGCATACTTATAACTATAATACTGCCGCTTCGCTGGAACAGCTTAACTCCAGAAGCCGTCTTGAGGATTTGGATATGCCCAAGGCCATATCCGAAAAGAAGAGACAGGAGCTTATGCGGGACTACGGTGCTTTGATGCTGCGGAAACGGATGGAGCAGGATTCTCTTGTGACAAGGTTATTCCAGTAAAAAAACAAAAAGCCATGGATAGGAATTATCCTGAGGCGGACAAAGACGCGGCACGGTTTTCCGTGCCGCTGCCTTCCATATAAAGAAGTAAAAATTTTCATGTAGATTTCTATATAATCATTTCAAAATGAATCGGTAAATATCTGGGTAAAAAAGTTCAAAGCAAAAATCCCGTTTTGTAATAATTGATTTTACAGATAATTTCACATATAATAAAAAGGAGACAGATGATAAAGACAAATTTAGCGCAGACAGTCGATGCAATAAACGACTCCGGTCTGACATATGATACAAATGTAAAGTATTTGCTTGCGGACAGGCAGATATTGTCACGGATTTTAAAATATACAATTGAAGAATTCCGGGATATGGATGTTCAGGATATTATGGACAGTATCAGTGATGATATTGAGATAGGAACGAAGCCGGTTGATGCCGGACTTGCCAATCTTGGACGCGTTAAGGGAACCGCAACGGAGGATAATGTTCCGGGGGAAGGGATTATCTATTATGATATTCGCTTTACCGCGTATCATAAGGAGAAGGAGATTAAAATTCTTATTAATATTGAGGCGCAGAAGTCGTCGGATTCCGGTAAGCTGGGGTACCATCTGGAAAACAGGATTGTATTTTATCTCGCAAGAATGATTTCGGCGCAGAAGCAGACAGAATTTTTTCACAGTGATTTTGATAATTTGAAAAAAGTCCGTAGCATCTGGCTCTGTATGGATAACGATGCAGCGGAAGATTCCATTGAGGAAATCAGCTTTGACAGGAAAACAGTTTTTGGAAATAAGAAAAATCCGTATCATGCAGATTTGATGAAAGGTATCATTGTCAATATCAGGGACGGAGAAAATATTTCCGCCGGAGAAGCTATAACGAAATCTCAAAATGTCCTGATAGCAATGTTGGAAGAATTGCTTTCCAAAAAGGATGTGGAGGAGAAAAAGCGGATATTGGCGGACGAATATGGTATGATAATGACCGCTGAATTGGAAAGGAGGATTCAGATTATGTGTAACTGGTCAGAAGCTATTGCAGACAGAGCATTGGAGCGGGGAATGAAGCGCGGGATTGAACGAGGGATAAAGCAAGGGATTAATCAGGGAATCGCAAAAGAGAGAATCGCCGCTATCGGGCGGATGCTCAGAGCCGGTGCTACCAGAGAGCAGATTCTCGCTTACGGGTATACGGAAGATGAATATGCGGAGGCAGAAGGCTCTGTGTATGCGAATTCATAAAAGTGAGTGAAAATAAGGCAACTGTTTAGTCCTGTAGAATTTTTATTCCCGCGAGCAATAAGTCAGGCGGATGCGAAGCAATACAAACTTCGTTTGATACATTTGACAAATGCCGCGAGGCTTATCTGTTCTTCAAAGAAGAGCAGATGCCGCCCCGGCGAGGGGTCAAGACTCCGCAGCTCTGTTGCGTTGTAAGTTTGATGCCCGTCAGCTTGCTACGGGGCTTTGAATTGTATTTGGATGGTGGGTGAATAAATAAATTGCGGCACGGTTTCCCGTGCCGCTGATAATTTCATCTTTCACATTTCGTAACCGCCTCAATAAATCCCTTAAACAAAGGATGCGGTCTGTTGGGCCTTGACTTAAGCTCAGGATGTCCCTGAGTGGCAAGGAAAAACGGATGGTCGGTGAGCTCGCACATCTCAATGATACGTCCGTCGGGCGAATGACCGGAAAGCTTCATGCCGTGCTCCGTTAAAACCGTACGGAAATCATTGTTTACTTCGTAGCGGTGTCTGTGACGCTCGTGGATAATTTCTTCCCCGTATAATTTGTATGCAAGGGAGGTCTTGTCCAGCTCGCAGGGATAAGAACCAAGCCTTAAGGTTCCGCCGATATCCTCCACACCGTTCTGGTCCGGCATAAGCGCAATCACCGGGTGAGAGGTGGAAGGGTCAAGCTCAATGCTGTTTGCATCATTGTAGCCAACCACATTGCGGGCGAATTCCACAATGGCAAGCTGCATGCCAAGACAGAGACCTAGGAAAGGAAGCCTGTGAGTCCTTGCATATCGAATCGCACAAATCTTGCCTTCAATGCCGCGGGGGCCGAAGCCGCCGGGAACAAGGATGCCGCTGACGTCCTTAAAGAGCCCGTCCGCAGTTTCCTCCGTCACAAGCTCGGAATCAATCCATTTGATATTCACGGTGACGCGGTTGGAAATGCCGCCGTGTTTTAAGGCCTCCACAACACTGATATAAGCGTCATGGAGCTGTACATACTTCCCTACCAGAGCAACGGTCACTTCCCCGACGGGCGTTCGCAAAGATTCCACCATTGCTTTCCAGTCCGTGAGGTCCGGTTCAGGACAGGCCAGATTCAGACATTCGCAGGCAACCTGTGCCAGATGCTCGTTTTCCATGGCAAGAGGGGCTTCGTATAAATACTCCACATCCAGATTCTGCAGAACGTGGTTGTTGGGTACGTTGCAGAAAAGCGCAATTTTATCCTTGATACTCTGGCTTAAGGGATATTCGCTCCGGCACACGATAATATCGGGACGGATACCCATTCCCTGCAGTTCCTTGACGCTGGCCTGGGTAGGCTTGGTCTTCATCTCCTGAGACGCTTTCAGATAAGGAATCAGGGTTACGTGAATCAAAATTGCATTTTCATGCCCGATTTCATGCTGAAACTGGCGAATAGATTCAAGGAAAGGCTGGCTTTCTATGTCGCCCACAGTGCCGCCTACTTCGATGATGGCGATTCGGGTTTCTTCATCGGTAAAATTACGGTAGAATCGGCTTTTGATTTCATTGGTAATATGAGGGATTACCTGAACGGTTCCCCCGCCGTAATCTCCCCGGCGTTCCTTTTGGAGCACGCTCCAGTAAATCTTGCCCGTGGTTACATTGGAATTCTTGTCCAGATTTTCATCGATAAAACGCTCGTAGTGTCCAAGGTCCAAATCCGTCTCGGTGCCGTCCTCGGTTACGAAAACCTCTCCGTGCTGGATAGGGTTCATGGTTCCGGGGTCCATATTGATATAAGGGTCGAATTTCTGCATTGTCACCTTATATCCTCTTGCCTTAAGCAATCTACCTAAAGAAGCGGCTGTAATTCCCTTTCCCAAACCTGAAACAACGCCGCCTGTTACAAATACGTATTTTACTGCCATAGCATTTCCTCCAAAATGAAACAATCATTCCTTATTATACAATGGAAGTAAATGAAAAATCTACTGTAAAAGCAGAAATATGCAAAATAAAATTTTAACTAAAAAATATGTTTAACTTTTGTGAACAATACCAGTAGATTTTTTGCCAAAAAACGATATAATATACAACATAACACAAAACGTTAACGCACACGATTAGCAAAAAGACAAATAGAAGGAAAGCAATGGGATAAGAAACAGCAATTAAATGTAGATGCCCCTGATGTGACATGGTGACAAAATGAGAGCGACAATCAAAGATATAGCAGAGTATTGCAAAATTTCCGTGGGCACGGTAGACCGGGCGCTAAACAACCGCTCGGGAATCAGTGAGAAAACAAAAAAGAAAATATTGGAGGCCGCTGAAATTTTGAATTATCACCCCAATCATACAGGGAGGAGTCTGGCAAAGGGACGCACCATGACAATCGGCGTTGTGTGTTTTGATTTGTGTAATAATTTTTTCCCGGAATTGATTGATACGATTGAAGCCAGGGCAAAGGAAAAAGGCTTTTTTATTTATCTGATTCTGACGCACAGGGATTTTTCGCTGGAGGAGGATGGTATCAGTTATCTGTGTGAGCGTCAGGTGGACGGAATCATACTTTTTCCTGTAGGGCTGAGCCAGACGTATATCAATTCCCTGAAAAATCTGGGGATTCCGATAGTTACGATTTATAACAGGCTGGATGAAAGTTTCCCTTTCGTGGGAGTAAATGACAGGAGTGCAATGGAAGATGCGGTTGAGCACCTTTTAAATAAGGGATACAGGAGAATCAGCTATTTAACGCCTGATATAGCATATCAGAGAAAGCAGGGGCTTAACACCTATACTTTACAGCAGCGGCTGACGGGCTATCAGAAAGGCATGCAAAGGTTCAATCTGAAAGCGGAAGTGCTGGAGGCGGGAAGTCTGGAGGAAAAGCTGGATTATTTTCTGGAGGGGCAGAAATTTGATGAAAAAACGGCATTGCTGTGCCTGTGTGATTCATACGCTGTAAAGGCAATAGAATATCTGAGAAAAAGAAACGTTTGTATACCGGAACAGGTTGGAATTATGGGATACGACAATATTCAGGCTTTAGAATATATTCATCCCAGACTGGCGACAATCGGGTATTCGGTCAGGCAGATGGGACAGGCGGTAATTGATATTTTATTTGAATGTATGGATAACCCGGAATATTTTCGTGAATATTTATTAGACTATACGATTATAGATGGAGACAGTTTGATTTAAAACAGGTATTTTATATATCTGTTTTAAAATAAAAGAAAACCGTGTGCGCACACGATAATCTTATATGCTTAAAATGAGAGAAGGGAAGTGATGTTTATGCAAATGAAAGACGTGAGGTATGTTCCATATTCTCCCGTGTGGTTTCAGGAAAAGGTGGATGACATTACAAGGTATTTGAAACTGACCTCCGAGTTCGGCTGCGGCGAGGAGGGAGCAAGGATTTTTGAGAATTTCAAAGAGGATATTTTAAAAAGGATTTCCGAATTCGAAAGTCTTGTCCTTGCACAGAAGGACGCAGAGGAACCGGATGACCTGGAGAGTATCAGGCGTTTGCGGCCGGCCGGCCCAAGAAAGATGGTGGATGAAATCCGGGCGGACTATATGGAACGGCTGCGTGGAGCATTTTACGGCAGGATGGCAGGCTGTACTTTGGGGGCTGCTTTGGAATTCAATCCCATTGCAACAATGAAAGCATGGGCGGAATATTTTTCGGAGCCCTTTCCTCCGGTGGATTACTGGAGCCATATCAAGGAGCCTATGTCGCCGCATTATATTACCGGCAGAAAAATTGATTTGACGAAAGACCATATGGATGCGGTTCCGCCTGATGACGATACGATTTATACACTGTTGGGGCTTCTGACAATGGAAGAGTACGGGATGGACTTTACGCAGGAGGATATGGCGGCGGTATGGAAGAAATATCTGCCCATCGAAGATGAACGGGGGAGCAGAGGCTGCTATTGGGGAGAGCGGAACATGATGCTGAATTTCCAGAAAGGAATGAAGCTGCCCGAGGCAGGTATCGCCGGTAATCCAAATCTGCAGAACATTGCCGGATGGACGAGAGCGGATTCCTATGGATATGTTTGCCCCGGCTGGCCGGAGAAGGCGGCGGAACTGGCATACAGGGACTGTTCCATTAACCATAGAAGAAACGGTGTCTACGGAGCCATGTTTATGGCGGCATCCATTTCCGCAGCCTTTGTGGTGGACGACCCGATAGAAGCTGTTAAAATCGGGCTGACGGAAATTCCCGAAAGCTGCCTGTTTGCCGAGGGAATCCGGTGGGCGCTTGATACGCCGGTTACGAATTATGAGGACGCCGCTGACAAAACATGGAAGGTTTATGACGGTATGTTTAACGGAAGCGCGCTTACAAATGCAATACATGTGGTGATGGGGCTTTCCATTGGCGGAAAGGATTTTACAAAAACCATAGGAGAAACCATTGCCATGAGCGGGGACAATGACTGCACCGGCGCTACAGCGGGGAGTATTCTTGGCGCTGTCATTGGAAAGAAATCAATTCCTGAAAACTGGACGAAACCATTTAACGGACGTATGCATATTTATCTGAAAGAACATCCAGAATATTTAAATATTGACGAAGTATGCGGAAGATTTGAGAAGCTGGCTCACCAATTTATGAAATGAAAGGAAATACTATATGAAAAAAAGAATCGTATCTGTCTTGACGGCAATTATATTAATCATGGTTACACTGGCAGGATGCGGCTCCTTGCCGGCGCCTGCTGAAAACAACTCCTCGGACAGCGGAAATGAGCAAAACAGTTCGGGAGATAATGACTCCGACGGGGCGACGTCCGGGGAGCAGACGACGCTTACCATATGGGATACCTTTGTGGACGGTTCTCTGGGAAAGGCACAGGAGGATATTATTGCGGCATATCAGGCGGCTCACCCGGAAGTGAAGGTGGAACGGGTTGCAAAGGAGGGGAGCACATTAAGTGAAACATTAAAGGCAGCATTCATGGGAGGAGATGCACCGGACATCGTTTACTATGAAGCCGGAATCGGCACTGTAGGAAATTATGTAAAAGCCGGATATTATCAGGATTTAGCGGAGGCATATGAAAAATATGGGTGGAAAGACAGTATTATGTCCGCCTGCTGGGAGATTCCAAGCGCCGACAATTTCGTCTGGGGTGTGGGGAACGAGATGGAAACCATGAGTCTGTACGTGAATCAGGACATTTTTGACGAGCTTAATCTTTCCGCACCGAAAACGGTTGAGGAATTGACGGCTGATATGCAGATTATAAAAGATGCCGGTTATAACGTGCTGGCAAATACTCTGGACTCAGTGTGGTCTAATAATATGAATTTTATCGGAACGATACTGTATGCCTTTATGACGCAGGAGGAAATCAGCGACTGTATGAATAACGACGGTTCCTGGGACAAGGCCTCTGTCCGGGCAGCAGTAAGATGTATGAAAGACTGGATGGATAATGGATATTTCCCGGCTCACCCCGAGGTAGACGGCGACCAGGAGCAGATGTTCTTTGGAGGGGATTATGCCGTATGGGTAACAGGAAACTGGGAGGTTGGGAATATCACGGAAAAGACGGATTTCAACACCTCTATTTATCCTTTTCCCGGTTCGGAAACCTGCGCGGACGACGGTTCGCAGGTGAACTTCGCAGGCGGCGCTTACCTTGTTTACGCAGAATCTGAAGTTAAGGATGCGGCGTATGAATTTATCGACTTTTCCATCAACAATCCGGATACTGCAAAAATCTGGGCGGAGACAGGCGGTACAATGCCTCCCTATGCGAATGAATACGATGTGAATCTCTCTCCTCTTGCAGAACGTGTGGTGGAGCTTTTGGGAGATGAAAGCCTCCAGAATACGGCCGGTATTAATATGTGGCTGGGAACCAACAGCTTTGACTTTTTCTCGGAGGCCGGACAGAAGCTGGTGATTGGCTCTCTGGACGAAGATTCGTTTATTGCGGAAGCGGAGAAAGCAAGAGAGCTCGATGTGGAGACAGGGCTTACCAAGGGTTCCTTTAAAATCAATTAAGTATCTGATTTTTTTAAGAAAGAATGCTGATATTGATTGGCATTCTTTCTTTTTCAAAAGCGAAAGGAAAGGGGCTTATGCAGAAATTTACATTAAAGAAATCCCTGTACAGAAATCAGATGATTATGGGATATGTGCTGATACTCCCGGCTGTAATCTTTTTTGCCGTCTTTTTTGCCTACAGCCTTATACAGGCAGTACGGTACAGTACGTTGGACTGGGACGGGGTGATGCAGCCGGTCTATGTGGGCTTACAGAATTATCTGGACTTGTTTTCGGATGCTTCTTTCTGGAAGGCCTTTACAAACAACATTTTTTATACCTTTGGCATTCTGGCGTTTGGCGTACTTCCGGGACTTGTTCTGGCGTATATCCTGTCCCGTCCGAATATTAAGGGGCGCACCCTGTTCCGTTCCGTTTATTTTTTCCCCAGAATTGTATCGGCTGTGGTTTACGGTGCAGTATGGAAGTGGATTTATGACCCCAGAAACGGACTGATAACTATGATTGTCGATATGATGGGAGGCAACGGAAGCGATATTGCCATTACCGGAAATGTGAAAACGGCAATGCTTGGAATTACCATCACCGGAGGATGGACGTATTTTGGATTCTGTATGGTGATTTTCATTGCGGCATTTATGGGAACAGATATGGAGCTGGAGGAGGCGGCAAGGCTGGACGGCGCCGGGAAATGGCAGTTGTTTTATCATGTCACGATTCCGCAGATTAAGCCTGTTATTAACATGGTGCTGGTGTACACGGTCATTGACAGCTTTAAAGTGTATGACCTGGTACTGGTAATGACCAGCGGCGGACCCAACGATGCGACCCAGATAATGACCTATTATATTTACAAGCAGGCTTTTAACTTTAATAAGTTCGGATACGGTTCTGCAGCGGCTATTCTGCTTGGCCTGTTTATGATGTTCTTTACCGTTATTTACAACAAGGCTCTGGGGAAGGAGGAGGAGATGTGATGGAGAAAACGAACAGTAAAGCTTTTAATAAAAGGCTGGCTAAGGGATTGACGTACCTTGTTTTAATTATTGCTCTCGTATATACGCTGCTCCCGTTTTTTACGATACTGATTACATCCTTCCGTACACCGAAGGACGCGGTCAGAGGGCCCTTTACATGGCCCCATGAATGGAGGATTATTGAAAATTATATTGAAGCATGGCAAATAGGAAAGTTTGACCAATATCTTTTAAACAGTTTGTTTATGATGGTGTTTACCATATTGGGAACGCTGGTCGTGGCCACTCTGGCCGGCTATTCCTTTGCAAAATTCCGTTACCCGGGACGTAATTTCTTTTATTACCTGCTGTTGATAGGTATGATGATACCTTTCCAGACCATTATGCTTCCTCTGTATTTTACGCTGAAATCCATGGGAATGCTCAATTCCCTGACGGGAATTGTACTGCTTACCATCGGTACGGGAGAAGGCTTTGCCATTATGATGATGCGTTCGTTTTTCCTGTCAATACCTGACTCGATGATAGAAGCCGCAAGGCTGGACGGATGTTCTGAAATTAAAGTGCTTACCAGAATTATTCTGCCCAATACCTTTCCGGCATGGTCATCGCTGGTGGTTATTACGGCCATGGGCTCATGGAACAATCTGCTGGCTCCCATGATATATATTTTTGACCAGAATAAATATCCGATTCCTTACGCCCTGTATGCATTTCAGTCGGCTCATACCACGGACTATCAGCTTCTTGCCGCGGGTATGATGATTTCCATACTGCCATTGATTGTTGTGTATGTGTGTTTCCAGAAAAATTTCCAGAACGGAATTATGGCTGGAGCGGTCAAGGGTTGAGAACGAATCTTTCTGCCTGTCTGTTGCTTTAAATATGGAAGCTTCTCTGTGGTTCGGCCGCAGGGGAGCTTTTTCAAGTGCGCCCAGCGGCGCACGTTTCTAACGGGCTAAAGTCCCGAATCCGCCCGGTAGTGGGAAGGATATAGCCGAAGGCAAGGGTGTCCATCGTGAGGTGGAATCTGAAGGAAGCTGGATGTGAGGAATATACTAACTCACGGGCAAATCTCTGGTCTGACGAACAGAAATCTCATATGAGGTTATGCATGAGGGTAAAGCTGCTTGCCAAGTCGAAGCCCAATAACTACACGGAATCATGCATGATAAATGAGGCAGATGGATGGAGAGGAAGAAACGTGTGGTACCTGGGGAGGTCTGTGCGATATGCCTTGAAAGGGGTAACCACTGCCCAAAGCAGTACTGAACGCACAGAAGTCAGCAGAGGTCATAGTAGTGATTAAAAAAAAAAATCATGAAGGACCGAATCAGTAGGAATCTTAAGTATGACCGGGAAAGGAGGAATGACCGCTTATGACAGAAAACTTGGGAAACAATGGCTGTCCGCAAAGAGATAGTGCGGAACACGAAGGGTATGCGGAAGTGTCAAGGTCATTCAATCGGATATGGAAAGAAAGAGACAGTGCACAGCCGAAGCTC
>CAMSTM010000092.1 GCA_947063675.1 uncultured Lachnospiraceae bacterium | reverse complement strand
TGTGGTAAGGAGGGACCCGCGAAGCGGGAGGATGCCTTATCACCCGGCAGACGCCAGCGGACGATAGTCCGCATGGAATGCGTCTGCTCCCAATTTGTGGTAGGAGGATTAATATAAATGAAAGATATCAACGTACTTGTAATTAACTGCGGCAGTTCTTCACTGAAATTTCAGCTCATCAATTCCAAATCGGAAGCTGTGATTGCAAAGGGACTCTGCGAGAGAATCGGAATAGAAGGAAGCCAGATGACCTATACGCCGGCCGGCGGCGTGAAGCAGGAAACCGTAACGCTCATGAAAGACCACACAGAGGCAATCCGGCTGGTGCTTGGCGCGCTTACGGACAAGGAAAACGGCGTGGTAAAGAGCCTTGACGAGATAGGCGCGGTAGGGCACAGGCTGGTTCACGGCGGAGAGAACTTTGCTTCCTCCACCCTGATTACGGACGAGGTGATTAAGGCGATTGAGGAATGCAACGATTTGGCGCCTCTCCACAATCCGGCGAACCTGATAGGAATCAGCGCGTGCAAGGAACTGATGCCCAATACCCCTATGGCGGGAGTTTTTGATACGGCGTTCCACCAGACAATGCCGGAGGAGGCTTACCTTTACGGGTTGCCGTACCACTATTATGAGGACTATAAAGTGAGAAGATACGGTTTCCACGGAACCAGCCATTCTTATGTATCCGCAAGGGCGGCAGAGGTTGTGGGGAAGGCGTATGAGGATTTGAAAATAATTGTATGCCATCTTGGAAACGGCGCCAGTGTTTCCGCGGTAAAGAACGGCAAATGCGTGGATACCTCCATGGGGCTTACACCTTTGGAAGGTCTGATTATGGGAACCCGTTCCGGCGACATTGACCCGGCTATCATTGAATTTTTGTGTAATAAGGAAAATAAATCGGTTCAGGAGATAATGAGCGTACTCAATAAAAAATCAGGTGTATTCGGCCTGTCAGGGGATTTCTCATCGGATTTCAGAGACTTGGAGAAGGCTTACCGCGCAGGAGAAGCCTTTGCTATCAGGACAATGAAGGCCTTTGCTTATCGGGTGGCGAAGTATATCGGCGCATATGCGGCAGCCATGAACGGCGTGGACGTTATCTGTTTCACAGCGGGAATCGGAGAAAACAGTCCGTTTATCCGTACCATGGTTTCCTCTTATCTGGGATATCTGGGCGTGGAGCTTGATGAGGACGCAAATGTAAAGAGAGGCGAGGAAGTGGAGATTACCACACCTGAAAGCAGAACAAAGGTACTTGTCATTCCAACCAATGAGGAACTTGCAATCGCCAGAGAAACCGTTGCATTACTTTCGTAAAATATGATTGACAAACAGCATAAGCCCTATTATAATTGTCTAAGTGTGTGATTGGGATGATATTCAGTCGCATATAAGATTCGCAGGGAGATTATTATGTTAATAAATCTGACGGATATCTTTACATCTGAGGGAAAAGAGCGGACAGAGAGCATTCCTTATGAGCCGAATAATTTTTCCTATATGGGAGGTCTTTATATTATTCGGGACAAGGTACCGGCACTTATTCGTTTTACCAATGCAGGAAAAGGAAGAGTGCTTATGAAAGGCGGTATGCGTTTCGCTTTGGAAGCGCCTTGCGACAGATGTCTGAAAGTAGTGAAAGTGCCTGTTGAGCTGATTTTTGAACAGGAGCTATTTTCACCGGAGGCTGTCAGTCAGATGGAAGAACAGGACCAGCAGGGTTTTATGCATGAGTATGAATTAGATACAGAAGAATTCCTTACCAGTGAAATTCTGTTGAATATGCCTGTAAAAGTGTTGTGTAAGCCGGACTGCAAGGGAATTTGTAAAAAGTGCGGACACAATTTAAATGAAGGGGACTGCGGGTGCGATACTTTTGTGCCTGACCCCAGAATGGCAGCTATCAAGGATATTTTTAATGAGAATAAGGAGGTGTAACGATGTCTATCTGTCCTAAGAATAAATCTTCTAAATCCAGAAGAGACAAAAGAAGAGCAAACTGGAAAATGTCTGCTCCGACGTTGGTTAAGTGCAGCAAGTGCGGGGCTCTTATGATGCCTCACAGAGTATGTAAGGCATGTGGTTCTTACAATAAGAAAGAAATCATCACTGTTGACTGATTGCCGGCGGTGAGGAATACCGAAAACGAAAAGGGATGAGCGGAAATGAGACAATAATTTCTGCTCGTCTTTTTTTGGCGAGTTTCATAGCAGTGTTTATTTTGCTATATTGCGGATAGATAAGTTCTTGCCTGTGTTACAATAGGGATGTAAAAAGAAAACTGGAAACAATGCCCATTGCTAAAATTTCCTGGAATTGAAGATGAATATGAGGGTATCGGCCATTGCACTCTTGGGTATATTGATGGTATTTACCCCCATTCCCCGAAGATAAAAGACAACAGAGTATTCTTTGTAAAATAGGAGGTCAAAATGCAACATAAAGTAAAAGTCACAGTAATTGACAAAAAATTATACCCGGAGTTACAAGCTCAATATTGCGCTGACCCCAACGCAGGTATGTGTTCTTGCTACAATGTGGGTGATGAATTTATATTTGAGCGTTATGGTGCAGCCGATGATTTTTGGCACATGGGATTAAACACTTTAAAGCAAACCGTACATAAGGCTAATGATATTGCAGGCGGCACAGCATTTCCACATTGCTCCGAAGCATGGGACGCTATTTCTCGCTACATCTACACCGGATTACAGGGCGGTTCCATTATGAGAGGGTGGATGAATGACGAAAGAGTAATGATTGCTTGTTGTTCGGATGGCACAAGACCCGTTATTTTCAAAATCGAGCGGATGGACTATAAGGCAATTTATATCAAGGGTATTCAATGCGATAATTGCAAAAATAAAATTAAATATGCTCTTGAGCAGATAGAAGGAGTAACAGGAATTATTTTCAGAGAGGAATATGTTGAGGTATATCTGCAATCTGATGTTAAAGACGAAATCATTAGAGAAAATGTGGAAAAATGCGGACAATACAGCATTTCCCAAATTGACTGATAAGCAAACATAACAAGAAAGCAATGTGTAAAACAGAGTGGATTTGTTGCCCTGTTTGCGGGAATAAAACCCATAATAAAATCTGAGCAGATACTATTCACAATAATTTTCTTCTCTATTGCCCAAAATGTAAAAAGCAAATTATAATTGACGTGGAAAAGCTGAAAATAACTGTTATCAAAGAGCCAGATGCTTAGACGCAGAGCCGACAGATTTGTGAGAAATCACAGTTTGTCGGCTCTCCTTATTGCACATTATTAACTACACAGGCCGCGGACAGTTTGATGCAGGGCATACCAATGACTCCATATTAAGGCTCAAATACCTTCAAACTTATAAAAAGACATCAGATTCCGTTTTATATTTCAGCTATGAAGCGTTTCCCTGTTTTTTATGGCATTTTTCAGAAACTTGTGGATATGACAGCAGTTCCATTGTTTTGCAGGCGAAGAAAAATTCCTTTACAGGACTATTTATTTCATATTTTGGCTTGATTTTTACAATTTGGTCTAGTATAGTAAAAATGTGTTTAAAGCAGAGGAAACAAACGGCCTGTTTGCGGGCAGTATCTACAGTTTTAACCACGTGAAGAAAACAACACAAAAGTGAGGACAAAATGGCAGAATTTGTAAATGTGGCGGTGGACGCTATGGGCGGAGACAATGCTCCTGTGGAAATCGTAAAAGGAGCCGTCGATGCGGTAAATGAGAGCAGCCAGGTCAAAGTATTTCTGACCGGACAGGAAGAGATAATCAGGGGCGAACTTGCCAGATATACATATAATGCGGAACAGATAGAGGTTGTGAATGCTTCCGAGGTTATCGGCACGGCCGAGGCTCCGGTTATGGCGATTCGCAAAAAAAAGGATTCTTCCATTGTCAGGGCCCTGAACCTTGTGAAAAACGGAACCTGCGACGGTTATGTTTCCGCCGGAAGCACGGGAGCGACGCTGGTAGGCGGACAGCTTATTGTGGGAAGAATCAAGGGAGTGGAAAGGCCGCCCTTAGCCCCTTTAATCCCGACGGAAAAGGGATGCGCGCTTTTGATAGACTGCGGCGCAAATGTGGACGCAAGGCCTTCTCATCTGGTGCAGTTTGCCAAGATGGGTTCCGTATATATGGAAAGTGTAATGGGAGTTAAAAAGCCGAAGGTGGGTATCGTCAACATCGGTGCGGAAGAAGAAAAGGGGAACGCCCTTGTAAAGGAAACCTTTCCTCTTCTCAAGAATTGTCCGGACATCCACTTCATTGGCAGTATCGAGGCCAGAGACATTCCCGCCGGACTTGCGGACGTGGTGGTGTGTGAGGCTTTTGTGGGAAATGTGATTCTGAAGATGTACGAGGGCGTAGGCGGCACCCTGATTAAAAAGGTGAAAGAGGGAATGATGGTATCTCTTCGCAGCAAAATCGGCGCGCTTTTAGTCAAGCCAGCGTTGAAAAATACGCTGAAAGTCTTTGATTTGGAACAGTACGGCGGAGCGCCCATGCTCGGGCTCAACGGTCTTGTAGTGAAAACCCACGGGAGTTCCAAATCTGTTGAAATTAAAAATTCTATTCTGCAGTGCATTACCTTTACACAGCAGAATATCAATCAAAAAATAAAAGAAAAAATAACGATGGAAGAGGACTAGAAAGGAAAAGTAAAAATGGAATTTGAAAAGCTGAAAAAAATAATTGCTGACGTACTGAATGTTGACCCTGAGGAAATCACCATGGAAACTACTTTCGTGGATGATTTGGGCGCCGATTCGCTGGATTTATTCCAGGTCATTATGGGAATTGAAGAGGAATTCGATATCGAAATTGACGCGGAAGACACAGAGGATATCAAAACAGTGGAGCAGGCGGTTGAGCTTATCAAAAATGCTGTGAACTAAAAGCCCGTATGGGCTTTTTGTTTTGCGCGAGCAATGAGCCGCGCGGGAACGCTTGCGTTCCCATGGGGCGAATGCCGAGCGGACAATGAAAAATAAAAGGTGAGACATGTTTAAACAGGAAGAATTGAAGGAGCTGGAAAAGAAAATAGGCTATGAGTTTTCCGAAAAAAGACTGCTTGGTCAGGCGGTTACTCACAGCTCTTTTTCGAATGAGCAGAAAATCAATAAATACAAAAATTATGAAAGACTGGAATTTTTGGGAGACGCGGTGCTTGAGCTGCTTTCCAGCCAGTTCTTTTTTGAAACTTATCCCGATATGTCAGAGGGCGAGATGACAAGATTGCGCTCCTCCATGGTATGCGAACCGGCGCTGGCATTTTGCGCAAGGGATTTGGATTTGGGAAAATATATATTGCTTGGAAAAGGAGAGGAAGCCACCGGCGGACGGAAACGGGACTCCATTATTTCCGATGTGATGGAGGCGGTTATCGGCGCAATTTATCTTGACGGAGGTCTTCTGGAGGCGGATAAATTCGTCAGGAAATTTATCCTTTCCGATTTGGAGAACAAGCAGCTTTTTTATGACAGCAAGACCCTGCTTCAGGAACAGGTTCAGAAGGAAGGGAAAACCCTCACCTATGAGCTGGTAAGCGAAAGCGGCCCCGACCATGAAAAGGTTTTTGTGGTGGAAGCCATAATTGACGGGAAAACCGTGGGGAGAGGCCAGGGACGCAATAAAAAAACCGCGCAGCAGCAGGCCGCTTATCAGGTACTGATTGGAAAGGCGCCTAAAGAGCAGGAGTCAAAATGTATTTAAAGAGTATTGAAATTCAGGGATTTAAATCCTTTGCAAACAAGCTTGTCTTTAAATTTCATAACGGGATTACGGGAATCGTGGGACCCAACGGCAGCGGAAAAAGCAATGTGGCGGACGCTGTCCGCTGGGTGCTTGGAGAACAGAGAATCAAGCAGCTTAGGGGGGCGTCTATGCAGGACGTTATTTTTTCGGGCACGGAGACCCGCAAGCCCTTAGGTTATGCTTATGTGGCGATTACGCTGGATAATTCGGACCATCAGCTTGCCATTGACTTTGAGGAAGTGACGGTTGCCAGAAGGATTTACCGTTCCGGTGAAAGCGAATATCTCTTAAACGGGGCTCCCTGCCGGCTGAAGGACGTGAACGAGCTGTTTTACGATACCGGTATCGGCAAGGAAGGCTATTCGATTATCGGACAGGGGCAGATTGACAAAATCTTAAGCGGCAAGCCGGAGGAGAGAAGGGAGCTTTTTGACGAGGCGGCGGGAATTGTAAAGTTTAAAAAGCGCAAGGTTGCCGCCCAGAAGAAGCTGGAGGACGAGAAGCAGAATCTGGTCAGGGTAAGCGATATACTTTCCGAACTGGAAAAGCAGATTGGCCCCCTGGAAAAGCAGTCGGAGACAGCCAGAGCTTACCTGAAAAAGAAAGAAGAATTAAAGACGCTGGACGTGAATATGTTTCTTCTGGAAAACAACCGTCTGAAAGAAGAACTGTCCTCTGTACAGGGCAAGTTTGAGATTGCAAGCGGAGATTTGGAACAGACCACGGCGCAGTATGAAAAGATAAAGGAAGAATACGAACAGATTCAGGAGCAGATTGGGCTTTTGGAGGAGGCGATTGAATCTGAGAGAACCTCTCTTACCGACACCAGTATGCTTCGGGGAAAGCTGGAGGGGGAAATCAATGTCCTGAAGGAGCAGATTAAGTCCGCCAAAAGCAATGAAGAGCATTTTAGCGCCCGCAAGGAAGCCGTTACCGGAGAAATGAACGCAAAGCTTCTGGATAAAGAAGGAATTCTTGCAGATAAAGCGGTGATTGACGGGCAGGTTTCGGAACTGCAGAAGGCAAGAGACGAGGCAAGGGAGAAGCTTCTCGGAATTCAGGCAAGAATCGAAGAACTGAATAATGAGATTGAGTCCGGGAAAAATACTATTATCGAGACGTTGAACACCCGTGCCACCATCAAATCAAAGATTGGCCGTTACGATACCATGACGGAGCAGATTAATATCCGTAAGGCGGAGCTGACCTCAAGGCTCCTGCGCATCAAGTCGGACGAGGCCCAGCAGGAGGAGGCTATCAGCAGGCTCCAGGAGGAATTCGAGCGCATCAATGAAGAAATCCGCGCGTTAAACGATTCCCAGGAGCAGAAAGAAGAGCGGCTGACCCTGATGAGGGAGGAATTGGCGGGGAAGGATAAGAAGCTCCGAGATACCCAGATTAGCTACCATCAGGAAAAATCCAGGCTGGACGCGCTGACCAACCTTACCGAGCGTTACGAGGGCTACGGCGGCGGCGTAAAGAAAGTGATGGAGTACCGCGACGAAGAAAAGGGAATCATAGGCGTTGTGGCGGACATCATTAAAGTGGATAAGAAATACGAAATGGCAATCGAGACCGCCTTAGGAGGCAATATCCAGAACGTTGTTACGGAGGACGAGGAAACCGCCAAAAGGATGATTGCCCGATTAAAGCAGGCAAGAGCCGGACGCGCCACCTTTTTACCTCTTACCAGTATCGGAAATACGCAGGAGTTTAAAAATCAGGAGGTATTAAAGGAAAAAGGGGTAATCGGACTTGCGGACGAGCTTGTGCGGGTGGACGGCAAGTACAGAAACGTTGCAAAGGCTGCGCTGGGGCGGATTGTGGTGGTTGACAATGTTGACAACGCGGTGAAAATCGCCGGAAAGTACCGCTACACCGTCCGTATGGTAACGCTGGAGGGAGAGCTTTTGGTGCCCGGAGGCGCTATCAGCGGAGGCGCTTATAAGAATAACAGCAACCTTCTCGGAAGGAGAAGGGAGATGGAGGAGCTTGAGGGCAATATCAAAAAGTTCCTGACACAGATTGACAATCTTTTAAATGAAATAGAAAATACAAAGTCGGAGAGAAACAAGCTTCGCCTTGCCCTGGAGGAGGATAAGGCGGCTCTGCAGAGGAAGTTTATCGAGCAGAACACGGCGCGGCTTAATGTGATAAAGGCCGAGGAGCGCAGAAACGAGGCTTCCGAGGGTTCCATGGAGCTGAAAGCGGAAGCCGATGAAATCGAGCAGCAGATTCAGGAAATCAAAGCCGGCAAGCTGGAAATACAGAAGGAGTTGGAGGACTCCGAGCTCTTTGAGCAGAAGGCGGAGCAGGAAATACGCAAATTCCAGATGGAGCTGGAAGGAGAGCGCAAGGAGGAATCCGACCAGTCCGCCCACGTGTCCGAGTGGGATTTGGAAGTGGAAAAAATGCTCCAGCAGCAGCAGTTCCACCAGCAGAACGTGGAGCGTATTGACAGCGAGATTGACAGATATTCCGGCGAGCTTAAGGAAATAAATGAAAGCCTTGCGGCAAGCCGGGAGGAATCTGTCAGCAGGCAGAACAATATTGCCGCCATCGAGCAGACCATCGCCGCCTCCTACACCACGTTAGGGGATACGGAAAAGAAGCTGAAAGAAGATATGGAGAAGAAGGAGGCTCTTTCCGCAAAGCAGAAAAACTTCTTCACAGACAGAGAGGCTCTGGCGGAAAAGATGACGGGGCTGGACAAGGAGGTTTACCGTTTAAATTCCCAGAGGGAAAAGTTGCAGGATAATCTGGAGGGCCAGATTAACTATATGTGGGACGAATATGAAATCACATTGTCCGACGCGGCGGCTCTCCGCAATGCGGAAATGACGGATTTATCCGCCATGAAGAAAGAAATCGCCTCTTTGAAGGAGCAAATCAAAAAGCTGGGCGATGTAAATGTCAACGCCATTGAGGATTACAGGAATCTGATGGAGAGATATCAGTTTTTAAAGACCCAGCACGACGATTTGGTGGAGGCGGAAAAAACTCTGGAGGGAATTATCACAGAGCTTGACGCCGCCATGCGAAAGCAGTTTAATGAAAAGTTCGCCGAAATCGGAAAAGAATTTGACAAGGTATTCAAGGAGCTGTTCGGCGGAGGAAAGGGAACCTTGGAGCTGATGGAGGACGAAGACGTTCTGGAGGCGGGCATCCGCATCATTGCCCAGCCGCCCGGAAAGAAGCTGCAGAATATGATGCAGCTCTCCGGCGGGGAGAAGGCGCTCACGGCGATTGCGCTTTTATTTGCCATCCAGAATCTGAAGCCTTCGCCTTTCTGCCTTCTGGATGAGATTGAAGCGGCTCTGGATGAAAACAACGTTGCGCGTTTTGCAAAATATTTACATAAGCTTACAAAGTATACGCAGTTTATCGTGATAACCCACAGGCGGGGCACCATGGAAAAAGCCGACAGGCTTTATGGAATTACCATGCAGGAGAAGGGGGTTTCCACCCTGGTAAGCGTGAATCTGATAGATAAGGAGCTGGATAACTGATGGCACTGGCAGGTGGATTTTTTAGCAGATTAAAAGAGGGACTCAGCAAGACAAGAAATAACATCGTCCGCGGAATCGATTCCGTTTTCAGCGGATTTTCCTCTATCGACGAGGAATTTTATGAGGAGCTTGAGGAAATCCTGATTATGGGAGACATCGGTGTGAACGCCACCGGAGAGATTCTTGAGCGGCTTAAGGGACAGGTGAAGGAAAACCACATCAAGGAGCCTTCGGAATGCAAGAGCTTTCTCATTGAAAGCATCAAGGAGCAGATGCGGGTGGACGAGACCGCCTACCGGTTTGAGCAGGAGCAGTCCGTAGTTCTGATAATCGGTGTCAACGGCGTTGGCAAGACCACTTCGGTAGGAAAGCTGGCGGGCATTTTGAAAGGTCAGGGGAAAAAAGTGCTGATTGCGGCGGCGGATACCTACAGGGCGGCGGCCTGCGAGCAGCTTACGGAATGGGCGAACCGGGCGGGCGTCGATATCATCACCGGCGCAGAGGGAGCGGACCCTTCCAGTGTGGTTTTTGACGCGGTAAGCGCGGCGAAGGCAAGGCAGGCGGACGTTCTGCTCTGCGATACCGCAGGCAGGCTTCACAATAAGAAGAACCTGATGGAAGAACTGAAAAAGATGAACAGGATTATTGACAGGGAGTTTCCGGGCGTCCATCGGGAAAATTTGATTGTGCTGGACGGCACCACCGGGCAGAACGCCTTAAACCAGGCGAGAGAGTTCGGGGAGACGGCAGACCTTACCGGTATTATCCTTACAAAAATGGACGGAACCTCCAAGGGCGGAATCGCGGTGGCGATTCAGTCGGAGCTTCATATTCCGGTAAAATATATCGGTGTGGGAGAAAAGCTGGAGGATTTGCAGAAATTTGACCCCGACCAGTTTGTGAACGCGCTGTTTGAGGTGGAAGAAGCAGGCTTGCAGGAAGATGACGGAGTTTAAAGAGGAATTCAGGGAAACGGATGAGAGGAGGCCGGCAGGATGGACGAGAACATGCTGACATTGGAGAAATTTGAGGAGGCGTCGGAGACTGTAAAAAAGGTGACCCAGGAAACGAAGCTGGTGTACAGTGATTTTTACAGCGCGCAGACGGAAAACAGAGTTTATTTGAAACCGGAAAATATGCAGTTTACCGGCGCCTATAAGCTGAGGGGAGCATACTATAAGCTGAGTACGCTCTCTGAGGAGGAGCTGGCAAAAGGGCTGATTACGGCTTCGGCGGGCAATCATGCCCAGGGCGTGGCATATGCCGCAAAGAGTTGCGGGGCAAAGGCGGTGATTGTGATGCCCACAACGACTCCGCTGATTAAGGTAAACAGAACGAAAAACTACGGGGCGGAGGTTGTGCTTTACGGGGACGTCTATGACGAGGCCTGCGCTCATGCCTGCGAGCTGGCAGAAGAACACGGCTATACCTTCATCCATCCCTTTGACGACCTGGCCGTGGCCACAGGGCAGGGGACTATTGCCATGGAGATTTTCAAGGAGCTTCCTCTGGTGGATTACATATTGGTGCCGGTGGGCGGCGGCGGTCTTGCGACAGGCGTTTCCACCCTGGCAAAGCTTTTAAATCCCAATATTAAAGTCATCGGCGTGGAGCCGGAGGGCGCAAGCTGTCTGAAAGCCTCCATTAAAGAGGGAAAGGTGGTAACTCTTGACCATATAAGCACCATTGCAGACGGCACGGCGGTGAAGACGCCGGGGGAGAAGATTTTTCCTTATCTTTGCAAAAATCTGGACGGCATTATCACGGTGCCCGACGAGGAGCTGGTGGTTGCTTTTCTGGATATGGTGGAGAACCACAAAATGGTAGTGGAAAACTCGGGGCTTCTGACCGTGGCAGCGTTAAAGCACCTGGATGTAAAGAAGAAAAAAGTGGTTTGCATCTTAAGCGGCGGAAACATGGACGTGATTACCATGTCCAGCGTGGTACAGCAGGGGCTGATTATGCGGGACCGTATTTTCACCGTTTCCGTTCTCCTCCCGGATAAGCCCGGGGAGCTTTCCCATGTGGCGGATGTGATTGCAAAAGAAAACGGCAACGTTATCAAGCTGGAGCATAATCAGTTTGTCTCCATTAACAGGAATGCGGCTGTGGAGCTTCGGATTACCATGGAGGCATTCGGGACAGAGCACAAACATCAGATAATTAAGGCCCTTGAGAGGAACGGGTATCAGCCGAAGCTGGTACGGGCAAATATATAAAGAGATTGGCGGAGAGGCAGCATATGAAATCCGATAGAATGTCCAGGGTTTATAAGAATATATTGAAATATCTGGTGATTACAGTTGCGGCGGCATCTTACGGGGCGGGAATCAGTTTGTTTATCGACCCGAATAATCTGGCGCCGGGAGGGGTATCAGGGCTTTCTATTGTTGTGAACCGTCTGATTCCTGTAGAAACAGGAACGATATATCTGATTATCAATATTCCCATTATGATTCTGGGGGTGTGGAAATTCGGATTTAAGTTTATTATCTCTACCCTGTATACGATTTTTTCGGTATCTGTATTTACCAATGCGTTTTCAGGGATGCATCCGCTTACCAGCGAGCCGCTTCTTGGCGGGATTTTCGGCGGGATGCTGGCAGCAGTCGGAATCGGCGTGGTGATGCGGGCAGGCGCAACCACGGGGGGGACGGATATTATCGTAAAATGTTTAAAATTAAAGAAGCCCCATCTCAAAACCGGAACGATTTTTCTCTCCATCGACGCGGTGATTATCTGTATCGGAGGTATTGTGTTCGGAAATCTGGACACGGTCTTTTTCAGTGTGATTTCCGCGGCGGTGACTTCACGGGTGCTGGATTTGATTCTCTACGGACGGGACGAGGCAAAAATGATTTTTATCATCAGCAATTCCTCCGAGGCCATTACCCAGAGAATTTTAATTGAGCTTGATACCGGCGTCACTCACCTTACGGGCACAGGGGCGTTTAAGAAGGAGAATAAGCAGATTATTCTCTGCGTTGTCAGGAAGCAGAATGCCTATAAGGTGGAGGAAATCGTAAAGCAGGAGGATGCCAGCGCGTTTATGATTATATCCAGCGCCACGGAGATATACGGGGAGGGGTATAAGAGCTATTACGGAGAGAGACTGTAATAACTGGAAAGGATAAACAATTGAAAATCGTTGCATTTCATAATATACTTATCTGGTAACAGCAAGCTGGAAAGGTTCGGGAAAAATGAGCGAGAAATCAATGAGAAGAAACAGGAAGCGGCAGAGGATAAGCCTGCTTAGAAATATTGTGTTCAGCCTGGTGACGCTGACTGCACTGACCGGATGCATCGGACTGCTTTTGCAGAACTATGCGCTGAAAAATGAAGGCCGGGAAACTATGGGGCGTTTAAACGAGCTTGAGGATTACAGCAGCGAGCATATTTACACCCAGGCGGAGCTGGATGCCTTTGTCCAGGGAGCGGCGGTCACGGCTAAGGAGTCGGAGCGGGAAAGCATTCTCGGTGAGTTAAAGAGCAAGGTGAAGTCAGGAGAAAGCACAGTGGCCATTTTGCGGGAGCTTTTTCCTGAAGATGTGGTTGTGTATGCCGACGGAGGTTATTCCTTTTTTCCGATAACGGACGAGCTGAAAAAGCACAATTACAATCCTGAGAATTTTGTCCTTAAGAATAATAACGAGATTGTATACATAGATGAAAATGAGGAAACGGTTTCCCTGAAAGGGGTGGATGTCTCCAGACATCAGGGAACCATTGACTGGCGCAGGGTTTCCAGCGAGGATATTTCCTATGCCTTTATCCGGGCAGGCTTTCGGGGCAATACGGAAGGAAAGATTTCCGAGGACGAATATTTTGCCGATAATATTGAAGGCGCACTTGAGAACGGCATTGACGTGGGGATTTATTTTTATACCCAGGCTCTTGATGAGGAGGAAGCGGTGGAGGAGGCGGAATTTGTGCTGGATTTAATTGAGCCTTACGATGTGTCCTACCCGGTGGTGCTTGATTTGGAGGAGGTGGGTCTTGACGATACAAGAACCTCCCAAATGACCCGGGAAGACTACACGAAGGCGGCGGTGGCTTTCTGCGAAACCGTTAAAAAGGCGGGATATACGCCCATGATATACGGGAATCTGAAAACCTTTATGATTATGCTTGATATGAAACAGATAGAAGATTATGACAAGTGGTTTGCCTATTATGATGAGTCCGTGTACTTCCCCTATGATTTTACCATCTGGCAGTATTCCTCCAATGGAGCGGTGAACGGTATCGGCGGGGACGTGGATATGAATGTCTGTATGAAGGATTATGCGGGAAGGAACTGACGGCGGCTTAAGGCAAGGGGTGACGGTAACCAGATTAGGAGCGCAGAAGCTATGGAAGAAATCCGGGAATGGGTGAAAAGCGGATATCTGATGGAGAAGTTCCGGCTGTTTCATTTAAAGGATAACGAGCCCAGGGAATATGAATATCACTATCATGATTTTCATAAATTAATCTGGTTTATTTCAGGTGAGGTGGAATATCATATCGAGGGAAAGTCCTACAAACTGGAGCCTCACGATATCCTTCTGGTGAACAAAGGGGAGATTCACAAGCCCTTTGTGGAAAACAGCGCCATATACGAAAGATATGTTTTTTACATTTCCAGCGAATACCTTGACGAGCATTCCGAAGCGGAAAGCAGCCTGGATTTATGCTTTTCCATGTCCAGAACGGAAAACGGGAATGTGGTCCGGCCCTCCGCGGCGGTGAGCAGGATTCTGTTTGAAACCGTAAAGCTCTTAGAGTCGGCGGAAAATGACAGAGGATATGCAAAGATTTCTGGGGAGAGCTGGAGTACACTGTGTAAGATGTTTGAGTATATG
>CAMSTM010000091.1 GCA_947063675.1 uncultured Lachnospiraceae bacterium | reverse complement strand
CTACTCCGTATTTTTCACACTCTTTTAAAATAAATCTTCCGCTTATATCGTCTGCGATTCCTTTAATGATTTTTCCCCGCATCATGGCTTACCCTTCCATAAACTGTACCGTTCTCTTGAACTCCTTGGTTTCGGAGGAAGCTTCCGTGGTAGTCACCGAGCCGTCCTCATGGGTGATGCTGGAGGCTTCCGTGGCATTCACATACTGGAATAAAATATAACCGGTGCTGCTCTTAATTCCGCTGATTCCGGGATTGGCAATAGGGAAAGAGCTTGTTTGCGTACTGTAAAGCTGTGTGCCGTCGTCCGCCATCAGGGTGACGGTCACCATCGTCCCCGAGCGGTAATTGGGGTCTTCCTGGGCGGTGGGAGCGGCAATACTCTCTATAAACTGATAGGTGGCCTCCTCCGGCCCGATGCTGATGCTCACATCCACTACCGTCCCCGCATCCACATAATCGCCCACAGAATAGCTCTGGTAGCAAATCAGTCCCGCCATGGCCGGGTCGCTGTGATGCACCTCAGTCACCTTGCCCATCTGAAGTCCTGCCTCCACCAGTATCGCCATTCCCTCCGATTCGTCTCTTCCAATTGTATCAGGCACCTGCACCTTGCTGATTTCCGGCCCCTGGCTGATACGGATAGTGACTGCCGTCCCGGCAGGCACTTTAGAGCCGGCCTCCGGCGACTGGGTAATTACATTTCCCTCCTTAATATAGGCGTCGTGGCCTTCCGTTTTATTCACGGGGAAACCGCCCTTGCCCAGAGTGGCTACTGCTTCCGCCTCGGAAATACCCACCACGTCAGGCACCTCCACGCCTTCGCTTCCGGCGCTTACCGTCAGAACCACATTGGAGCCTTCTTCTATCATTTCTCCCGCGCCGACGCTGCAGTCCATGACGATTCCCTGTTCGTATTCCGCACTTTCCTTATATTCAATTTCAGGCGTAAGCCCCAGCTTCAGGAGAGCAACCTTTACCTCGTCCTCGCCTTTGCCCACGACCTCTATCATCTGAACCTTTTCTTTCGGTTCTTCCTCTTCCTGAGTTTCTTCCTCCTTCTGTCCGAAAAGGCCGGCGTCAAAAATCCCGAAAGCCCTTCCCACCAGAAAAAGTACGATACAGCCGATGAGGACAGCCGCCACCACCGCTAAAATCGTGGTGATGCGTTCCATTTTGGGGTCGTAATCCTCCTCTTCTTCGTCTTCCTCTTCATACTCATATTCAATTTCGTCCGGTTCTTCCTCTTCTTCCTCCTCGTACTCCGGTACGTATCTTTTCTTTTTTACACTCTTTTTCACATCGGCTTCCCGGCGCAGGTGCATGGCTTCCTCCATCCCGTCCCGGTTAACCGACTGTTTTTTTATCTTCTGCCGCTCGCCGCTGCTTATCATTTTCGTGGAGCCGTCCTCGTCCGGGTCAACCATCTTCACAAAGTCCTCGTCCGGCGTCATGAGGGAACGCTTCAAATCCGTAATCAGCTCTCCCATGGACTGGTATCTCCTGTCAGGGCTTTTCTGGCAGCACTTAAAGACAATCTGCTCCACGCTCACCGGAATTTCAGAAACATAGTCTCTGGGCGAGGGCATTTCCTCCTGAATATGCTTGATGGCAATTGCCACCGTGGTTTCCCCGTTAAAGGGCACCCGCCCGGTAAGCATTTCAAACATGGTAATTCCAAGGGAATACACGTCGCTCTTTTCGTCGGAATAGCCTCCCCTTGCCTGTTCCGGGGAAGTATAGTGAACCGAGCCCATCACATTGGAGGTAATGGTATTGCTGGTCGCCGCCTTGGCGATGCCGAAATCCGTAACCTTTACCTTCCCCTCCTTTGAGATAATGATGTTCTGGGGTTTAATGTCTCTGTGGATAATGTGATTGTTGTGGGCAGCCTCTATTCCCATGCTGACCTGAATGGCTATGCTGACAGCCTCCTTCACCGAAAGCCTTGCTTTCTTTTCAATATATTTTTTCAGGGTAATCCCTTCCACCAGCTCCATGACGATATAGTAGACGCCGTTTTCCTCCCCTACATCATACACATTTACAATATTCGGGTGCGCAAGGCCTGCCGCCGCCTGAGCTTCCACTCTGAATTTAGATACGAAATTTGCATTTTCGCTGAACTCCTGCTTGAGAACCTTCACGGCTACCATACGGTTTAATTTGTGGTCCTTTGCCTTATAGACATCCGACATTCCGCCAGTGCCGATTCTCTCTAATATTTCGTATCTGTCTCCAACTATCATTCCAATTTTAACCATATTTTTCTCCATGCCGCCAATATCTCTTTTCCCGGATACTGACCTGTTTCCATCTATGATAATTTGCTTCTGCTCATATGAGGCTGTTATTCTCTTGCAAAAGCATCGATTAATATCACCGCAATATTGTCTTTTCCTCCGTTGTCATTGGCTGCCGCTACCAGCCGCCCGGCTTTTTCCTCAAGGGAACCGCGCTCTTTCAAAATAGCTCCAATCTCCTTATCCTCAATCATGTTCGTCAGCCCGTCGGAGCAGATAAGCACAATATCCCCTGCCTTAAGCTCCTCACTGAAAAAGTCAATTTCAAGGGTATCAAGAGCCCCCACAGCCCGGGTAATAATATTTTTGTCAGGATGGTTTCTTGCCGCTTCCCGGTCAATCCCTCCGACCCGTACCATTTCCTCCACCAGAGAATGGTCCGTGGTAATCTGCCGGACTTCCTCATTTACAATATAAAGCCTGCTGTCCCCCACATTGGCGACCTGCAGATAGTGTCCAAGGCAGGTGGCCGCCACTACCGTGGTTCCCATGCCGTACAGACTCCTGTCCTCCTTGGCGCGCCGTCTTATCTGGTCATTGGCCAGACGTATGGCTTTGCCCAGGATTCTGACGGGATTTTTTTCGAAGCTGCCCCTGATTTCCCTTACAATGGTCTGCACCGCGCATTTTGACGCATAGTCTCCTGCGTTATGCCCGCCCATACCGTCGGCCACAATAAAAATATTAGGAAGATTGCCGACCGGTTGCTCCGACGCATATGCCACATCCTGATTCAGTTTTCTCTTTTTTCCTATATCCGTTACAGAAAAGGATTGTAACACGGTTTTTCCTCCTACCCCTGGTAAAACTTTCTCTGTCTTCGCCTAAGCTGTCCACAGGCACCGTCAATATCTCTTCCCATTTCTCTTCTAATAGTAACATTTATTCCATTTTTTTCAAGATTATTTTTAAATACCGCCACTTTTGCCGCGTCAGGCTGTACAAAATCTCTCTCGTTTACCGGATTTACCGGTATCAGGTTCACATGGCAGTTTAACCGCCTAATCTGCGCCGCAAGCGCTTTTGCGTCCCTCTCCCCGTCGTTAAAACCTCTTATCAGGGAATATTCAAAGGTAATTCTTCTCCCTGTCTTTTCAAAATAATAAGCGCATGCCTCCATCAGCTCCGCAATGGTATACCTGTTTGCAACAGGCATCAGCTCCCTCCTTTTTTCGTCAAAAGCCGCATGAAGCGACAGCGCAAGAGTAATCTGCAGCTTTTCATCCGCCAGAAGCCTCATTTTTTCTGTCAGTCCGCAAGTGGAAACCGTAATGCTGCGCTGGCTGATATGTAAACCGTTTTCATCCGTAAGGAGGGTCAGGAATTTCAAAAGGTTCTCATAATTGTCAAGTGGCTCCCCGCAGCCCATAACCACCACATTGGAAACCCGCTCTCCTGTAAGCAGGGTAATTGCGTAAATCTGGTCAAGCATCTCCGAGGGCGTAAGGTTCCTCTCCAGCCCTCCTATGGTGGAGGCGCAAAAAGCGCAGCCCATACGGCATCCCGCCTGAGAAGAAATACACACGCTGTTCCCGTGCTTATACTTCATCCACACGCTTTCTATCAGCTTCCCGTCCGCCAGCTCAAAAAGGTATTTTTTCGTTCCGTCAAGAGCAGATTCCTGCACCTGCACCGCCTTTAATGCAGTATATGCAAAGTACGACCTGCATTTTTCCCGAAAAGTTAAAGGCAGATTCGTCATCTCGTCAAAACTCCGGGCCAGCTTCACGTGCATCCACTGATAAAGCTGCTTCGCCCGGAAAGGCTGCTCTCCCATGGCCGCCGCTTCCGCTTTCAGTTCCTCCAAAGTCAACGATTTGATATCCGGCATCATTCTACCCTTTCCTCCGCATCCTTGCAATAAAAAATCCGTCCGTCTCATGCAGCCCCGGAAAGAGCTGGAGCATCCCCTCTTCTCCCTCTTTTTTGAGTTCCGCCGAAAGATAAGGGGAAAGGCTCTCCGGCGCAAAGGGATAATTCTCCGCAAACCACCGGGCCGTTTTCTCATTTTCATCGGGATTTATGGTACAGGTACTGTAAACCAGAACGCCGCCGGGCTTTACGTACCGCCATACCACATCAAGAATCTGCCTCTGCAGCTTTACAAGCTCCGAAATGGCCTCTTTTGTGATTCTGTATTTAATATCCCGCTTTTTCCCTATGACGCCAAGGCCGGAACAGGGCAAATCCGCCAGAACCACGTCCGCTTTTTCCACCAGGCTTTCATCCAACAGGCAGGCGTCATGTACCTGCACTTCCACATTTGTAAGTCCCGTTCTTTCTATATTATCTCTAAGAAGGGCCGCCTTATACTCCGACACGTCCCTGGAAATTACTTTTCCTCTGTCCCCCAGCTTTTCCGCCAGGTGCATGGACTTTCCGCCGGGAGCGGCGCACACGTCCACAATCAGAATCTCACCGGCCCGCTCTGCCGCTTTTTTTGCTCCTTCCGGCGATTCGCCGCCTTCGTCCGGTTCAGCCGCAGCCTCCGCTCTCCCGCACAAGGCCGAAATCCCGGCTGCCTCCGCCGCCAGCATACTGCTTACGTCCTGAACCACAAAAAAGCCTTCCTGATATCCCGGCAGACTTTTCACATTTTCCGCATTCCAAAGCTCATAAGCACAGGAAAGATAAGGATGCCTCCTCACCTCCACTCCGCCTTTTGCAAGGGCAAGCTCCCACCCCTGCCGCTCCCTGTCTGAGAGGCTTTCCTTCAGCCGTACCCGCAAGGGGCTTTCCTTCAGCAGCGCTTCGAGAAGAATATGCGTTTTTTCCTTCCCGTAAGCCTCCGTCCACAGCCCGATTATAAACTCTGGCATGGAGTATTTCACCGACAGGTATTTTACCGGTTCCTTCTCCCTGTCCGGGTAAGGGAGGCTGTTTTTATTTCTCGCCAATGTACGCAGCACTCCGTTCACGAAGCCGGAAAGCCCCCGGAAGCCTCGTTTTCCGGCAAGCTTTACCGCCTCGTTACAGACCGCGCTGTCAGGAATTTTATCCATAAACAAAAGCTGGTAGGCGCTCATCCGCATGAGCGTCCTGATAAGCGGCTTCATTTTGGGGACGGACACACTGGAAAAATGATTCAGACAGTAGTCAATCTGTATCAGCCTCTCTAACGTCCCCTCCGTTACCCTTTTTACAAAAGCCTTATCTCTGCTGTCACTATAATTATATTTATCAAGCACATCCCTGATTACCAGATGACTGTAGGAACCCTTTTCCAGAATTTCCATCAGCATCTCAAGAATCAGTTCTCTTGTATTATCCACATTTTACCCTTTCTGTTAAACCGCTGCCCCGCGCCAAAAAATGTGTGCAAATATTCCGTCCTGCCTCCCCGGCTGCGCAGAGATTTCAGATACAAAGCGTCAGTCGTCCCTGCGCCGGTTTCCGGTGAGAATCAGGAGACGCAAAAGCTGCAGCACAGAGGAAGCCGCCGCCGCGACATAGGTAAGAGCCGCCGCTCCCAGCACCCGCTTACAGTCGTCCACCTCATCCGCATTCATAATTCCATAGCTTTCAACCATCTGAAGCGCCCGGCCGGAAGCATTAAATTCAACGGGCAGCGTCACCACCTGAAAGAGTACTGCGATGGCAAATACCCAGACGCCAATCCTTGCTAGGGAGCCAAACCCCATAACCATACTTAGTATCACAAGAGGCAGCCCCAGCCTTGAACCGATATTGGCGGCCGGCACCAGAAAGGCACGGAATTTCAGAGGAAAATATCCTTCTTTATGCTGCAGCGCGTGTCCGCACTCGTGAGCCGCCACGCCAATTGCCGCCACGGACCGGGAACCGTAAACAGAGTCCGACAGGCGCAATACCTTTTTTGTCGGGTCATAGTGGTCTGTCAGGCTGCCGCCCACATGCTCAATCCGCACATCGTTTATGCCCGACATGGAAAGAATCCTCTGCGCCGCCTCCGCTCCCGTCATGCCGCCTCTCGCCCGCACCTTTGCATATTTGGCATAGGTGGAGTTCACCCGTGAGCTGGCAAGAATACATAAAACCGCACCAATTATTACCAGAATATAAGTAGGGTCGTAATAAAATCCAAACATATCAAAGTTCCTCCATTCCAGTTCCGCTCCAGTTCCGCAGATACCTTACAACGTAAGTCCAATCTTTACCTCGTATCCCAGAAGGAAATCCTTCACTGACATCCGCTTTTTGCCTTCAAGCTGTACACATTTTACCCGAAGAAGTCCTTTGCCTGTGGCAATATCAAAGAAATCCCTCTCCACATTTACAACGCTGCCCGGAATTTTTCCGCCGTTTCCGGCTTCTTTTTCCGGGATTTTTGCTTCGCTGCCAGCCTCTTCGCCGCAGCTTTCCTCAATCGCATCCGCTTCCCATATTTTCAGGGTTTTGCCCCGATAATAAGTATAGGCGCTGGGCCAGGAATTTAATCCCCGAATCAGCCTTTCAATGGAAACTGCATCCTTTTCCCAATCTATCAGCCCCATGGCTTTGGTAAGCCGGGGCGCGTAGCAGGTAAGGGAATCGTCCTGCTTTTCCGGCCTGAGTTCTCCGCTTTCAATCTTTGGGAGGGCTTCCACAATCAGCTCCGCTCCCACAGCCATCAGCTTGTCGTGAAGGCTTTCGCCCGTTTCCTTTTTGTCTATGGGAACGCTTCTTTTGCAATACATTCCCCCGGTGTCCAGTCCCTTTTCCATCTGCATGATGGTGACGCCGCCCTCCTGTTCTCCGTTAATGACCGCCCACTGAATGGGAGCCGCTCCCCGGTAGGCCGGAAGAAGGGAGGCATGGATGTTGACGCAGCCGAGCTTCGGCATGGAAAGTATCTCCTCCGACAAAAGCTGTCCGAAGGCCGCAACCACGAAAATATCCGCCGGATACCCGGCAAGCTCCGCTACCGACGCAGCCTCTTTTATCTTCACAGGCTGAAAAACCGGAATGCCGTGCCGCAGGGCGCATTCCTTCACCGGCGTCATCTGCATTTCCTTTCCCCGCCCTTTTTGCTTATCCGGCTGAGTCACCACTAGCGTAACCTCATGCCCTGCTTTTATAATCGCCTCTAAAGGCGCCACCGCAAAATCCGGTGTTCCCATATATACGATTTTCATAGTCCAGTCCTCTTATTCCTCGTCCTCTATTTCCTCCACATCCTTAAGGCCGCCCTCCACCTTTTCCACGTAAAGATGACCGTCAAGGTGCTCCACCTCATGGCAGATAGCCCGGGCCAGAAGCTCCGTCCCCTCAATCTCAATGGTATTTAATTCCCTGTCATTGGCTCTCACCTTCACGTAATTGGGTCTTCTCACCACTCCCGCCTTTCCGGGAACGCTAAGGCAGCCTTCGTTTCCCACCTGCTCCCCGCTGGTTTCCAGAATCACGGGGTTAATCAGCAAAACCGGGTCCTCCCCTGTCACGTCAATCACCACAATGCGCTTTAAAATCCCCACCTGATTGGCGGCCAGACCCACGCCGCCCTCCTCGTACATGGTGTCAAACATATCGTCAATCAGCTCCAGTGTACGGGGCGTCATTTCCTTTACTTCCTTGCAGATTTTGTTTAAAACCGGGTCTCCCATTTCTCTTACGTTTCTGATTGCCATTATTCCAGTCTTCCTTTCATTCCTGTTCCGTTTTTAGTAACTGTCCATTGGGTTAAAATCAAACTGCACGCTTTCCTCTCCCGGCATAAGCGTTCCCACATATTGTTCTATTTTATCCTTAATTACTGTCAGTTGTCTATAGTCAGCCGATTTGCAGTAGATAACAAACCGGTAAACGTCGTTAATCTTTCCGATAGAAGCTTTTGCAGGGCCTATGATTTTTACTGCCGGAAAGCCGGACGGCTGCGCCGCAATCGTTTTTCCCGCGCCGGTCAGCTCCCTTACCCTCCGCGTTATCTCCTCTGCAAGCCCCTCCCCCTTTTTTTCATTGGGCGAGGTTATCAGAACCGCCATCATATGCGCCGCCGGAGGATAACCGGCAAGCTCCCTGTATAAAATTTCTTCCTTATAAAATGCTTCGTAATCCTGGCTTGCCGCCCGGATTATGCTGTAATGCTCCGGCCGGTAGGTCTGGATAACCACCTCTCCGGGCTTATCTCCCCGCCCGGCGCGTCCGGCGGCCTGCACAAGAAGCTGAAACGTCCGCTCGCTGGAACGATAATCGCTGTCGTTTAAGGACAAATCCGCCGCGAGCACGCCCACCAGCGTCACATTGGGGAAATCATGCCCTTTTACAATCATCTGGGTTCCCACCAGAACCTCCGCCTCCCCGGCGGCAAAGGCGGTAAGTATTTTCTCATAGCTGTCCTTTGTTCCTGTGGTGTCCTTATCCATCCGAAGCACCCGAATCCCGGGAAACCTCCTGCAGAGCTGTTCTTCTATCTGCTGTGTCCCCGCCTTAAAGCCCAGAAGGTAGGGCGAGGCGCAGGAGGGACAGCGGGCCGGTTTCGCCGCCTCGTACCCGCAGTAATGGCACACCAGCCGCTCGCCCATATGATGGGAAAGGGAAACGTCGCAGTGGGGACATTTCATCACATACCCGCAGGAGCGGCAGGACACAAATCCTGCATAACCCCTGCGGTTCAAAAACAACATTGTCTGTTCCTTTCTCTTAAGACGCTCCTCCATCAGCTCCTGAAGCTTTCTGCTGAAAATGGAACGGTTTCCGCTTTTTAACTCCTGCCGCAAATCCACAATGGAAGTCTGCGCCAGAGTACCTCCTGTAAGCCTTCTGGTCAGGGTAAAAAGTTCGTATTCCCCCTTCCCGGCTCTGTAATAGGCCTCCATGGAGGGGGTCGCCGAGCCGAGCACCAGCGCGGCGTCCTTCATGCGGGCCAGCTCCTGCGCCGTTTCCCTTGCATGGAATCTTGGCATAGTCTCGCTTTTATAGCTGGACTCATGCTCCTCGTCCATGACTATCATTCCCAAATCGGGAAAAGGGACGAAAAGCGCGGAGCGGGGGCCGATAATCACATCGATTTCCCCTTTCTTTGCCCGCTCGTACTGGTCGTATTTTTCCCCCGCCGACAGAGAGGAGTTCATCACCGATACCCGGTCGCCAAACCTTTTATAAAACCGCATCAGCGTCTGGTAGGTAAGCGCAATTTCAGGTATCAGCATGATGCTCTGCTTTCCCCTTGCCGCCATTCCTTCAATGAGAGATAAATAAACCTCTGTCTTTCCGCTTCCGGTGATACCGAAAATCAGGCCGGGGCTTCTCTTCCCCGCGTCAAAATCCGACAGAATCTTTTCCACAATCCTTCTCTGCTCGCCGCTAAGCTGCTTTCCGCCCTCCCTTGCCGTTTCGATTTTCACCGGATTCCTGTAACAGCTCTCGCTTTCTATAGACAAAGCGCCCTCGCTCTCAAGGCTCCGGAGGGTTGCGGGAGAAACATTCAGCTTTCCTGTCACCAGGCTGTAGGGCAGCACCGGCTCGCTGCAAAGCTCAGAAAGCACCCTTGCCTTTGCCCACTGGCGTTTCCTTATGCTTTCCCCTAAAAGGGAACGCACCTCCTCCGGGGTCATGCGCCGAAGAATCTTCTTTTTTTCCTTCGGCTTCATGGAACGCTTTACAGGGAGCACCGTCCGAAGCGCCGCAATCATGGTTGAGCCGTAGTTTCGCTTCATCCATGCCGCCAGTCGGATAGCGTCCGCCTCAACCGGCACGCTGTCCCTTAAAATATCCTCTATATACTTCTGCTTATGGTCAGGAAATTCCGCCTTTTCCGTTATTTCCACCACATAGCCCTGCCGCAGATGACTGCCCTTTCCAAAAGGGGCAAGGACGCACATTCCCTCCTCCAGGACTCCCAAAAGCTTTTCGGGAATCTTATACTGGAAGGTTTTATCCACTTTTTCATGGGAAATATCAATAATGATATTTGCATACCTGCCCTGGGCCATGCTTCGTCTGCTCCTTTTAACTTCCTTGTCTCTCCCTGAGGATTTCCGCTATCAGCACCCTTTCGTCCATGGGATGCTTTACCCCACAAATCTCCTGGTAATCCTCATGGCCTTTTCCTGCCAGCACAATAATATCCCCCGGCTGTCCATTGTCAATGGCGTATGCAATGGCTTCCCTCCGGTCAGGGATTTCGATATACTTTCCGGCTGTCTTATCAATCCCGGTTCTGATATCCGCAATAATAGCCTCCGGCTTTTCGTTCCTTGGGTTATCCGAGGTGATAATGGTAAAATCCGCATATTTCCCGCTGATTTCCCCCATTTCAAAACGGCGGGCCCTGTCGCGGTTTCCTCCGCATCCGAAAAGGCAGACCAGCCGTCCGGGCTCATACTCCCGCAGCGTCGTCAAAAGACTCTTAAGGCTCATGCCGTTATGGGCATAATCAATCAGAAGAGTAAACTTATCCGACACCGGAACCCTTTCGATTCTCCCTTTCACATGAGCTCCCAGAAGCGCTTTCTTTATCCCGGGGACTTCTACTTTGAAATGGCTGCAGACCGCAATAGCCGTCAAAGCATTATAGACACTGAAGCGCCCCGGCATGGGAACCTCCACCCGGAATGCATTTCCGTCCTTTTGCCTTACGGTAAAGTCAACTCCCAGCTCTCCCGGCTTGTTTACCAGCTTTAAATCCTCCGCATAGCTGTCAGCCTCCCTGTCGAAACCATAGGTTTCCACCCTGCAGGTATGGCCTTTCAAAACAGCCTCCATATGAGGGTCGTCTTTGTTTACAATGCCCAGACGGCACTGTCTGAAAAGAAGCCCCTTACATGCCTGATATTCCTCAAAATCCGCATGCTCGTTGGGACCGATATGGTCAGGCTCCAAATTGGTAAAAATACCGATTTCAAAGGTAAAACCCTGGGTTCTGTGGAGCTTGAGCCCCTGAGAGGCCACCTCCATCACCACAATCTGGCAGCCTGCCTCCTCCATCTCCTTAAAATACTGCTGGAGCAAAAAGGATTCCGGCGTAGTATTGCCTGCCGGGATATGCTTATCGCCGATAATGGTTTCGATGGTTCCCACAAGTCCCACCTTATAGCCCGCCTTTTCCAGGATGGATTTCATCAGATAGGTGGTGGTGGTCTTTCCCTTGGTTCCGGTAATACCAATCACCTTAAGCCGGTCCGCAGGATGGCCGAAATAAGCCGCCGCGATAAAGGCCATGGCGTATCTCGTATCTTCCACCTTAATAACGGCGATATCGCTTTCCTTCGGAAGCTCCACTTCCTTCTGCACTACCAGCGCCGCCGCGCCTTTTGCCGCCGCCTCCGCCGCAAAATCATGTCCGTCCACATTGTAACCGCAGATACAAATAAAAAGGCATCCTTCGGTTATTTTCCTTGAATCATGGACTACCTCTTTTATTTCTCTGTCAACACTTCCTCTTATGCATTCAAAGTTCAGGCCCTTTAGTAACTTTTCACACTTCATTACAACCTCCATGACATTTTTCCTATAATAAGATAACATGATTAATCGTTTTTTTCAATCTCTCTGAAAACTGATTTCCCCGCTCTGTGTCCGGCTTTCCTTTCAGTTAATATGTTTTTTATTTTTTGTTAAGAGGATTTTAGATTTTTAACATAATTCGGACACACTTTAAACACATTTTACCCTTATGATATTAATCAAGATAGTTGAACAACTCACTATCTCCCCCCTCATAAGAATGCGAAGCCTCCGGAAACCCCGGAGGCTTTTGCATTGTCCGAAAACCATCTCAGCAGTAATGCTGCATGACTATCTGTACGCTTTCCCTGCCCGCAAAAGAATTAATCTCGGGATAGTAGGCGATGCTGATTACCATCTCCGCTTTCCCAGGGGCGTTGCTATACAGACTGTTGCCGTACAGCCCGTCTGCGGCCTGCTGCCCGAATTTCTCTGCCAAAAACAAATCAAACCGTTCCAAATCCCCGAAATAAATCATCTCATAGCCGTTGCCGCTCTCGTCCTCTATCCGGTACTTCCCCACATTCTGATTTTTCCCCAGTTTTCTGCCGGATAAAAGGCGGATACCCTTTCTGGCAAACAGGGGCTTCGGATTACCTGTCCCGAAAGGCTCAAGGCATGACAGCTCCTTAATAAACTCCTTATTTGCATAGGATAAAGGCATAGGCACGTCGATATGTATCACTTCCTCGAAGTCGTCGTCTGCAAGACGGCAGCTTTCGTTCAGCCTTTTCCGAAACACTTCCACAGACGCCTCGTCAGGAAGGGAAAGCCCCGCCGCCATCTTATGTCCCCCATATCTGGTAAACAGCTCCTTACAGGCGCTTATCTCATCATACATATGATAGGCTTCAATGGAGCGGCCGCTTCCCTTTACACCGTCCTCTCCCTTTGTCAGCACAAAAGCCGGCTTCCCGTACTTTTCCCGCACTTTTCCGGCAATGATTCCCGCAAGGCTCTCATGGCATTCGGGAAGATAGACCACCAGAACCCTGTCTTTTTGGATTTCCGAGCCCTCCACCTGCCGGATAGCCGCCTGCAGCCCTTCTTCCGTCATCTGCTTCCGGCTGTCGTTTAAGTTTTTCAAATCTCCGGCAATGGTAACCGCTTCTCTCCAGTCCTTTGAACCGAACAGCTCCAGCGCCCGCTTTGCCGTATCCAGCCTTCCTGTGGCATTCATACAGGGGCCGATGATAAATCCCGCATGGTAAGGGGAAAGAGCCTTTTCCTCTATTCCGTTGACCATAAGAAGCGCCCGGAGTCCAAAATTCTTCGTTTTCCCAAGGAACTCCAGACCGTATTTTACAATAATCCGGTTCTCGTCCCGAAGCTCCATCACATCGCAGACAGTTGCAAGAGCCGCAAAGGAAAACATCTCCTCCATGATTTCCGCTCTCTTTGACCGCGGCATCTCTTCTTCGTCCAATCTGTCAAAAAGCGCCTGTACCAGCTTAAGGGCAACTACTGCCCCGCAAATCCCCGGAAAGGGATACCCGCACCCCTGCTGCTTCGGGTCAACAACGGCGTCCGCTTTCGGCAAAAGATATGTCCGCTCCCCTTCCTTTTCCTCAAAAGGCACCTCATGGTGGTCGGTCACCACCACTGTCATTCCAAGTTCCTTTGCCAGTGCAATCTGAGGCGCTGCCGCAATTCCGTTATCGCATGTGATTATGGTGTCAACTCCCTCCGCCGCCGCGTCCCGCACCAGCGCCTCGTTTAAGCCGTAGCCGTCCTTTATCCTGTGGGGAATTACCGTGTCTGCATTCCCACCCAGCATACAAAGTCCGGTAATCAGAATATAGGAAGCGCAGATACCGTCCACATCATAATCGCCGATTACCCGAATCCGCGCCCTCTCCGCTATCTTCGCAGCAATAATTTCCGCCGCCTCCTTCATGCCTTTCATCAGCAGCGGGTCGTATAAATCCTCCAGATTCCCGTGCAGATACTTCTCGATATCCGCATCCTCTATCAGGTCTCTGTTTCGCATGATTCTCGCCATCACCGGAGTAATGTGATATTTTTCCGCGATTTTATCAAAATCCGCCCTTTTGGCGGCCACCATCCATTTTGCCATTTTAACCTCGTTTTCTCTGCTAAAAAGCGTCCCGCACTGCGGAACGCTTTTTACATAAACTGCCTCGCGAAACGCGGCAGATTTGATGCATTTGTCTGCAAAAGCAGTTACAGACAGAACTGTCCTCTTCTGCTTTCCCGCTTCAGGCTATGCCGCCTTTTTCTGCGGGAATACCTTGCGCAGAACCAGCCACAGCGCGCCGGTAATGCATACGGAAGAATACGTACCGCAGAGGATGCCCGCCATCAGAGGCAGCGCAAACTCTTTCACGGAGGACACGCCGAACGCATACAGCGCCGCTACCATGATAAAGGTTGTCAGGGAAGTAAAAATACTTCTTGACAGAGTCTGGGTGATACTGCCGTTCACCATATCCTCTAAGGATTCCTTTCTGCCCAGTTATCAAGCTCGGCCTCTTTTTTGCCAAACAGTGCCCCTTTGAA
>CAMSTM010000090.1 GCA_947063675.1 uncultured Lachnospiraceae bacterium | reverse complement strand
CTTCCGCTCCGGTGCTGGCTCCGAACCGAATGGAATCCCCGAAATCGTAATGGGAAAGACCAGGCATTACTGTGTCCAGGTCAATAATGCAGAGGGCCTTTTTGGTAGCGGCGTCAAACAGGATATTGTTCAGCTTGGTGTCGTTATGGGTTACTCTTAAGGGGAGTTTCCCTTCCTTTAAGAGATTCGTCAGTACGGCGGTATCCTTTTCACGTTCCAGGGCAAAGGCGATTTCTTTTTCCGCCAGCTTCGCCCTGCCCAGCTTATCTCTGTCAACTGCCGCCTTAAAATCCAGAAAACGCGAGGGGGTGTTGTGGAAGTTGGGGATGGTTTCATACAGGGTATGCGCCGGGAAATCGGATAAAAGCCTTTGGAAATTACCAAAAGCGACAGCACTGTCATAAAAGTCCTTTTTACTTTCTACCTGTTCCAGGCACAGAGTATTTTCTATAAATAAGAGTACTCTCCAGAAGTTATGGCTGTCATCCTCGTAATAACATCCGCCGTCTGCCGTCCTTACCGGATTGAGGGTTTCCCGGTCAGGGTCGCCGCCGTTTGCCGCGATAATTTTCCGCAGATATTCGGTTACATGCACCATATTTTCCATGAGCTGCTGCGGATTTTTAAATATACTATGATTCATTCTCTGAAGGATATAATGCTTTTCGTCGCCGGAGGGCGTTTCGTATGTAAGCAAAAAGGTATCGTTGATATGGCCGTTTCCATAAGGCCGCTTTTCTTTCAGAGAGCCTTCTATGGCAAACTGTGCGATTGCGTTTTCAATGATGGCATCGGTCAGGTTATTCATGGTATTATCCTTTCGTTTCTTTTGCTGTTAAAAAGTAGTAAATATATTATACCTGTACCGTATGGCAGGGGCAAGGTTTTATTTAAAAATGCCTATATCCAAAAAGAATGAAATAGTGTAAAATAAAAATCGGACATGTTTTTTTACGAAAGATGCGGAGGGATAAGAGAAATGGACATATTCAGTGTGCTGACCATGGTGGGAGGGCTTGCGCTTTTTCTGTATGGTATGGATGTGCTTGGGGACGGCCTTAAGAAGGTGTCCGGCGGTAAACTGGAAATCATTCTGGAAAAGCTCACGTCCAACAAATTAATGGCGATTCTGCTGGGAGCGGGCGTAACGGCTGTCATTCAGTCGTCGTCGGCCACGACAGTTATGGTAATCGGTTTTGTCAATTCCGGTATTATGAAGCTTTCACAGGCGGTAGGCGTCATCCTCGGGGCAAACGTGGGTACTACCGTGACAGCCTGGCTCCTCAGTCTGACAGGGCTTGAGGGCTCCAGTCTGGTGCTCCAGCTTCTTAAGCCTTCCTCCTTTTCCCCTATACTTGCGATTGTGGCAGTTATTATCTTAAGTATGAGCAAAAAAGGAAAACATAAGGATGTGGCTACTATAATGATTGGCTTTGCCGTGCTGATGATTGGAATGGACACCATGTCGAATGCGGTGAAGCCATTGGCTGAAATTCCGGAATTTACCAATATTCTGCTTATGTTCTCCAACCCTGTGCTGGGTATGTTAATCGGCCTTGTCCTGACGGCGATTATGCAGTCGTCCTCTGCATCTATAGGTATTTTGCAGGCAATGTGTGTTTCCGGCGCGGTAAGCTATTCCACGGCGATTCCCATTATTATGGGACAGAACATCGGCGACTGCGTGGCGGCGCTTCTTTCCAGCGCCAGCGCGGGAAGGATGGCGAAAAGAGCGGCGTTTGTAAACCTTTACTATAAAATTATCAAGGCAGCAGTCTTTATGGCTGTTTTCTATACATTAAACGCGTTCCTTCATTTTGCATTTCTGGGAAAACCGGCCAGCGCGCTGGGAGTTGCCGTTATACATACGGCGTTTAATGTGGTATCCGTAATTTTGATTTATCCTTTTACACAGGTTCTGGAGAAGCTTGTCTATCTGACCATTCCGAAAAGCGATGCGGAAAACCAGGCCCAGGAAGCAGTGGGGAGAGAAATCCAGATACTGGATTCCCGTTTCTTAAGCCGTCCGGGTCTTGCCCTTGAACATTGTAAAAACGCTGCGATTGACATGGCGAATCTGGCCAGAGAAAGCCTGTTTTTATCCATTCAGCTTTTGGAATCGTTCGATAAAAAAGCGGCGGATAAGGTAATAGAACTGGAAGAGCTGGTTGACAATTACGAGGATGAGCTTGGCTCGTATCTGGTGAAGTTAAGCAGCAAGCATCTAACGGAAAAGGACAGCCAGGAAATTTCCGTTCTGCTTCACAGCATCGGGGATTTTGAAAGAATTTCGGACCATGCAATTAACATTATGGAATCCGCGGCGGAAATGCATGAGAAAAAACTATATTTTTCCAGGAAAGCGGACGAAGAATTAAAAATTTTTACGGAAGCAATCAGAGATATTGTCAATACTACTATACAGGTATTTGAAAAAGAGGACCTGAAACTGGCCGCTATGGTGGAGCCTATGGAGGAAGCGGTTGATAATCTGAACTCCGAGATTAAGAAAAGGCATGTCAAAAGGCTGCGCAAGGGGAAATGTACTATCGAGATGGGATTTGTTCTCTCCGATATTACCACCAATTACGAGAGAGTGTCGGACCACTGCTCCAATATCGCGTTGTGCCTGCTTCAGTTGAATGAAGAAAATTTCGGTACGCATGGTTTTCAGGACAGTATGTCCGTTAAAGATAACGCCGCGTTTACGGCGGAGGTTAATCGTCTGAAAGAGCATTACCAGCTTCCGTAAGAAAAGCCGGCGCCGTCTGGTTTAAATGTTGCTGTCTGCTCATATAAGTCCGTTTTATTGGACATCCAAAATGTTATTCTGATTACAGATAAAAAATCAGAATAACAGGAGGCATGTTTATATGAAAGGATATTATGTGAGCAACGGATACATGGGAATGGTTGACGGCAGTTATATGCTTTTTGCAAGCGAGGAAGATTATATGGAATATGTGAATAATTAAGCGGTGAAATTAGCCGGAGGATTGATATATGGCTGAAAGAGTGGGAAGATGGGCGCTTTCTCAGCCTGCAGAGCAGCTTGCGCCATGGCTTTTGGGTAAGCTTCTGTGCAGAAAAAGCGCCGAAGGAATCCTCAGATACAGAATTATGGAAACAGAGTGCTACTGCGGTGAGGAAGATACTGCCTGCCACGCCAGCAAAGGAAAGACGGCACGGACGAAGATACTCTATGAAAAGGGCGGTACTGCTTATATCTATCTTTGTTATGGAATCCATTCGCTTTTCAACGTGGTGAGCGGAGAGGAAGGCCATCCGGAAGCGGTGCTTGTGCGGGGCGTGTCCGGCTATAACGGGCCGGGGAAGCTGACCAGGGTCATGGAAATTGACCGGTCGCTTAACGGGGAAGATATGGTAACCTCCGATTTACTGTGGATAGAGGACGACGGGTACAAGCCGCAATATTCCAGGGCCAAAAGAGTGGGAATTGATTACGCCACGGAAAAGTACAGAGATATTCTCTGGCGTTTTATTGCAGACGACGGGAAGTATAAACCGGTATAAGGCTTTTGTGCCTGTCCGGGAGTGGCCGGAGGCAGGAGAGGTTGGCGGAAAATGCTTGAAATAATTTACGGCACAGGAAACGGTGCGAAAATTTCTTATATGGAAGAAACATTGAAAAACCTTCCCGTAAAAATCGTCGGCTTACATCAGGCGGCGGAAAAAGAGGGAATTATTCTTCCTGATATAAAGGAAACAGGGGAAAATCCCCTTGAAAACGCAAGGATGAAAGCGGAAGGATATTTCCGTGTGTTCGGGAAGCCTGTGTTTTCCTGCGACAGCGGGATTTATCTGTGGAATTATACCACAAAAGAACCGCTTCCGGATGAGGAACAGCCGGGAATCCACATCCGGGGAAACGGAGAAAGACGCCTTGGGGATGAGGAGCTGCTTGCATATTACATCGGACTGGTGAAAAAATACGGTCAGGTCTGCGGCAGATTCAAAAACGGTATTTGCTTTATATGGAATGGGGAACAGCGAAAGGAAAGCATGTCGGAGAGCATGTGGGGAGAGCCGTTTCTGTTAACGGACAAGCCCCATGAAAAACGGGTGGAAGGCTTTCCGGTTGACAGGATTTCTCTTGATATTTCTACAGGAAAGTACCTTTACGATTTGGAGGAGGATTCCGAGGGCGAAGAGGCGCAGAACAGAGGATTTGAGAATTTTTTCAGGCAGTGCCTGATCGAGTGGGGGCTTCTCTGAGAACAGGAGACAGGAAGATAAAGGGAAAAGGGTCGTATCCGGACAGGACATCAGTTTTGGCGGCGGCGGGCTGTGCGATGAATTACAGCTTTTCACAGAAATTGACGTAATTTATACTTAAGTTAAAAATCCCGGCATCTGTTTATGAGACTGCGGTTTTGCGGTTTGCGGGAGGAAAAGAATTTACGAGGTGAAAGGTTGATTATGCAGGAAGTAATGGATAAAAAGACAGAACAAATGGTTTCACACATGATGCTGGACATGGGCGTACCCGCTCATTTAAAGGGATACAGATATGTCAGGGCGGCGGTACTGATGGCGGAAGAGGACATGAAAGTGGTGGGAAGCGTCACAAAGCTGCTTTATCCGGAAATAGCAAAGAGGTATAATACCACTGACGGAAAGGTGGAGAGAGCTATCCGAAACGCCATAGAGATTTCATGGGAGAGAGGAAATAAAAAGACTTTCGAGCAGTTATTTGGATATTGCGCGGAAAGCGGTCAGGGCAGACCGACCAACAGCGAATACATAGCGGCAATCGCCGACTGCATCAGAATGCAGGTAAATCAGGAAAATCAAAAAGAAGAAAAATAACAGGAGGACTACAATGGATAAGCCAGCTATATGCGGAGGAGAACCGGTACGGGATGCGAAAATATTTTACGGTCATCAGTATATTGATGACGCGGATATTCAGGCGGTGGTGGAGGTATTAAAGAGCGATACCATTACCTGCGGTCCCAAAATAACGGAGCTGGAAGAAAAGCTGTGCCGGATAACCGGAGCGAAATATGCGGTTGTATGCAGCAACGGAACCGCGGCTTTGCATATGGCCTGTATGGCGGCAGGGGTCAGCGAGGGGGACGAGGTGATTACCACACCCATTACTTTTGCCGCGTCCGCGAACTGCGCGCTCTACTGTGGGGCGAAGCCGGTTTTTGCAGATATCAATGAGGAAACCTATAATATTGACCCGGAAATGGTGGGGAAATTAATCAATAGCAGGACGAAAGCGGTGGTGGCTGTGGATTATACGGGGCAGTCGGCGCAGCTCGACGAGCTTTTAGACCATTGCCGTGAGAATAACCTTGTACTCATAGAAGACGGCGCTCATGTAATAGGTACAAGATATAAGGGAAAGTGTAACGGCTCGATTGCGGACATGACGACATTAAGCTTCCACCCCGTAAAAACCGTGACCAGCGGGGAGGGCGGCGCCGTTCTCACAAACAGTGAAGAATACTATGAAAAGCTGCTGCTTTACCGTACCCATGGAATTACAAAAGACGTTGCGAAGATGGAAAATGAGCCGGACGGTCCCTGGTATTACGAGCAGACAACGCTTGGAATGAATTACCGCATGACGGATATACAGGCGGCGCTTCTAATCAGCCAGCTTGATAAGCTCCCTCTTTTTATAAAAAGAAGAAAAGAAATCGTAAGGACTTACAACGAGGCGTTTTCAAAACTGCCTCAGATTATTGTGCAGAAAGAAATCCCGGAATCGGATACTACGAGGCATTTATATATTCTGCGGCTTAATCTGTCAAAACTGACCATAGACAGAAGACAGTTTTTTGAGGCGCTCGCTGCAGAGAATATTTGCTGTAACGTGCATTATATTCCAACCTATTATTTCCCCTATTATCAGAGATTAGGCTATGAAAAAGGATTGTGCCCGAAAGCGGAGAAGCTCTATGAGGAGATAATCAGCCTGCCGCTTTATTATGCCATGACGGATAAGGACGTGCAGGATGTAATCTGCGCCGTGACGAAGATTGCAAATTATTACGGGACAAAGCAGAAAGGCTGACGGAATGAAATTAAGCGTAATAGTACCCGTTTATAATATGGCGTCAGAGGAAAAACTGAACTGGTGTATGGACAGTCTTGTAAATCAGACCATTTCCGATTATGAAATCATTGCGGTGGATGACTGTTCTACCGATAATTCGCTGGAAATACTCCACGATTATGAGCGGAAATATCCTGAAAAGGTGAGGGTAATCTCTTCGTCTGTCAATAAAAAGCAGGGCGGGGCCAAAAATCTGGGGCTTGGCCGGGCAAAGGGTGAATGGATTGGATTCATTGACAGCGACGACTGGGTTACGTCTGATTTTTATGAAAGGCTCCTTGGGCTTGCGGAAGAGACCGGAGCGGATATGGTGGGATGCGACTATCATCTGACGGACGAGCACAGCATGAAAATCGGTCAGGTGGTTCATAACAATAAGAAGTCGCAGACCGGAGCTCTGACAAAGGAAAAATACAAATCACTGATTCTTGACAGCGGCAGCCTTGTGGTGAAGATTTATAAAAGGCATATTATTCTGGATTACCCCAACCGGTTCCCGGAAAATATTTTTTATGAGGATAATGCCATCAGCAATTCCTGGATGCTCAGAGCAAAGCGCTTTGAATATCTGGAAGAGCCTCTTTACTATTATTACCAGCACGATACTTCCACTGTGCATACCATCACGAAAAAGCGGTGTCAGGACAGGATGGAAGCGGCCAGAGTGATGGTGAGAGAAGCCGGAGAATTTGGATATCTGGAGGAATATTATCCTGAGATAGAAAGCAGCTTTACCACATTGTTTTATGTAAATACGCTGTTTACCTATATGGCAGGCGTGAAAAGGAAAGAGTATGGTTTTGTGAAGGCTCTTGGCCGGGAGATGAGGGAAACCTTTCCGGGATTTATGGAAAATTCCTATTATCAGGAGAGGGTTCACGCGGAAGAGCAAAAGCTGATTAAAATGCATATGAAATCAACGCTGTATTTTATGACATACTATAAGATTCTGTGGGGGTACAGAAATTTCAGAAAGAAACTGCAGAAAAAACGCGGCTGACCCGGAAAGGGAGTCAGCCGTTTTTGCGAAATTCCAGGGGCGTACGCCCTGTTACTTTTTTAAAAATTTTGGAGTAATAAGCCAGCGTATTGAAACCGCAGCTTAAAGCGGCTTCCGTGACGGTCATGTTTTTCCGCAGAAGCTCCATGCTGGCATAAATACGGTATTTTGTCAGGTATTCTATGGGGGATTCTCCCAGAAATTCCTGATAAATTTTATTGCAGCTACTGCGGGAGACCCCGCCTATTCTGGCAAGGTCGGAAATGTCGATATCTTCCGCGTAGTGCTCCTGCATAAAGGTAATCATCTGCTTTAATATTTTAATATGGGAAGCGTTTTTGGGGTTTCTTGCGGTATCCTCCTGATTGCCGCATAATTCCCGGACAAAAAGCTTTAAAATATGGAACAGCACAATAAGAGCGTCAAGCTCAAAAGATTCCGGGCGTTCGTGGCAGAGCCGGAAAGCATCTTCAATCAGCCCGCAGGCTTCCATGTGCCAGTGGGCGGAGCCGTCGAGAACCACCGCGTCGGGAGCAAACCGGATAATATTTTTGATATACCTGCTGATATATTCCGCATGGTCGCCAAAGACATGGGGGCTGATGAGCAGGATGCGGGAAAAATATTCCTCGCTGTGGATGGTGCTGTGCAGAGCGTTTGGCTTGACGAAAATAGCCTGCCGCTCCCATACGGAATAGCACTTCCCGTTGATGGCGTAGATGACGGAGCCGCGCTCCACAATGGATATCTCCATTTCATAATGCCAGTGGTACGGGTAATCGGAAGACTGATAGGTTTTGGCATCATCCCATAAAGCCTGAACGGGAAAAGAACCTCGTTCATGCCGGACGTTCTGGGAAAGGTCATAGTTAATATCTGGCAGTATTTTATCCATGGATTCCGCTCCGAAAAATACAAAAATATAAAAAAATGATACAAAAGTTATAGCACAGGAAAATGGAAAATGCAATAATGTAGCTTACAATTTACCGGAGAAAAAATCCACAAAAATTCAGGATTATGTATTCTCGAAAGGAAGGGGTTCCAAATGAAGGAGCGTCGGATATTTATAAGGTTTTGTGTGCTGCAGGCTGCCTATTGGTCTTTTTTTGCCGCATTCCCGGGCTATATTTCTGCTTTTGCGCTTTCCCAGGGTGTCAGCACGTCGCTGCTTGGCGTGATTCTTGCCGCCAATATGCTCTGCGCCCTGTCAGGCTCGCTGGTCTGGGGGAGATGGGTGGATAAAAACGGGGCCAGCAGAAAGTTTTATCTGCTGGGAAATGGCGTGGCGCTTTTTTTGTGCCTGCTCCTGTATTTCTTTGGGAGGAGTCCGCTGATTTTACTGATTACCTATTCGCTTTTCGGGTTTATGACAGGCCCTATTCCCACCACGCTTGACGCGTGGGTGATAGCGGCGTTTCCCCAGAGGTCCGATGCGGCGGCCCGCTCACGGGCCTTCGGTACGCTGGGATTTGCTGTCGTAATGCTTCTTATGGGACAGTTGATTGTCAGGTTCGGCTATGGGGCGATGCCCGCTGCCGCCCTGTTTTTTATGGCTGTCAATTTCATTGTCGCGCCTTTTCAGCCGAAAGGCAGAGGGCAGGCAGAAATCGGCGAAAGCGGAACGGAAATCGCGCCGGCGCAGGAAAATCCCCGTCAGCTTCTTTCCTCAAGACGGTATGTGCTTATGGCGGCGGCGGTGTTTTTTACCGGCATGGCGATTGCGCCGATAAATACAATGAAGCTCGTGCTTCTTGAAAATGTGGGCGGCGACGTTTCCGTTTTGGGATGGGATTCCTTTATCGGGTGCATGATTCAGGCTCCGTTTCTGATGCTTGCGGGAAAAATGCGGCAAGTGCGTTCGGATATGCGTCTGCTTACCGGAGCAGGGTTCGCGATGCTGTATGCCCTGTTCGTGATTCAGGCGGGAAATCCCCTTGGGGTGATTATGGGTACCATATGCAACAATATTTCTTTTGGTATCCTTTTCCCCACTATGCGGGAAATGACGGAGGAAAGCGTAAGCAGCGACCTGCGGAATACAGCCCATGGGATTATCGACATTGCTTACGGAAGTCTGGCCGGAATGCTGGCCACGTCGTGGAGCGGGGCAATTCTGGAGCATTCCGGAATTGCCGCAATGGGAAGTATCTGCATTGCGATGCAGACAATCGGTATCAGCTTTTGCTTTGCCATTCTGATGGCGGGGCGGAAAAGAAGAAAGATTTCGGGGCCACCCTGCGCGAGCGGTGTATAAATAGCCGCGGTTTTGGCAGGGGGCGAGATTCTTTTTATATAAGGAAAGAAAGGAAACGGATATAAAAATGAAAGCAGCGATTATCGGCGCCAGCAGAGAGGCGCTTCACACAATCAAAAAAGCGCGGGAGCACGGCCTTTTTATACTGGCTCTGGACGGGGATGCAAGTGCGGCAGGGCTTGCGGCGGCGGATAAAGGGCTTGTGGTGGACATTTCCGATGAAAATGCTGTTACAGAGGCGCTTAGGGCGGAAAAGCCGGATTTTTTGCTGACCGTGCCGATTGGAAGATATCTCACGACCACGGGAGCCGTCAACGATGCGTTGGGGCTTCCCGGAATCAGCAGGGATATGGCGGAGCTGTGTACGGATAAATATAAATTTCACACAAAGCTAAACGAAATGGGGCTTCGGAAGTGCCGGTGCTATACGGTATTTGGGGATAATCCTGCGCTTGCGTATCCGGCAATTTTAAAGCCCAGATACGGTTCCGGCAGCAGGGGTATTTTTATGCTCTCCGGCAGGGAGCAGCTTCGGGAGGCCCTTGATAAGATTTCCGGCGAGCCTTATGTGCTGGAGGAATGTGTGGCCGGAGAGGAATACGGAGTGGACGCAGCGGTGACAAAGAAGGGTTTTCAGATGATTCTGCTCCGGAAAAAAATAAATACGCCGCCGCCGGCCAGACAGGCGGTGGGATATTTTTCGGTGCTGCCCGGGGATACGCTTTGGCAGCAGGCGGAGGATTATATGGTCCGGGTCATCCGGTGTCTGGGGCTTAAGGAATGCCTGATTCATGCGGATATTATCAGGGGAGAAAATGGACCCTTTGTGATAGAACTTTCGGCAAGGCCCTCCGGCCATAACCTCCATAATCTGTTTACGCCGCTGTGTACTGGGGTGGATATGGCGGAGGAGTATATCCGGTACAGGATGGGGCTGTCTTATGATTTTGCGCCTCGCATCACAAAATCCATGCTGATTCGTTATTTTGATATGCAGGGCATGGCGGAGAATGTGCCCGACAAAAGACAGGCGGAGCAGGCGATAGAGGCAGGGCTTGTGGACTGGCAGTGCAATATAAAGCCCGGAGAGGATTTGGAGCCGGTATCGGACGGCCACTCGCTTATGGGGCGGGGATATTTTATTCTGGAGGGTGAAGGAGAGGATTTTCTGGAAGAGCAGGCGGAACAAATTAAAAAATTGTTTTTGTAAAATTAGAAATAAAAAAAGACTTTAGAAAAGTCTTTTTTCGCCGCACAATGCGGGCAAACAATTTCGGATGAATCCTTATTTGCACTCACCTTGTAAGTTTGTAAATAAAGATTAACATAAAAATAGTGGTATGTCAAACAAATAAGAAGGGGTAAATGAGAATGACAGCAAAAGGAAAATATTATTTGGGTTTGGATATGGGGACAAGCTCTGTAGGATGGGCGGTTACAGATGAAAACTATCAATTATTGCGGGCGAAAGGCAAAGATTTATGGGGAGTTCGTTTGTTTGAAGAGGCGCATACCGCCGCGGAGAGGCGAGGATTTCGAACAGCCAGAAGGAGACGACAGCGTGAGGTGGCAAGGCTGGGATTATTAAGAGAGTATTTTTCAGAGGAAATTAACAAAATTGACCCAGGATTTTTTTGTCGTTTAGATGATAGTAAATTTCAAATTCAGGAGCGTGCGGAAAATAATAAACAGCCTTATGCTCTTTTCGCTGACAAAAATTATACAGACCAGGATTATTACAGGGATTATCCAACAATTTTTCATCTTAGGAAAGAGCTGATTGAATCGGACAAGCCGCATGATGTGAGGCTTGTTTATCTTGCGTTGGCAAATATGTTTAAACACAGAGGACATTTTCTGAATACATCATTAACTGCTGAAGAAGATAAAAACAATTTTAGGGAGGCGTACCAGATACTTGTCGATAAAACACAGGAGTTTGATGAAAAACTGCAGGAAATTGATGATACAGCAAAAGGATTCGATTTACCCGGGGATATTAATATAGATGAATTGGAAAACCGGATTGGAGAAAAAGGCGTTTCAAGAAAACGCAAGTTAGAGAATGTATCTGAATTAACGAGAGTGTCCAAAAAGGATAGGGCATACCAAATATTGAAATTAATGTGCGGGCTAGAAGTGAAGATAGGTGATTTTTTTGATGATGTAGAAGAAGAAAACAGGAAAGAAGGAATATGTTTCAGGGCAGATGATTATGACGAGACTGCGGATAAAATTAGAAATATTATTGGTGATGATAAATTTGAAATTATTCTTGCAGTTAAAGATATCCATGACAGAGGCTTACTCTCTAATATTATGAAAGGGCATTATTACTTATCAGATGCACGAGTAGAACTGTACGAAATTCATAAAGAGGACTTAAAGCAATTTAAAGAATTATTGAAGAAATATGATATAAAAGAGTATCATAAAATGTTTCGTATTATGAAGGAAGGCAACTATAGCGCATATGTTGGAAGTGTTAATAGTTCTGGCGAGATAGTCAGACGGATAAATAAAGGAAGGTCACAGCAAGAATTATACAAAACAATCAAAAATATTTTGAAAAAATTCCCACAGGAAGATAGAGATGTTATTGATGTATTGCAAAAAATAGAGGCGGAAACATTTCTGCCCAAACAGCTTACAGCATCAAATGGCATTATTCCGAATCAGGTACATGAAAAGGAGATGAAAGCGATATTGAAACAGGCAGAGAAATATTTGCCATTTCTTTTGGAGAAAGACGAGTCTCGTTTAACAGTTTCAGAAAGGATTTGCCATATATTTTCTTTTCATATACCTTACTATGTCGGTCCTATAGGTCCTGAAAACAGAGATAAACTTGAGTATCATGGTTGGGCGGAAAGAAAGGAAATGGGTAAGGTTTATCCATGGAATATAGAAGAAAAGATTGATATGAAAAACACTGCCAGAAAATTTATCGAAAGGATGGTAAGGCATTGCACATATCTTTCCGGGGAACGTGCTTTACCGAAACAATCGCTTTTATATGAAAAGTTTGAAGTGTTGAATGAAATTAATAATTTAAAAATATATGGTGAAAAAATTTCAGTTGAATTAAAGCAGGATATTTATAAGCAATTATTTGAAAAAGGAAAGAAAGTATCGATTAAACAACTGGAAAAATATCTTATAATCAATGGTTATATTGACAAAGAAAGTCAGGACGCAATTTCCGGTATAGATGGTGGATTTCACAGTTCTCTGTCATCTTTAGGTAAATTCAAAGGCATTTTGGGTGAGACTGCTTTTTATGATGAAAACAGAGAAATGATAGAAAATATTATCTTCTGGGGAACAATATATGGAAATGATAAAAAGTTTCTAAAGGAAAATATAGAAGAACATTATGGAAAAGTTTTTTCAGAAAAAGATATAAACAGGATTTTGGGGTTTAAGTTTGAGGGATGGGGAAGATTATCAAGTACATTTTTAAATATGGAAGGCGCTTCAAAGGAAACAGGTGCTATCCAGGCACTTATAGCTGCAATGTGGGAAACAAATGATAACTTGATGCAGCTTCTCAGTGAGAGGTATACATATTCGGAAACGCTAAATTCTATGATACAGAAGGTGGAAAAGCCATTGTCTGAATGGACAATAGAGGACTTGAACGATATGTATTTATCTGCTCCTGTAAAAAGAATGGTTTGGCAGACTATGAAAATTTTAAAGGAACTGGAATCTGTATTAGGAGCTACGCCGAATAGAATATTTGTAGAAATGGCAAGAGAAGATGGCGAAAAGGGGGTACGAAAGGAGTCACGCAAAAGGAAACTGCTTGATTTATACCAGGCAATTGAAAAAGAAAAGACAACATGGTATCAGGATATAAAAGAAAGACCGGAGAATTCATTTAAAAGTAAAAAACTGTATTTGTATTATTCACAAATGGGGAAGTGTATGTATACAGGAGAGTCTATTAATATTGATGACCTGATGAATGATAATCTGTATGATATAGACCATATTTATCCAAGGCACTTTGTAAAAGACGATAGTCTGGAAAATAATCTTGTTCTTGTAAAGAAAGAAAATAATGCTCATAAAAGTGATATTTTTCCTATTGAAGAAAAAATTCAGAAGTCAATGTATTTAACCTGGAAATATTTATTAGACAAAAAGCTTATGTCCAAAGAAAAATTTAACAGGCTTACCAGGCGTACGCATTTTTCAGATGAGGAAAAAGCTGCATTTATAAGTCGTCAATTGGTGGAAACAAGACAGGGAACGAAAGCGATAACTCAGATTTTATCACAGGTATTTCCAGATTCGGAGATAATTTTTTCCAAGGCAGGAAATGTATCGGATTTTCGGAATAAATATAAGTTCTATAAAGTAAGATGTGTAAATGATTTTCATCACGCAAATGACGCATATTTGAACATTGTGGTTGGAAATACATATTTTGTCAAATTTACTAAAAATCCGATTAATTTTATCCGAGAAGCAAAAAAGTATCCGAATAGAGAAGCATATAAATACAATATGGATAAAATTTTCAATCGAAATGTGGAAAGAAACGGGGAAATTGCATGGGTGGCATCAGAAAAAGAAAACGGTGAAACAGGAACGATAACAACAGTTCGTAAAGTCATGGGTAAAAATTCGCCATTGGTTACTAAGATGTGCAAGGAAAATCATGGTGGAATTACACAGAAAGCAACGATTTGGAATGCAAAAACAGCTAAACAAGAAAGTTATATTCCCATTAAACAAGGCGATTTTAGATTGCGTGATGTTACAAGATATGGTGGCTTAAGAGATGTTGCAGTTTCTGGTTATGCCTTGATAGAATATGAATTAAAAGAAGAAAAAATAAGAAGCCTAGCGTAAGTTTACAAGTTACAAGGCAATATGTCCCGAAAGTACTGGAAACAA
>CAMSTM010000089.1 GCA_947063675.1 uncultured Lachnospiraceae bacterium | reverse complement strand
ACAAGGCTTTTGCTCATCGGCGCGTAAGGCTCCTCGCCCAGCCACCATTTGCTGCCCTTATGCATAATCCGGCCCTGTTCCTGGTTATAACGCGCCGTCATCTTATCTACGGAATATCCAAGGGTGGCGTTGCTCACCACCACAAAGATAATAATGCTTAAGGTGAGAGACAATATGGTAAAAATATTTCTTTTCTTCCCCGGCTCAAACCTGGCGGCCTCCACAGGAGAAACAGAGCACGCCGTTTTCATAGCGGTTCCGGCGCTGATTCGGATAGTAAGCCAGGAAAATCCGGCTCCCAAAAGCAGTATGGGAATTACCGGAGGCGCTTCATAAAACTGTCCGTACACCGTATGGCTCATCACACCCGGTCCCAGCAGATTTCCAATCAGATAACCAATCCCGTCTCCCGCGCAAATGCCAATCAGCCCCAGCCTGCGTATCTGAATCAGCAGAATTTTTTTCAGCTGCCCGGGCGTGGTTCCGATGGTTTTTATCATGCCGAACCAGCGGATATCCGCCGCCACCGAAATATAAAAAATATTGTAAATCAGGAAATAGCCGCCAAGCATCAGCAAAAGTACCAGCAGAAAAGCCGGAAAGACCCCCATCAGCGTACCGGCCAGGTCCGTGGTATATTTGGTCTGGACGCCTCCGCATCCCGCTGCCCGGGAAACCTCCTTCAGCTTTTCCAGCACGTCCGACTTCATCAGCAGAGGATTTAAATTGTTCAGATGAATATACACCTGACCTTCCCGCTCAAGCATGGACGGATTGTGCTCCCTGATAAAATCCTCCGTAGTGTAAATCTCGTCATAAGTGTTTTCCAGACTGACCAGCGGATTCTCAAAATACCCGCAAACGGTAAATACGAAATCCTTTTCCGTCATCTCTTGCGGCTGTTCTTCCCCGGCCACCTTCACCTTGAGGGTAAGCCTTTTGCCCACCGGGCTTCCTGCCGCCCCGTCAAAACCTCCCGTCAGCCCAAGCCTCCTTGCCATGGCGTCGGAAATCAGGATTTCTCCGGCCTCTTTCGGGTAATGCCCCTCGATTAATTTAACAAAATTGTGCTCTAAATAGCTTTCCTCCGCCGCAAAAAGCCAGACCTCAATGCCCGCAAACTCCTCGTTTAAAAGAGGCGAGCCGCTGCATTTTTTTGTGTAATCGGCATACGCCACCTGAGGCAGCTCCCGAATCTTTTCAAGATGCTCCTTACCGGCCGAAAGAGCTCCCTCGCAGCCGGGACCGGGCGCGGACTCCCCATAGTTTACGATGGTGCTGACCCAGCTGATACCCACCGTAAAAATCGCCGTAATCAGAATCGTGGTAAGCACAATGGCCAGAACCGCCACCCTGTTTCTTGTTTTATGCGCATAGTAATTGTCCATTGCCAGCTCTTTCACGGCTTCCCTGTTGTTATTGCGGAAAATCCGGCAGACAGCCCTCTGCTCATACCCTCTCATTTGCTTTTCCTCTTTATTTCGTCCCATGAGCCTGTCCTCCCACGATTCTTCCGTCCTCCAAATGAATGATTCTGTCCGCCATCTGGGCGATTTCCTCATTATGGGTAATCATCAGAATGGTCTGGTGAAATTCTCTGCCGCTCCTGTGCAAAAGCCCCATAACCTCCGCGCTGGTTCTCGAATCCAGATTTCCCGTGGGCTCGTCCGCCAGAATAATGGCCGGCTTTCCCGCCAGCGCTCTTGCAATGGCAACCCTCTGCTGCTGCCCTCCTGAAAGCTGGTTGGGTCTGCGCCTCTTTTTGTCCTCCAGCCCAAGGAGCTTTAATATCATGTCAATATAGGCTTCGTCCGGGCGGTTCCCGTCAAGGCGGATTGGCAGAGTTACATTTTTGTAAACGTCAGAGGCCGCCAGCAGATTATAATTTTGAAAGATAAAACCAATCTTTCTCCTGCGGAATACCGTCTGTTCCTCGTCCTTCATCTTAAGCACATCCATGCCGTCAATGATGACCTCCCCCTCGTCCGCATAATCAAGGCCGCCTAAAAGGTGCAGCAGCGTGCTTTTCCCGCTTCCGCTGGTTCCCACAATAGCCACAAACTCCCCTTCCTGTACTGACAGGCTGATGCCGTCCGCCGCCTTTACCAGGCTTTCCCCGCTCCCGTAATATTTCTTCAAATTTCTCGCTGTCAGAATTTCCCTTGTTTTTTCCATTACTCCTCTCATCCTTTCCTTATATATTTCTGCCTGATTCTATTTTAACGGAAAGAGGTTACAAACTGGTAACAAACGCCGATATGCTTCGCAAGGCACTTATTGCAAAAAAAGTCTGACTCCCGCGAAAAGAATCAGACTTTAAACTTTATTCCCGTATTGCCCGTTATGTTTCCGCCGGCCTGCGGCGGTTCTTTTGCTATGTAGTCTGCGGCGTGGCGGACGGGCTTGCACTTGCCGCCGGCGTGGGAACCGCAGCCTTTCCCAGAGACGTTTTAATGGCGTTTAACAAAACCATGGAGGTATATTTGTTATCATCCGAATAGGTGATGTTATCCAGCGACTGATTTTTCAGAATCTGATTCGCCAAATCGTCAAAGGATGGCTCTAACAAAGGAAACATGGTCGCCACCGCCTCATCCAGATTTACGATGCGGATATCGTTGATGTTGGTTTCATCCACCGTCACTTCCACATCCACCGCATTATCGCTTAAAACCAGCGACGTGGTGTAAATGCCGGGTACATAGGAGGGCGCGGGCGCTTCCACCGCATTATTTTCCTTCTTATCTTTCGGCACAAACATAATAATGAGAAGAACGATAAACAATATTCCCAGCAGGGCAAAGATGCCGGTGTATATTAATTCTTTCAGATGAAGTACAACAATTTTGGTTTTGGAGCTCATAGGTTATCCCCGATACATTCTTTTTACTATAGTATTAACCGGGGAGCGGAATTATGACTTTGAGGAAAAGATTTTCTTTCTGCCTTTTCTGTTACCGCAGCTTCTCAATCTCCTCCATCCACACCCTTACGCAGGCGTCCGACGGCATCCGCAAATCCCCTCTCGGAGAGAGGGCAACGCTTCCCACCTTAGGGCCGTCCGGCAGGCAGGAACGCTTGAACTGCTGGGAGAAAAATCTTCTGTAAAAGACCTTCATCCATTTCAAAATCACACTGTCCTCATAGCAGCCCGCGAAAGACCGCTTTGCAATCCGGTAAATTTTCTCCGGCGCAAAGCCGCACCGCAGCATATAGTACAGGAAAAAGTCGTGAAGCTCGTAAGGCCCCACTAAATCCTCGGTTTTCTGGGCAATGGCTCCGTCCACGGGAGGCAGAAGCTCCGGGCTCACCGGCGTATCCAGAACATCCAGAAGCACCTTTTCAAGCTCGGTGTTTTTGCAGGTATCCGCATAATATTTTACCAGATGGCGCACCAGCGTCTTGGGAACTCCGGCATTCACCCCATACATGGACATATGGTCGCCATTGTAGGTGGCCCACCCCAGAGCAAGCTCCGACATATCCCCGGTGCCCACCACCAGAGCGTTTTCCTGATTGGCAATATCCATCAGCACCTGCGTCCGCTCCCTTGCCTGGGCATTTTCATAGGTAACGTCATGATTTTGCATTTCCTGACCGATATCCCGGAAATGAACCGTAACCGCTTCCTTAATGTTCACTTCCTTAAGCGTGACTCCCAATGTCTCCGCCATCAGACAGGCGTTCGCATAGGTTCTGTCCGTGGTGCCGAAACAGGGCATAGTAACCGCCACAATATTTTTCCGTGGGAGCTTCAGCATATCAAAGCATCTCACTGTCACCAACAGCGCCAGCGTGGAGTCAAGACCGCCTGAAACGCCCACCACCGCTTTTTTGCAGCCTGTGTGCTCCTGTCTTTTTTTCAGCCCCATGGACTGAATCATTAAAATTTCATTACACCTGCTATCCCTCTCGCTTTTATCAGAAGGGACGAATGGCATAGCCGGGAAAGTTCTTTCCAGCTTTGTTTCCTCCTTCTTTAAAGAAAAGGGGATTTCCATATAAGAGGAATCAGCTCCGCAGGAAAAAGTATTCATCCGCCTGCGCTCCATGCGCAGCTTATTGATATCGATATCCCCATATAAAATCCGGCTTTCAAACCGCTTGCTTTGAGCCAGCACGGTTCCGTATTCCGCAATAATATCATGTCCTCCAAAGACCAAATCCTGAGTGGACTCCCCTTCGCCGCCGCTGCAGTAGACATAACCCGCAATCAGCCTGGCGCTGGCGGACTTCACCAGCATTTCCCGGTAGGCGTCCTTTCCGATGGTTTCATCAGAGGCGGACAGATTCACCAGAAGCGTTGCGCCGGCCATGGCATGGGAGACCGCCGGCCCGTCGGGCATCCAGATATCCTCGCATATCTCGCACCCAACCGCAAGTCCCTCCATTTCCCGGGCCTTAAGAAGCACATTACAGCCAAAAGGGATTTTCTTTCCGTCAAAATCAGCAAAGACCGCTTCCCTGTTCCCCGGATAAAAATGGCGGGCTTCATAAAATTCCCCGTAAGAAGGGATAAAAGCCTTTGGAATAAAGCAAAGCACTTCGCCGTCAGCCACAGCAGCCGCCACATTGTAAAGCTTCCCCTTAAACTCAAAAGGCAGCCCCACAAACACCAGGGCGCCTTTTCCCGCGGTAAACCCGGCAATCTCCGTCAGCGTTTTTTTACATGCGTCAAGGAGCCTCTCCTGCAAAAACAAATCGCCGCAGGTGTAACCGCTGATGCAAAGCTCCGGGAACACAATCACTCTGGCTCCCTTTTCAAATGCCTCCTCGATTCCCAGACTAATCTGCTCGCCGTTATAAACGGCATCCGCCACCCTTACCTTTGGCGTAACCGCCGCCGTCTTAATAAATCCATGCTTCATATATTATTCCCTCATAATCGCACATTACCTGCATTTTGTCAGCAATTCCTTCAGCTCCTCCACCGTAAACACATAGGCGGTATTACAGAAATGGCATTTCACCTCAATCTCCCTGCCTTCCGCAATCATCTCGCCGATTTCCTTTCTGCCGATGCTGATAATAGCCTTTTCCACCCTTTTCTTATCGCAGTTACAGTAAAAATGCGCCGGAATGGTATCCACAATTTCCATGTCCAGCCCCTCAAAAAGAAGCCCCAGCATTTCCTCCGGCGTTTTTCCCGCATCCAGAACAGAAGTAACAGAAGGAATTTTCCCGAGATTTTCCTCAAGCCTTGCCACCACGCGCTCCTGCGTAAAAGGCATCAGCTGCACGATAAACCCGCCGGCCTGCCGTACTGTATTGTTCTTTTCCATCAAAACGCCTAATCCGACGCTGGAGGGCACCTGCTCCGAGGTGGCGAAATAGTAAGTGAGGTCTTCCGCTATCTCACCGGTCTGTAAATCAGTCTGCCCGCTGTAGGGCTCTTTTAATCCGATATCCTTGATAACCCGAAGAAACCCTCTGCCCACCGCGCCGCCTACGTCCAGTTTGCCCTTAGGACCTGGCGGCAGCATCACCAAAGGCTCATTGGCATACCCTTTCACATTTCCTCTGCTGTCGGCCGTTACCGTCATCCCTTTTAAAGGGCCGTCCCCGCTGACTTGAAGAGTCAATAAATCCCCGTCGTTTTTCGCCATAACCCCCATCATCACCGCTCCGGTCATAAGCCGCCCGAGAGCCGCCGTCGCCACAGGGCTTGTGTTATGCGCTTTTCTTGCCTTTTCCACCAAATCCCGGGTAGTAGCGGCAAAAGCCCTTATCTGGGCGTTTGCCGCCGTTGCCCTGACAATATAATCCACCTTAGTATCCTCCGTTTTTTACTTTCGGCACTCTTTTGCCACAACATAGATTCTCTCGCTTTTTTCCGTGGGAGCCTTACGGGTATCCGCATCCAGAAAAAGGACCGGCTGCATTCCGGCCTTCTCCACAAAGCTTTTCATCTCCTCGGGAGTATACCCCCGCTGAAAATGAGTTTCCGTAAAACGCCGGAACAGCTCCCCGTCCTCTCTCACAAATATAGTCAGGTCGTATTCGTTCAGCCGCTCCCCATCATGATAATAATTTTCCCAGATAAAGCTGCATTCATCCCGGTTTTCAGCAATCACTGCATCGCCAATCACATGCTCATACTTATAAACGGTGTTAAAATCAAAGATAAACAGCCCGCCGGGATAGAGATAATTGTTCACAAGGGCAAAGGCATCCTCCACATCGCCGTCCTCAAGAAGATAATTCACGGAGTCGCACACGCAGACCACGGTTCCCACAGTACTGTACAAATCCAGCCCCCGCATATCCTGACAAAGGTAGAGGATTTCACTTCCCGAATTTTCCTTCTTTTCAAGGGCAACCCCAAGCATTTCCTCCGAATTGTCCACGCCAATCATATCAAAGCCCTTCCGATACAAAAGCTCCGTCAGCGTTCCCGTGCCGCACCCCAAATCCAGAACCAGATTCCTCTCCGAGTCAAGCAGCGCCCCGCGCCGCTCATCTTCCGTTTCTCCGGCGTCAGGCGCTTTGCTTTCCGCAGCTCTGCTTTCCCCGTCTCCGGCGTCAGGCGCTTCGCTTTCCGCGGTTCTGCTTTCCCCTTCTCCAACGTCAGGCGCTTTGCTTTCCGCAGCTTCCCGTACCGGCTTTGAGACTCCGTATTTCTCTATCATCTCCGCCAGAAAATCCGCCCACTCGCCGTAAGGGGTCCCGTCCATAAAAATATCATACACTCCGGCAAAATCCGTATACGCTTCCAAATCAATCACCCAGTTTCAGTGCAATGACAAAGCCGACAGCAAAAGTAACCGCGCTGGTCAGTATGCCCGCCACATTAATTTTTCCCACGTCGCCAAGCAAAAAGATTGCCACCGGAGAAGCCACAATCAAACCGATAATCGCCCAGTACACCTGCGTGGGGAATTTTTCAAAAAGAATTTCAATTATCTTTGCAATCAGGAAAATTCCCGCCACGACGCCAAGTCCCATGGGAATCAGAATTCCGAAGCCTTCAAGGATTCCCGCCATGTCAAAGGCAGCCAGAGCCGTGATAAAGTTTTTAATGGCGGACACAATCGGATTATAATACCCCATAAGGAGCAGCATCATGGAACCGCTCACACCGGGAATTACCATAGTCGCGGAAGCAATAACTCCCACCACAAACAGCTTGATAACCGACCAGAGGCTGAAGCTTAAGTCTGCGGCAGCGCCTTCCTTTTCACCGATGGCGGCAAGCCCCACTACCAGAGCAAAGAAAAGGAGACAGGGAATAATATAGCTTATTTTTATGCCCTTCCCTTTTATTTTCGTAAGGACAGCCGGAAGGCCGCCCACAATCAGACCGATAAACAGGCAGTTTGTCTGCAGCGGAAAATACTTAAAGGCGGGCTCTATAATAAAAGACAGCCCGGCCAGCGCAATCCCAAGACCAATGAATATGGGAATCAAAAATTTCATGCTTTCCTTAAATTCCTTAAATAAATGTGTGAGACAGTGAATCAGCTTGTCATAGATTCCCATGGAAACCGCCATGGTTCCTCCGCTGACGCCGGGAATAATGTTTGCAATTCCCATTACCATACCTTTTAAAAGATTTTTAATCATTATTTTCCTCCTGTAGATATTTTTCTAAAAATGCAACCAGCGCCCGCATCTGTTCGTCGGTTCCGATGGTGATGCGCAGATAGTTGTCTATTCTCGGCCTGTTCCAGTGCCGCACATAAATTCCGTTTTCTTTAAGAGCTGCAAAAATCCTGCCCGCCGGAACCTGCTTATGGGTAACAAACAAAAAATTGCTCATGGAATCCGCAAAAGAAAATCCCAGCCGGCTAAGCTCCGCCTTTGTCCACTCTCTGGTTTTTACGATTTTCCCCACGGTTTCCTTAAAATATGCGTCGTCAAGAACCGCCGCCGTTCCCATCTCAATCGCCGGCATATTCATAGTGTAGGAATTAAAGGAAAATTTCACGTCCTTCAGATAACCAATCAGCTTTTCATTCGCTATGGCATAGCCAACCCGAAGCCCGGCCAGCGCGCGGGATTTGGAAAAGGTCTGCACCACCATCAGGTTCTCGTATTTTTCAAGGAGGGGCAGTACGCTCCTTCCGCCAAAATCCACATAGGCCTCATCAACAATCACTACGGAACCGGGATTTGCCGCAATGATTTCCTCAAACATACCGATATCCTCAAAAACGCCGGTAGGCGCATTGGGATTGGGGATTACAATTCCCCCGTTAGGCGCAAAATAATCCTCTTTCTTTATGCGGAAATTTTCATCAAGGGGACATGTCCTGTACGGAATCCTGAAAACCTCCGCCCACACATCATAAAAAGAATAGGTGATATCAGGAAACAAAACCGGCTTTTCCCCGTTGAAAAAGGTCATAAACGCCAGGGCAAGCACATCGTCGGAGCCTACTCCCGCAAAAACCTGCGACGGCTTAACATGATAATACTCCGCCAGGGCATTTACCAGCTTTTCCGCATTCATATCGGGATAAAGGCGGAGTCTTTCATAATCCGTCTGCTTTGCCGCTTCCCCTGCCGCCGGCGACGGAGGATATGGGCATTCGTTGGTGTTCAGCTTAATCACATTGCTCTGCTTTGGCTGCTCCCCGGCCACATAAGGCGTTACCTTTCTTACATTTTCTTCCCATTTCATAAAGAAAGTCCCCTTTCGCAGTTTCTCTCTATGGTAACATTATCCTTCTCCGACTGCAAGTCTTTCGATGTTAAAAATTTGTATTAAAAATTTGTATCAGTTCAGCCATGCAGAATTTAAACGGCATGGCCGAAGCCATGCCGCAATTTCCTGTCACTTTTGATTTAAATCATGTACCGATTCTTTCTCAAGCAATTCCCCTTTAAAAATTATATTCTTGTTTCCGCAGTTTTCATTCACCAGGTCATAGAGCTGTTCGAAAATCTTTTCCGCCATTTCCTTTGCCGGCTGCAGATTCGTTGTCAGCTTGGGCTGGATGTAATCTCCGATTTCAATTCCGTCAAACCCCACCACGGAAACGTCATCCGGGATTTTAAGCCCGGCCTCGAACAATGCCCGGTAGGCTCCCGCCGCTATGATATCCGTAGTGGCGTAAATCGCTGTGAAAGGTTCGCCCGACGCAAGAAGCCGCTGGGTAGCCAGATAACCGTCCGTCATGGAGTAATGTTCGACACCTTCGGAATAAGAGTAGCGCAGATTGGGATTATAGGCAATTCCATTATCCGCAAGCGCCTTCATATAACCGGCCATCCGAAGCTTCCCCATGGAAGACGCCTCCTCCTCCGCAGAGAGAATGGCAATCTCACGGTGCCCCTTCTTAATCAGATAATCCGTCATCTTATAGCTTTCCGCCATATCGTCCACAGTCACATGGGAATATTTTGCGGAATCCTCGTCACCGTAAATGGACCCGATCGTACCCAAAATGAACGGAACGCTTATTTTATCTATCTGCCCTTCCGGGTGATAATAATTAAATCCCAGGAAAATGATTCCTTTCAGCCTCTTTTCCTTAATCAGCTCCAGCGCTACTGCAACCTCATCTTCCTCATAATCTACCTGCTGCAAAATCATTGTCCACTTATGCCTTTTGAGCTGAAAGTTCAAGACCTTGATAATATCGTTAAACAGCGGATTGGTCACTCCCCTCACCAGTACGGCAATAGCGTTCGATTCGATTCTCTTTAGATTTCTGGCACTGTTATTGGGGATATAACCATACTGGGCAATTACATTCTGAATCTGCTCTCTCGTCTCCGGCCTGATATCCGGGTGATTGTTCAGGGCTCTGGATACTGTGCTGACCCCGACCCCGCAGATTCTTGCAATATCCTTAATTGTAATTTCCCCCATAATCATCCTCCCGGCTTTATTTTACAAATTTATGAAAGCCCGACACCTGAACATTTGCACCGGCAAACCTTTCCATATGTTCATTCGCTGTCCGGGACTTTCACAGTATATATATTTTCAATATGCCCTGATGCAAATACTCTGATTTCATCAATGTCCATATCCGTCTCAATATACAGGTTTTCTTCACCGTCTTTCTTATATGCATGAAAATGATACTCCGATAATTCCCCTTTTTCATCATAATCATAGAAAACATCATGCATTTCGCTTTCAAAAAGCAGCCAGACCTCCAGATTTTTAAATCTTTCCTGTTCGTTAGCAGGCATTGACGCTATCTTCTGCATAGGAAGAATGGAATTTTCCCGAAGGTATACAGGTAGTTCTCCCAAATCAGGACAAACGGTGATGAAGCGGCCTCCTTCAAAAATTTCCCCTGAACCTGTGTCCAGCCACTTCCCTCCGGGAAGATAAACTTCATATTGTTCTCTGTCAAAGGGCGGCGCCACAAGAATGCTTTCCCCCAGCATGTACTGAAGCTGTCTGTCCCTTGCGGTCAAATCCTGCGGTTCTTCAAGAAGCATTGCCCGCAGCATGGGAACCGATTTCCTGCCGGAAACACACGCCATACTGAAAAGATACGGAAGCAAATAATGTCTTATTTTATCATATTTTCTGAATATGTCCAGTGTCCGTTCCGAATAATGCCACGGCTCTCTCTCCGTTTTCCCGTGAGCCCGCGATAACGGCATAAAAAATCCCATCTCCACGGAGCGCAGATATTCCTCGTCAGACGGACGGCATTCGTTCCCGTCAGCGTCCGTGCTGTAAAATCCGCCCATGTCAAATCCCCAGAACGCAACCCCCGAAAGCGCAAGGCTAAGACCGCCTCCCAAAATTGCCGCATGGTTGTTTAACGCGCCGGAGGAATCCCCCGCCCATGCCGCCGGAATCCGGTGGGAGCCGGCAAATCCGCTCCTCCCCCATAAAAGAGGCATAATACCTGTGCTTTTACTGCTTTCCTGCATAAAACCGTAAATTGTTTCCGCATATAAGTATGTCAGTTTATTGTGCCCCTGAATTCCATTCGATCCGTCATAAAATACCACATCCTCCGGTACTGCCTCGGAAAAATCCGTCTTGATAACAGACACCCCCATGGCAAGCACCTTCATCACGCGCTCCTTATACCACGCCAGAAATTCCGGGTTGGTAAAATCAAAACACGCCGCCTGAACTTCCGAATCCGCCGTGGCGTAAAACCTGGCGGCGTCTCCGTTCCTGTCTTTTATAAAATACCCCTTTTTCGCAATTTCCTCAAACGCCGGCGAGTCCTCCCGCAGATACGGATAATTCCAGAGACTGAGCCGCACGCCGCGCTCCTTAAGCCATGCAATCATACCTGCCGGGTCCGGGAAACGCTCCTCGTCCCACTCCCACAGACCGGAATTTTCCTTCTTCTGCCATCCGTCAATATGAATGACGTCAATGGGAATATCCTCCTTTTCCGCCCGAAGTATAACCTCTTCTACCTCACGCCTGCTCCGGTAGGAACATTTTGACATCCAGAACCCCAAAGCCCATTTGGGAATCATGGGGATTTTTCCTGTCATCTCTATATAGCCGGCAAGCAGCCCTTTGTAATCCCTGTCAGAACCGGCAAAGAACACATAGTCCAGTACCCCGTCCTCACAGCACATGGAATAGCTCACCTGAGAGCCCGCGCCCATATCAAAAGCGCTCCGGGTATAGGTATTAAGAAGCACCGCATACCCTCTGCTGCTGATAAAGAATGGATGCCCCTTATAAGAATCCTCCGTATTCGTACACAGCGCGTCCTTCTGCCAACAGTTCAGCTTCTGCCCGCGCTTGTTCAGCCCGGTAAACTTTTCCCCGAATCCCCAGAATGCCTCGTCAGAGTAAAGATACATGCTCTCCCATACCCTGTTCCAGTTTCCTTCCTCATCACAGGAATACCCGATCGGAAGATACTTCCATCTGTTGTCCACATTGGTATCAAAAATCTGCTCCCTGGTCAGGGCCTTTCCGTCAAAAAAGACGGACATTTCCCAATAAGCCTTCCTGAAACGAAGGGTCAGCCGCTCTGTTCCATATTCATAATAATCCCCGCACTCTTTCAGCTTTGCTTCCCTTTCATCAGGGAAATCAAAAACCGGATTGCCTTCTTTTTCTGATTTCCCTGACGGAAACATCTGAAACCGAAACACGTCTTTGCGGGGAAAGGAGATTTTCACGTCCGCTTTCCTGCCTTTCCAGGTGTCAACCGTAAAGGTCAGCCCGTTTTCCGTCCTGCAGTCTGCAATCCGCAGCAGAAAATCAAAATTGCCCTCAAAAATTGTCCTTCTGTATCCTAACTGTGGATTGTATTCTACGTTCATGCCAAATCTCCTGTTCCTGTTTATCTTTTTGCTGTTTTTCTTCCTATCCCTTAACCGCGCCTGCCACGATACCTTCAATAATGTATTTCTGGCACATAAAGTAGAAGATAACAATCGGTACCAGCGCAACTACGATAGTCGCCATCAGATGACCGTAGTCAATGGAGCCATATCCGCTTCGCAAATACTGGATTGCAACCGGGATTGTTCTGTACTTTGTCCCGATAATCAGATAAGGAAGAAGGAAGTCGTTCCAAATCCACATTGCGTTCAAAATCGCAATGGTAATGGAAATCGGTTTCAAAACCGGGAAAATAACTCTTATATACATGTTCAGCGGATTGCAGCCGTCAATCAGTCCGGCCTCTTCAAGCTCTAAGGGAATCCCTTTGATAAATCCCGTAAACATGAACACCGCCATACTGGAACCAAAGCCCAGATACAGGATGTTAATTCCGATGAAATTGTCCAGATGAAGAACGTTTGCCGTCTTTGTCATGGTGTACATAACCATCTGGAAAGGAACCACCATACTTGCAATAAACATAAAGTAAATTGCGGAAGTAATTTTATTTTTCACCCTCACAATAAACCATGCAATCATGGAACAGAATACAATAATCAGGATTACGGAAACCACCGTGATAAAGAGGGAGTATCCGATACTGTCAAAAAAGTGGATTTTCGTAAGTCCTTCTGTATAGTTTTTAAGTCCTCTGAAACTTTCCGCATTGGGCAGTTCAAAAGGCGTTGTGGAAATATACAGCTTGTTTTTCAGGGAGTTCATCAGTACCAGTGCGATGGGAACAATGAAAACCACCGACAAAACAGTAAGAACAACATAAATGATAATGTTTGAAAGTTTTCTCTTTTCCTGCATCTTATGCCGCCTCCTTTGACTGTGTAGCTCGAAGCTGAATCAACGCAATAACAAGAACAAGGACGGTAAATACCACCGCTTTGGCCTGACCGACGCCGGCAAAGCCCGTACGATTATAGTAAGTATTGTAGATGTCCATGGCAAGCATGGTCGTCTGGTCGGCAGGAGCGCCGCCTGTCAACGCCAGGTTCTGGTCGTACATCTTGAAACAGTCTGTAAGAGCCAGGAAAGTACAGGTTGTAATTGATGTCATTACAAGCGGAATGATAATATTCTTTAACGTCTGTACATAATTTGCCCCGTCAATCTTCGCCGCTTCAAGAATATCCCCTGAAATTGACTGAATGCCCGCGATGTAAATAATCATCAGATAACCGATTTTCTGCCAGTTATACAGAATAATAATACCCCAGTATCCGTAAGTAGCGCTGTAGGTTAAGTCCGCGCCTGCCACCCTGATTAAAATACCGTTCAGCAGAAGCTGCCAGATATAACCTAAAATGATACCGCCGATTAAGTTGGGCATAAAGAAAATGGTACGGTAAACATTGGTTCCCTTTAATCCCCTGGTAAGCAGAAGCGCAAGCGCGAAAGCAAGTACATTAGTGGATATCACGCCGACAGCGGCAACTTTTACCGTAAACCATAAGGCTGAAAGGAATCCTTTCGTGTCGGAAAAAACATAAAGATAGTTGGACAACCCCGTAAATTTTGCGGAGCCAATCGTCTTAAAATTACAGAATGACAGATATAATCCCATAAAAAAAGGAATAATAAATGAGATTATAAATGCAATAAGCGTTGGAAGTACAAAAATCGGAAAATACTTTTTGTAAGTCTTTTGCATGATTATCTCCTTTCCCCATACATTTCTTATCTGATTTTTCATGCCGGACAGTAATGCCCCGTCTTTTTTAAAAAGCGCTTTGTTAAAATGGCGGCTATTTTCTTTTGCGAACCATAAACAAAGCGCTTTCTTTTCAGAAATTATTTAATAGAATTTCTATTCTTCTTAATAGCCGTTTGCAGTATTGGTGATTTCCCTTTCAACTTCCCATTCTGCTACGGCGTCAGCAACTACGTCGTCCCAGCTCTTCTGACCCTGCGCGTAAAGCAGTAAGCTTGCGCCGAAGTCGTCCTTCCATGTCTGGTCGGGAATCAGGTTGCAGACTGTGCTGTAAGCAGTCTTTCCTGCCGCGGAAATTTCATTTTCACTTCCTTAAGCTGCCGGTTCTGCTGTT
>CAMSTM010000088.1 GCA_947063675.1 uncultured Lachnospiraceae bacterium | reverse complement strand
TTTCCTGAAAATCTTTTTCATTTTCCTCTTGACATATTACCAAATTGCTTTCTCCTTCTTTTTACTTTATTTGATATTTTAATAACTTTCAACCTTATCCTTTTACGGAACCGATGGTCATACCCTTCACAAAATGCTTCTGTAAAAAGGGATATACGCACAGCACCGGAACGGCCGCTACAATAATCGCCGTCATCTTAAGCGCCTGGGTAGAGGTGCCGGTACTTACCAGATTCATGCTCTCTATGGCATTGGAATCCAGAACAATGGATTTAATCCGCAACTGCAGCGTATACAGGCTCCGCTCATTTATCAGATAAAGGGGCGTCGTATAGCTGTTCCAGTAGCCCACGCCGTACATCAGTCCCACCGTGGCCATCACCGCCTTGGAAATCGGCAGAATAATCTGCATCAGAGTTCTCATTTCCCCGCAGCCGTCCACCTTCGCCGCGTCTATCAGGGCCGGCGAAACCTCCGTAAAGAAAGAACGCACGATGATAATGTTGTAAGTACTCAGTACCGAGGGCACGATAAGCGCCCAGAAATTGTCGTACAATCCGTAAGCTCTCATGGTCAGATACCATGGAATAATCGGCGCGTTGAAAATGAACACGATTAAAATCATAATGTTGCAGAACTTACGCAGCTTAAATTCTTCCCTGGACAGCGGATAAGCAAACATTACCGTCAAAAGAAGGCTCAGAGCCGTTCCCACAACCGTCATCAGCGCCGACACGCCGATGGACTTTAAAATACTCTTATCCAGAAAAACCGTCTTGTAGTTTTCAAATGTCAGCTCTATCGGAAGAAAGGAAACCATTCCCGAATCCACCGGCCCCGAGCTGCTTAAGGATACCGCCAGCATATTGATATAGGGCAGTACCGCAATCAGTCCAATAAGCCCCAGGACAATCAGATTGAACGCATTAAATATTCTGTCCGGCAATGAACGCCTGATTTTCGTTTTATTCATTTCTGCCTCCTTTCAATCAGATAATCGACTGGTCCGTGGTTTTGCGGCTGATGGCGTTGGATATAAACAGAAGAATAATACCCACTATTGATTTAAACAGTCCCACCGCCGTCGCGTAGCTGTACTGCAGATTCTGTAAGCCGTACCGGTATACAAAGGTGTCAAACACATCGATGCGTCCCTGGTTCATGCTGTTCATAAAGGAATTGGTCTTTTCAAAACCGATTTCCATAAAGTTTCCGACCTTCAAAAGAAGCATCGTCATAATGATGGGAAGAATCGTGGGAAGCGTAATGTTCAGCATCCGCCGGAACCTGTTCGCCCCGTCAATTTCCGCCGCCTCGTACAGCGCCGGGTCAATTCCCGCAATGGCTGCCAGATAAACTATCGAGCTCCATCCCATTTCCTTCCAGATACTTGCAATCACCAGAATTCCCCTGATATGCTTTTTGCTGGCCATATAGTAAATGGAATCCAGTCCCAACATCTGACGGAAATTGTTGATAACCCCCGTATTGGGCGAAAGCAGTGTGGTGAAAATACCGCCGATGATAACCCAGGACAGAAAGTGGGGAACATATACTGCCGTCTGCACCGCCTTTTTATATTTGGCGTTCCTTACCTCGTTCATCAGGATTGCCAGCACAATCGGAATCGGAAATACGATTAGCACCTCGTATGCTCCCAGAATCGCCGTATTCCTGAAAACCTCCCCGAACTCGGGAAATTTGAAAAAGTGTTCAAAATGCTTCAGTCCTGCAAACTTGCTTCCCCCGATTCCCTTATAAATGTCGTAATCCATAAAGGCGATAACCGAACCGGCCAGAGGAATATACTTGAATAAAATAAACCAGATAAATCCCGGCAGCGCCATAAAGTACAGTCCTTTATGCTTGCAGATGCTCTGCCAGAGGCTTTCTTTTTTTGTCCCGGCAACCGGCGACCTTTTTTTGCTCATCGCTCTACCTCCCATATCATTTGACTTCTCTGTGCTTCTTAAGTGAGTTCATTATAGGAAAAATCATTTTTTTCAGATAGGGATTTTTTTTCGGTTCTGTATGGATATTTTTCGCTCATGCCAATAAAAAAAGCTCCTCTCTGATAAACTTACGGGTTTATCAAAAAGGAACTTATTGCGTTTGCCGGTTTTGGGGTTACGGTATTCTATTGTACATTTCTTCTAACGAAATCAATATCAGAGATTCCTCCTGTTTTGCCGTGAATCCTGACCTGCTCATAAAACCATATTTATAGCACTCAAATCCCGTCTCCTTCACCTGAGCGATTTCGGCCTGAATCATCTCCTGCGTCACCGGTTCTTTTCGGAACTTCGCCTCATAGAAAATATAACCTTTTGCGTCTTTTGTCACAATATCAAATTCGCCGTTTCTTTTGCGTACCGGGTCGTCGTAATAGTATTTACCGATTTTTTCAAAAGGTTCTTCCAGAAGCCCGCGTCGGTTTAAGCGAATCAGATACTGTCTGCAGACCGTTTCAAAAATGCGCGGCACATAAACCGCCTCAAAGTCTTCCTTAATATAGCGGTCATAAAAAGTCTCCGGCTCCATGACATTCATCTGGGATAAATAGCGGAAAATATAACGGTAATAAAACAGAGATAAATTGTCAACGATGCGATAGCTCATTTTTTTTCGGTTATTTTCGTCGTTAATCGGCGCCTGCTTCTCCACCATCTCCATGCGCATCAGTTTATCCAGAACATCCACCATGGCCGGCCCGCTGGATACATGGGACTGCGAAAGAATATCGCTGTACTTTGAAAAGCCGCGGGCCAACGCGTCGAATACCTCATTGGCATTGATGATTTTTGATATCTCCGATTTCAGATACATAGACACTTCGTTTTCCAGCCTTGCCCCCGGAGAAGCGATGAGCTCTGTAATGTTCTCCCTTACCGTAAGCCCCGGTTCAATCAGCCTGTTAAAATAGGGAATGCCGCCAAACACACTGTATAACCTGACTTTGTCTTCATCCGAAAATTCAGGATAAAACAGCGACGACTCAAAATAATCCATGGGTTTCAGATTTATCGTCAAATCCACACGTCCGTACAACGGATTTTCATTATAGAGAAGCGACTTCATAATGTCCACAAAGGAACCGCACAAAATCAACTTTATGGAAGAACTCTCACTGTATTTGTCAATCAAAGACTGCAGAATGCTGTCCATTCCTGTCACACAATCGCGGAGATAGGAATATTCATCCAGAACGAAAATCATCTTCTGTCCGCATGCTTTTTGGAACAGAAAATCCAGAACCTCTTCCATATTCGCAAAGGCCGGCCGCGGCAGATGAAATTCTCCCGCAATCAGCACCGCCAGACTTTCCACATTATTCATCTCTGTCGTCTGCTTACATTCATAATAAATGCCCGCAATATCTGATTCCCGGAGAACCTGCTTGATTAACTCACTTTTCCCCACGCGCCTGCGCCCATAAATCAAAGAGACTGCCTGAGAATCCTTATCTAAAATCCGGTGCAGCTTTTTCCTCTGCTCCGCCCTGCCCAAAAACTTCATTCCCTCAAGCCTCCTTTTAAATGTTTTTCTGTAAAAGCAGTATAACATATAGGATAAGGAAAATCAATTTTTACTCGGTTTTATCCGAGTCGGTTTGTTCCGAGTAAAATATTTGCTGGGCTTGTAGCAAATTAATGAAAAATGCGGTAAATTAGTGCCAAATTCCGTAAGTTCCGGTTCACTTACACCGAATAGGTTTATCCGAAATAGAAAGAACCGTTTTTGAACACAAATTTATCCGTCAGTTCTACGATGTGAACAACCGTACAGTAAGCGCAAAATATCTGTTTTCAAAAATCAGAAAACAATCCTTTCTCACTGAAACTGATGTAAAAAACAGTATTTACTATCCGTCTATCTCAAACCGTTACCAGAATTTCTCATTAGTCTGTCTTCATCTTATATTCCCGCCGGTACATCAAACGTCCCCGCAATATCAAGCCGCCCGTATCCCTCTTATGTCAAGTTGTATTTGCTTCATACTGTCAAAGGTTCCGCCAGTCTCTCTACCTCTGCAATATCCAGCCCTGAATACTTTGCAATCTTATCAATCGGCAGTTCCCCATCCAGCAACATTCTGAGAGCAGTTTCTTTCTTATTTTCATTCTTAATTCTCCTCGCTTCTGTCTCTATCAATGCTCCGCTCATCATCCCACCTACACCTTTCTGCACATTTTCATACTTCTGCGTGATTTCTTTAATCACATCGCCGGAAAGTTCTATAATCGTGCGTTTATCAAATGCACCGATAATTCCTTCATGTTCTGATTTCTCAAGCCTGGCCAGAATATCCTGATATTCTGTTTTTAGTTCTTCTAATCTCTTCTTATCAGTATTATACACCACAAAATCCTTTTCATGTGAAAAAATATAAAATGGAATCAGCAATAGTAAATTTTTAGCAAAAATTTCATCCAGGGAATATTCCTGCACTTTCATAATCGGCACATCATACTCTACTGTACCACCTGGTGTCCTTATTACATACCGCATTTTGTCAGGTGTTTTTTTATATGTCCGTAGATACAATACTGCTGTATTCGGGAATGTTACAGTCAGCGTTTCATGGATAACCTCTCCTTCGTCCAATGCAATCTGGGCATCATACTCAAACAGCCGGATTGTCATCTTCCCATCCGGCAGACTGCTCTCACATTCAAGGTGGTATTTCTTCCTTTTCCGTCCAAATATTGTAAAGTTAGTGTCTGTGATTCTCCCTTGGTTCGGCGCATCCTGTTGGTCAATAAAATGTTCATTTGGATGAAACTCAATTTTTTCATTCCCTGTGTAATCTTCCCCGAATATCTCATTGATGACCGGAATGATTAGCCGCCTGCAGTCATTTAAAATTGTCCGGAATGCCCCATCATAAATATTCCCCATACCAAATCCTCCGTATTTTTGGGTTTTATAATATCTTTGTCATTTTACAGGAACAAGCGCATATTCATCTTTCCCTGACCTATAGCCTTCCCATTATCCTCCCTGCTGCCATAAGAGCCGCCCAGTGCAATAAAACGTACACCAAGAGCCGGAAAGGTCTTTCACAATGACACAGTTTACCCTTCCAGCATTGATGTTGCACATCATTCTCTTAAATTCCAGTCTGTCGAAATTGCTGCCTGAAAATCCGCCATCCACATAGATATCATACAGTTCGATATCTTCCTGTTCACGGATATAGGCTTTGATCAGCTCCCGCTGGTTTGCGATGCTCTCACTCTCGTTTTTGCAGACACCCTGCCCCCGCTCTCCTTTGCACTGCCGCCATCGGCAGCATCATCCCTTGAAAGCCGGAGGTACATAGCCACATAGAATATCTTTTCCTTCATACACGCATCACTCCTGACTTTTATGTTTGACCCGCATAAAAAACCTTCAAGCCAAGTGCTGCGCCAGTTTAGTCCTGATTATATTTTATCACGTTTTTACGTTTTATTCAAGTTTATTATACATAAACTTCTGCAAACCTGCGTATGTACTCTTCCTTTTTTTCATCTATAGTTGCCCCTCTTTCTGGTAACATATCTTCTCCACATAGTCGCCGCTCCTCCTTAGAGCATACTTGTCCCAATCCCTTTTTGCTGCTTCCACAGCCAAAAAATATTGGGGCTTAATCAGCGGAGCACCTTAATTTACCGGCTCCCTGCTGACCCATCCCCTAATACCCTTTCTTACTTATATTCCCGCCAGTACATCAAACGTCCCCGCAATATCGAGCCGTCCGTATCCCCACTCCCTGCTGGGATAATTCTCCCCCTCCGTCCGGTCCGCCCCCCGAATCAGATAATTTTTAATTTCCCTGCTTTCCACCGTATTCTGGTAGCCTTCCACAACCGCCCACTGGAAAAACTGCGCGCACGCGCCGGCGGTAAGCGCCGCCGACATACTGGTTCCCGTCTTGCTTCCCAGAATCGAATCAATATCCACCCCGGGAGCGCACAAATCCGGTTTGGCGCGTCCCGTCCGCGTAAAGCCCCGGCTGGACTCCGTCCAGAAACTGTTGTTGGAATCGTTATAGGCCGTAACCGTAATCACCTCACGCACATTGGAAGGCTCCGTCAGCGTCTGATAGGGAGAAGGCCGCAAAAAATAGGTCTCGTTTTCCAGAAATTCTTTTAAAGGAAGCCAGATATGGAAACAATTCCCCACGCCTCCCCCGCTGATTGTCACGTGAATCGTCCATACGCCGGGCGTGGGGTCTATGAACCTGAAAAAGATAAGCTCCTCCCCCGACCCCTGCTCCACAAGCACATGGTCCACAAGCACCCTGCTTTTGTCGTAAATAAATACAAATTCCCGGCCGCTCTGTTCCCGGAAATCAACCTTGGGCGTAATCTCCCCGCCCGGCGTGCGGATGGATATGGCATGGGTTGCCGGAACGCTTCCCCAAAGCTCCGCTGTGAAGCCTTTTCCCCGTCCGTCCACCCTGATTTCCACATTTTCAATGGTTTCTTTCAGCCCTTCAACGGAAGTCGCCGTATAATGGTGGGCGCTGTTCCCCTCATTCCCTCCGCATACCACCACGGCTCTGCTTCTTTTGGTTGCAATCTGATTTAAGAATCCCGCCATAACCGAATGCCCTTCATGGTCCCCCATATTGCTTCCAAGCGCAAAACAGATAACCAGAGGTCTTGACAGGGAAATGGCGTAGCTGTCCAGATACTTAAGCGCTACCAGAATATCGCTTTCCGCATAGGCGGCGGCTCCGTTTGCTATCAGATAAAAGTCTTTTAAATACTGCTTTGCCTCCCGAAGCTTTACCATCACAATATCCGCCTCGGGCGCGGCCCCCAGAAAACGCAGGCCGACGCCAAGGGAACTTCCCGCCGCCACACTGGCAAGCGCGGTTCCGTGTCCGTCCTCGTCGTAGCTTGGTACAATCTCCCGGGGATTATCGCTTTGCAGCGCCAGATTTATCATTTCCCGCCGGTATTCCGTGCCATAGAGGATACCTGCCGGCGGTTCGCCGCTCTGTATCGTCTGGTCCCATATTCCCAGAATCCTTGTGCTCCCGTCCGGATTCCGAAACACATCGTAGTCGTAACGGATACCCGTATCCAGAAAGCCGATAACCACTCCCTGTCCCGTAAGATTCAAGGTTTCCCCCTGCACCCGCACGATACCGCTGCGAATCAGCGGGGACGGGTCAAAAGGACTGTCAGGTTCCTGCATCAGCCCATATATGTTAGGCATAACGGGATAAGTAAAAGTACTGATGCTCACCGGCTTAAGCCCCCGCCGGGGCACATAAGTGATGCTGAGCTGGTCGCTGACAGGCTGGACCGCATATTCGCCCAGTCCCTTCCTTATTTCCTCCGGAAGAATATAATCCGTAAGCAAATCGTAGTAATCGTTTGAAATTGCTCTTTCACGGTCTGTCATTACAAAATCTCCGTCATTTTTCTTCTATTATATGACCGCCCCCTCAAAAGTTTAATTCAGAGATTTTTACTATTTTATCAGAGTTTATTCTTACCACAAAAAATTAAATGCTTATACAATAGAAAAAAGAAAACAGCAGACGGCCGCACTTTGTTCCAGATACAGGTGTGCCAAAAGGCGTCTGCGGAACTCAAAATCAGCAGACGGCCGCACAGTGCACGGAAGTATTTGCGGATGCAAGCGCAGCCGTAAATGCTTCCAGACAAAAGTGTACTGGAAGGCCGTCTGCGGAACTTAAAATCAGCAGACGCCTGTAAGCGCACGGAACAATTTGCGGACGGCAAAGACGGCCGCACTTTGTTCCAGATACAGGTGTGCTGAAAGGCGTCTGCGGAACTTAAATTAGGAGGACTCAAAATGACAAGAATGAGTTTGCAAGACAACTGGACCCTGACCGTTTTAGGGGAAAACGTCTACCATATCCCCGAAACCCCAATCGAAACAAAGGTTCCTTCCACCGTGTACGGAACCCTTCTTAGCAAAGGCCTGATTCCCGACCCCTATTTTCGCGACAACGAGCTTATGGCGACAAAGCTCATGGAAAACGACTTTGCCTACGAAACCGAATTTTCCATCCCGGAAAAAGAGAGAGAATCCGACCGGCTGTTCCTTCGCTTCGACGGCATTGACACACTTGCCGACGTTTATCTGAACGACCGGCATCTCGGCTCTGCGGACAATATGAACCGCGTCTGGGAATTTGATATCACTTCCATGGTAATGGAGGACGATAAGGATACCCTTTACCGTTTAAAGGTGGTCCTGCACTCTCCTACCCGTTTTATTGAAAAGGCAAACGAGGAATGTCCCGTAGGCGGTTCCAGCGACGCTATGCCGGGCTTCCCCCACATCCGCAAGGCGGCCTGCATGTTCGGCTGGGACTGGGGCGGAAGGCTTCCCGACGCCGGACTTTTCCGCGAGGTTTCCGTTGACGCTTACAAAACCGCGCGTATTGCTCAGGTTTACTTGGGACAAAGACATGAAGTCACCGGCAAATCCGTGCACGGAAACATCGTTTCTTCCGTACGCCTTACGGCGGACGTTGAAATCGAATGGATGCCTGAGGCTTCCTCTGAGAAAGTAAAAGCCGTTCTTCTTTTAACCTCCCCCGGCGGCAGTACCACTTTATCAGCCCAGAGCGCTCTCACAGACGCTTTCACGGATTCGGCTCCTTCCTTAAATCTGACCGGATTAGGGTGCGGGCTCCGCAGTAACCATATCAGCGTATCCATGACCGTTGAGAACCCGCAGCTCTGGTGGCCCAACGGCTATGGCGACCAGGCTCTTTATCAGGCAAAGGTTCTGCTGGTGCCGGAGACAGAGGACGCCGGAGAGTCTTTGGATTCCTGGCAGAAAAAAATCGGTCTGCGCACCATGACCGTCAACACCGACGCCATGGCGGACGAAGTTTTCGACAGCCATATGATAAATCAGGAGGACGACCTTGACGACGGCAACAACATGATTTTAGCCCACGGGGAAAAACGCATCATTGTCACTGACAGAAAGGAAAAGAAGATTCCGGGGCGCAATTTTGCGTACGAAGTAAACGGCCTGCAGATTTTTGCCATGGGCGCGGATTATATTCCCGAGGACAATATCCTTACAAGGCAGAACCGCAGACGTACCGACATGCTGCTTGCTTCCGCTCAGGAATCCCACTATAACTGTCTGCGCGTCTGGGGCGGCGGCTATTTCCTTGACGACTTCTTTTACGATGTGTGCGACGAGAGAGGGCTTATCGTTTGGCAGGATTTCATGTTCGCCTGCGCCTCCTATGAGCTCGAGGACGTCTTTGAAGCCAATGTCTGCGCGGAAATCCGTCAGAATATCCGCAGGCTCCGCTCCCATCCCTGTATCGGGCTGTGGTGCGGCAATAACGAGATGGAAACCCAGTACGAGACCCTGGCCTGGCCTCAGACCAAAAAACAGTACTATGACTATATCCGCCTGTACGAGTACATAATTCCGAAGCTTGTAAAAGAAGAGGACCCGGACGCTTTCTACTGGCCCTCCTCCCCTTCCTCGGGCGGCAACTATGAAAACAGCAACGCCGAAAACGTGGGCGACGTCCACTACTGGGGCGTATGGCACGGCAACGAACCCTTTACCGCGTACAGGAAGCATCACTACCGTTTCCTCTCGGAGTTCGGCTTCCAGTCCTTCCCGGCCCTGCAGACGGTCCGCCGGTTCACGGATAAGGGCGACAGGAACATTTACTCCCGGGTGATGGAGATGCACCAGAGGAATACCGCCGCCAACGGCAAAATTATGAACTATATCTCCCAGACCTACCTGTACCCGAAGAATTTTGATGAGCTGCTCTACTGCTCCCAGCTTCTCCAGGCGGACGCCATCCGCTACGGCGTGGAGCATTTCAGACGCTTCCGCGGCACCTGTATGGGTACGGTGGTATGGCAGTTAAACGATATCTGGCCCGTTGCCTCCTGGGCAAGCGTTGACTATTACGGAAACTGGAAAGCGCTGCAGTATGCCGAAAAGCGCATGTTTGCACCGGTTCTGCTCTCCTGCGAGGAGCACGGCGAGATTGACCAGAAACCCAACCCCAACACCCTTCCGGTGCCGGTTGATATAAGCGCGGATTTACATGTGGCAAACGAGACGGCCCAGCCTGTCAGCGGATTGGTAAAATGGTCTCTCCGTATGCCGGACTCCTCCGTGGTACGCGAAGGAGAATTTGAGGTAACCGCACCCGCCTACGGCGGCGCATGGCTCCCTCACCTTGATTTCAACGGAGAGGACCCCTTAAAGGTTCATCTGGAATACTCCCTCACAGTGGACGGCGTCCTTGTTTCCTCCGGAACCACCCTGTTCTGCGCGCCCAAGCACTATGCCTTTGCGGACCCGAAGCTTACGGTTTCCGTAGACGGCGACACTGTAACGGTGACGGCGGAAAATTACGCGAAATCCGTCAGTGTGGAGACGGAAAACGGCGTTCTGCGTCTTGACGACAACTTTGTGGATATGGAAGCCGGAACCAGAACATTTAAGATTCTGGAAAGCAGAGATTTCACCGCCGGCAGCACCGGGGCAGATATCCCCTGCACCTTTAAGGGCGGTGAGGTTTCCGGCGCTTTCCGCGTAAGAAGCATTTACGAAAGCGCGGACAGATAAGCGGCGGACAGCCAAATGTACCAAACGGAGCCTGCATTGCAATCAGCTGCCTGGCCCGTTGCCCGGAGAAGTTAAAGAAGCAGCCGCCGGATACGCGCAAAATACGCATATCCGGCGGCTGTTATATATGCCGGCCGTTCTGCTCACCCTCTGGCCTTGCGGGCCTGCTTCGGGGTGACGCCCTTTAACTTTTTGTAACACCGTATAAAATAGCTGCAGTCGGAATACCCCACCTCATGGGCGATGAAAGAAACGTCATAATTGGAAAAAAGGAGCATATTTTCCGCCACATTGATTCGCGTGGCCGTGATGTATTCCTTACAGGTCTTTCCGTACCGCCGGTAAAAATTCCCGGAAAAGGTGGAATGGGACATTCCGCACATGGCGGCAAGCTTTTCCGCAGTCAGCTCTTCAAAATAATGGCTGTCAATATATTCCGAGATAAGGTCGAAGCCAAGCTCGTAAGAGGGATGTATTCCGGGCGTCGGCAAAAGGTAACCCTCCTTCTGCCAGCACCTTAACAGTTTTACCATTATTTTACAGATATCCGCGGTAAATATCATGGAATAGGCATAGTCCTTTTCCCTGTATTCCTTTACAATCTCCTCGAATAGCGGAAGAAGATTCATCTCCTTTATTTTATCCGGGGCGAAATCACAGGGATAAACAGAGGTGCTTATTCCCTGAAGCGAAGAACGGAGACTGATATTGTCCGCCCTGCCCGAAGGCAGATTGCCCGAATCAAATTTTACAACATAGTAGCGCGCCCGCTCCGATTTATCAAAAGCGTCGATTCCATGGACGCATCTGGGCGGAAAAAGGATTACGGTATCTTCCCCGCATATCTTTACGTCGTTTTCCATGGAAATCCTCACCCTGCCCTCCAGAATATAGAGAAGCTCCGCATAGTAATGCCAGTGCGCCGGAATAGGAAGCCCGGAACCGGCGTTTTCGCTGTCGCTGCAGAACGCCTCGTAGGGCGAAGCTATGGGGTCGATATATTCGTATAAATTATTCATCATTTGCGCAAGGCCCCTTGTTTAAATGCCCACAGCCTAGTTGTCCTTTAATTCTATGGCTTTCAGTTTGTCGGGATTTTCCCCGCTAAGGCTGCGGATATCAATAATCGGCCCGCCTGTCCCTTCAATATATTCCCGGGTAATAATAACCCTGCCGATGTTGTCGTCCTTGGGAATTTCATACATGATATCCAGCATAAATTCCTCAATAATCGCACGCAGAGCCCTTGCTCCGGTATCTTTCTCCATTGCCTTTTCCGCGATGGCCTCCAGCGCGCCCTCGTCAAATTCCAGCTTCACCTCGTCCAGCTCAAGAAGCTTCTGGTACTGCTTTAAAATCGCATTTTTGGGCTCCTTTAAAATCTTTACCAGCATGGGCTTATCCAACGCCGCCAGGGTGTAAATCACAGGAAGTCTGCCCAAAAATTCCGGTATCATACCGAATTTCTTTAAGTCCTCCACAGTCACCTTGCTGATGATGTTCTTTTCCCTGTCAAATTTATCCTTAAGCTCCGCGTTGAAACCAATGGAGGTCTGCTTTTTCAGACGCTGCTTGATAATCTCTTCCAAATCCGGGAACGCGCCGCCGCAGATAAAGAGAATGTTTCTTGTGTTAATGGTGGTAAGGGGCACCATGGCGTTCTTGCTGTTGGCTCCTACCGGAACCTCCACATCCGCTCCCTCTAAAAGCCGCAAAAGCCCCTGCTGTACGCTTTCTCCGCTGACGTCCCGGCTGTGGGTGTTTTTCTTCTTGGCAATCTTGTCAATCTCGTCGATGAACACAATGCCCCGCTCCGCCCGCTCCACATCATTGTCGGCCTCGTTTAAAAGCTTGGAGATAACACTCTCAATATCGTCGCCGATATATCCCGCCTCGGTGAGGGAGGTTGCGTCGGCGATGGCAAGCGGCACGTCAAGGAGCCTTGCAAGGGTCTTAACCAGATAGGTCTTTCCGCATCCTGTAGGGCCAATCATCAGCATATTGGACTTCTCTATTTCGATATCGTCCATGGTGTCGGTGGCAACCCGCTTGTAATGATTGTACACGGCGACGGAAATTACCTTCTTGGCATGCTCCTGCCCGATTACGTATTCGTCAAGCTGCGCCTTGATTTTGTGCGGGGGCGGAACGTTTTTGATGTCCAGTACGGGTTCTTCCTCTTTCTTCGGCTTTTTCTTTTTTACCCTCTGCTTGTTGGGAATCCCTCCTTCTCCCTGCAAATCCGCAATATTTACAAAACGGATATTGGGAAAGCCCTTGCCGTTTAAGTTTTTGTTGATATCGTTCACAAGGTTCGGATTGTTCAGCATTCCCTGATAATCAAACCTGCTCACCGTATCCATGGTTTTATGCATACAGTCGTTGCACACCGTAATGTTATTGGGGAGCTTGAACATTTTTCCGGCCTTGCTCTCAGGGCGGCGGCACATAAAGCAGACGTCCTCGTACTCGCTTTCTTTCTTTTCGCCCTCACCGGGCTTTTTCTCCCCTGGCTTTTCGGACTTCCCGTCCGTATTTTCCAGCTCCTTCTTATCCTTTTCATCAAAATCCGACATATTTTTCCTCATTTCCGTTATATGATTTCATTTCCCGCTTATCCATTCATTCCGGCGGCTTCCGATTTGCGCTTTCTATGCCTCCGAAAATTTCCGGCTTCCGCTTTCCCGGCAGCTCCCGGCTCCCCTCCAGCTACACGATTCTCCGCACGGATAGAATTTCTTTATAGGTGGCATGGGTAATCTTAATCCCCGTCCGCTGGGTGCTGGCATGGACAATCTGCCCGCTCCCTATATAAATACCCACATGCCCCGCATAGCATACGATATCCCCCGGCTGCGCCTCCGAATAGGAAACGCCGGTTCCCGAGCTTCGCATAGAATAGGAAGTTCTCGGCAGACTATAGCCGAAATCCTTATAAACTCTCCACACAAAGCCGGAACAGTCCGCTCCCTGTGTCAGGCTTGTCCCGCCGGGCACATAAGGATTTCCGATAAACTGACAGGCATAATTGGCAATCTGCTGCCCCTTGCTCCCCGAACCCGAATAGCTCGATGCCGACGCGTAGCTCTGGGATGAGCCGCCGGACGAGCTTCCTGACGAGCTCTCCGACGAACCTCCCGAACCTCCGCCCGAGCTCTTCCGCGCTTCTTCCTCCGCCTGCCGCTGCAGCGCCAGCTCCTGGGCTTTCCTGGCTTCCTCCTCCAATCTCTTTGCCTCGTCAATCTGTGACTGCTTTTCCTGTGCCTCGGCTGCCAGCCGTTTGATTTCCTCATTCTGCTTCCTGATATTGGCCTTGTAAACCGCAGCTTCCTGTCTGGCACGGGTAAGCTGAGCCTCATAATCCTCGTAAACCGCTTTCTTTTCCGTCAGTATAATTTCAAGGCTTTCCTTCTCCTCCATCAGCTCATGCTCCTGAGCCTCCAGCTCTGCCCTCTCCTCCTCCAGCTTCTCCTTCAGGGCTTCCACCGTCATCCGGGCAGCCTCATATTCCTCAAGAAGGTTCCGGTCATATTCGTAAAGCTTTTCCACATACTCCACCTTATTCATCATATCGGCAAAACTCTGGCTGGCCAGAAGTATCTCCAGATAGGTGGAATCGCCCTTTTCATACATAAACTTGATGCGGAGCTTCATATCCTCATACTGCTCCTGCTCCGTAGCGAGGGCTTCCTCGTACTCCCTTGTGGTTTCCTCAATCTGTTCTTCCTTCTCCCTGATTTCTTCTTCGATAATTTCCACACTGGCAATGG
>CAMSTM010000087.1 GCA_947063675.1 uncultured Lachnospiraceae bacterium | reverse complement strand
TCCTAAGTGACAAGTTTTTATTATTTCTCTTGTCTACCTAGAAGGGAGCATATCATTTGTGAAGCGGCAGCTTTCTTTTGGCTGTTTTTATATGTTATGGAGCTTATTTATATTCCCTGTCATGGCCGGCAGTATACTTTCCGCAAGTGCATTTGACGTCCCTTTGATACACGGAAATTCTGGAAAGGATGAAAAATAATGAGTGAATTTCAGGAATTTCTAAATGAACAATTGCAGGATGATGAGTTCAGAAAAGAATGGGAAGATATTCAGCCGGAAAAGGAAGTATCATCCATGGCTTTCATGGCGGTACAAGAATCCGGGATGGCATCCGGGAAGAATTCAGCTATGGCAGAGAACCGAAAGTGAAAAGGCTTACTATGGGAAACAACCAGGGGATTACGGAACTTGTATTGCGGGAGTTTTAAAAGGAACAGTTATTTATTGCAATGAGCCTTGACGGCTTCATGTATATTCCGTATCGTCTTATATTGTCATACAGCCACTCGTGAGCAGGCTCCCGGTGTCTGATGCCAATATAATCCGGCATGGCTCATAGCTGATGTGCAAATGGGGTATGAAATGGGGGTATAGAAGAGAAAAGTATAAGGGAAGTTTACAAAGAAATACAGATTGTGAGCATGGAAGTAATAGGGTATAATATTGATAGAAAAATGTATCGGTTATTAATATCAGGAGAGAATAAGAAGAACAAAAGTATTATGAAAATATATATGGATAACTGTTGCTATAACAGACCTTATGATGATCAGACACATATCAGGATACACTTAGAAACGGAAGCAAAGCTCCATATTCAGGATATGGTATAAAAAGGAAAAATCAACCTTGTAACCTCTTTTATGTTGGAGTATGAGAATGCGAAGAATAGATTCACTCACAAAAAGAAGGCAATAGCTGATTTTATGAGTGTGAATGAATCATACTATGTAGGAATAGAAAAGGGAGAGGAAGCGAAATTGATAGCAGGGCATATTATGGAGTCAGGTGTCAAAAGTGCAGATGCACTTCATGTTGCCTGCGCTATTTTAGCGGGAAGTGATTATTTTATTACTACGGATGACAGATTGCTAAAGTTTCGGACAGAGGATATACAAGTTGTGACACCAGGTGAATTTATCAGGAGATTGGAGGCGGATGATAAATGAATAGTGCTGTAGAACTTATGGATGCCGGTTTTGAGTGTTTGGTTGAGAGACTGGGTGTTGTTGATGCGGAGCGCTTTGTAGCTATGATAAAAAGAGACAGTTTCGATTATACGCTCTGGCGGAGAGAATACTTTGATAAGATGGATTTAAATCAAGTCAGCGAGGAAGCGGCTGTATATGCGAAAAGTCATCCTCATAATGGAAAAGGAATAAAGGTTTGAGCATCTTAAATGTATTGACTTCATTGTGGAGTAAGGGCTATTCAGGTGTATGTGCCTGGATAGTCCTTATTATATTACAACAATTCATTGAAAAAGGAGAAGACTATGGAACAGGTTTACAGGATTGGCATTGACCATGGGTACGGTAACATCAAGACCGCCCACCACATTTTTGAATGCAGAACCGTACCCCAGGGAAGTCTGCCATGCACCTTGTGAGCAGGCTCCCGGTGTCTGATGCCAATATAATCCGGCATTTTACAAAAATTTAAGAACCCGCATAAACACTGGGCTTGCAAATAATTTCACAACAATACTGACGGATTATTGAAAAATATTAGCACTCACCTCTTGACAGTGCTAACAACTAGTGTTATATTCAATCTAGAACAAGCGAAAACCAAAGGCAGACAATCCACCTGCGGTTTATTGCTGGGGATATAAATATATGATTGAACAGCCGGAAATACTGTATTACAGTAAAAGGCGGAGAGGAGTGTCTATGAATATTTCCAAATTTACACAAAAATCCATGCAGGCCGTGGAAGGCTGTGAAAAGCTTGCATATGAATATGGCAATCAGGAAATCGAGCAGGAACATTTGCTTTACAGTCTGCTTACCATTGATGACAGCCTGATTTTAAAACTGATAGAAAAGATGGAGATTAACACCGCATACTTTTTGAATAAGGTGGAGGAAGCGGTAGGAAAGAGAGTCAAGGTGCAGGGCGGAAAGGTCTATGTGGGGCAGGACCTTAATAAGGTGCTGATTACGGCCGAGGAGGAGGCGAAAGCGCTGTCGGACGAATATGTGTCGGTGGAGCATCTTTTCCTGGCAATGATTAAGCACCCCAATAAGGCCGTCAAGGAACTGTTTAAGGAGTTTGGCATCACCAGAGAACGATTCCTGCAGGCACTCTCCACGGTAAGGGGCAATCAGCGTGTGACTTCGGATAATCCTGAAGCCACCTATGATACGCTGGCAAAGTACGGGCAGGAGCTGGTGGAAAAGGCAAGGGAGCAGAAGCTTGACCCTGTTATCGGCAGGGACAGTGAAATCAGAAACGTGATTCGGATTCTTTCACGGAAGACTAAGAACAATCCCGTGCTGATTGGGGAGCCCGGTGTGGGCAAAACAGCGGTAGTGGAAGGTCTGGCACAGCGGATTGTGCGCGGGGATGTTCCGGCGGGCTTAAAGGACAAGAAGATTTTTGCCCTGGATATGGGCGCGCTGGTGGCGGGAGCCAAGTACCGGGGCGAGTTTGAGGAGCGTTTAAAGGCGGTTCTTGAGGATGTGAAAAACAGCGACGGGCAGATTATTTTGTTTATCGACGAGCTGCATACCATTGTGGGGGCGGGAAAGACGGACGGCGCGCTGGACGCGGGCAATATGTTAAAGCCCATGCTGGCAAGAGGCGAACTGCATTGTATCGGCGCCACTACGCTGGACGAGTACCGGCAGTATATCGAGAAGGACGCGGCTCTGGAGCGGCGGTTCCAGCCGGTTATGGTGGAGGAGCCCACGGTGGAGGATACCATTTCTATTTTAAGGGGGCTTAAGGAGCGCTATGAGGTGTATCACGGGGTGAAAATTATGGATAACGCGCTGGTAAGCGCGGCCATGCTTTCCAACCGGTATATTTCCGACAGGTTTTTGCCGGATAAGGCAATTGATTTGGTGGACGAAGCCTGCGCTCTCATTAAAACGGAGCTGGATTCCATGCCCACGGAGCTTGACGAGCTGCGGCGCAGAGCCATGCAGATGGAAATAGAGGAGACGGCGCTCAAAAAGGAGGACGACAGAATCAGCCAGGAGCGGCTTGCGGATTTGCAGAGGGAGCTTGCGGAGTTAAAGGAGGAACTGAACAACCGTATTGCCCAGTGGGAAAATGAAAAGGCATCTGTGGAGAAGCTTTCAAAGCTGAGGGAGGAAATTGATTCCGTGGGCAGCCAGATTGAGATTGCCCAGAGGGAAGGAGATTATGAAAAGGCGGCGGAGCTGAGCTACAGCCGGCTTCCGGCTCTGAAAAAGCAGCTGGAAATCGAGGAGGAGCAGGTAAAAAGCAAGGATTTGTCTCTGGTGCATGAGAGTGTGTCCGAGGAGGAAATCGCCAGAATCATTTCCAGATGGACGGGAATTCCGGTGGCAAAGCTGACGGAAAGCGAGAGGAACAAGACGCTGCATCTGGACGAGGAGCTGCATAAGCGGGTAGTTGGCCAGGATGAGGGCGTAACCAAGGTAACGGAAGCCATTATCCGTTCTAAGGCGGGGATTAAAGACCCCACAAAGCCTATCGGTTCTTTCCTGTTTTTAGGCCCTACGGGGGTGGGAAAGACGGAGCTTGCCAAGGCGCTGGCGTCGTCGCTGTTTGACGACGAGAACAACATGGTCCGAATTGACATGAGCGAGTATATGGAAAAGTATTCCGTATCAAGGCTGATTGGAGCGCCTCCCGGATATGTTGGGTATGAGGAGGGCGGCCAGCTTACGGAAGCGGTCAGGAGAAAGCCCTACTCGGTGGTGCTTTTTGACGAGATTGAAAAGGCGCATCCCGACGTGTTCAATGTGCTTTTGCAGGTGCTTGACGATGGAAGAATCACGGATTCCCAGGGAAGGACGGTTGATTTTAAGAATACGATTCTGATTATGACCTCCAATATCGGGGCTTCCTATCTGCTTGAAGGTATTGACCAAAACGGTCAAATAAGTGACGAGGCGGAGCGGCTTGTGATGAATGATTTGCGCTCTCATTTCCGGCCGGAATTTTTAAACCGTCTGGACGAGACAATTCTGTTTAAGCCGTTGACAAAGGATAATATTACAGGCATTATAGATTTAATTATAAAGGATTTAAATAAGCGCCTTTCCGATAAGGAGCTTACGGTGGAGCTTTCCGCCGGTGCCAGAAGCTTTATCGTGGATAACGCCTACGACCCGGTTTACGGCGCAAGGCCCTTAAAGCGGTATATCCAGAAGTATGTGGAGACCCTCTCCGCAAAGCTGATACTCGCGGATAAAGCGTCTTTGGGGGATACGATTTTAATCACCTTAAATGACGGGGAGCTGGCGGCGGAAATCAAGTAAGAATCAGCGAAGCCCCGGACAGTGCACGGAAAGCTTTGCGGACGCAGGTATTATGCGGCCGAAAAGCTTTCCAGACGAGGGTGTACTGGAAGGGGCGAAGCGGAACTGGAATAGGAATGGAGGAAAATTATGCCCGAAGACCCGATAATACTGTTAAGCTATGTCAACCTGAAATTACGCGATTTTTATTCCAGCCTGGAGGCCATGTGCGAGGATTTGGATGTGAGCAAAGCCGTGATAGAGGAAAAATTAAACGGCATCGGCTATCGCTACAACGCGGAAAAAAATCAGTTTGACTGATGTGAAAAGCATAAAAGTAAAAGGCATTGCCGGTAGTCTGTAATCGATTACGAGGCAATGCCTTTTGTTATTATAAGCAGGTTCGCAGTCAATGCGGCGTCTGTAAAACAGATTTTTCGGTTTTTATCATTATATTTCCGGCATTTGAAAAAGTCTGTGCAGAGGACGGGATTAAATGCATTACCCCAATTTGCCGGCATATAATTAAAATAAGAGCACGAAAAGGTAAAAACGCTATGAGCTTCAATAAAAGAATTTTATCCTGCATCGTTGTGCTGATTTTTCTTGCCGCCGTGTGTTTAATCGGATGCTTTCAAAAGGAGACGGCGCCGGCAGTGGAAACCTCAGTTGCAGGCGAGGGGAATGAGAGCAGTAAAAAGGTGGCTCTGACCTTTGACGACGGCCCCCATCCTTATTACACGGAGCAGCTCCTTAAGGGGCTTAACGAGCGGAATGCAAAAGCCACCTTTTTCATTACCGGCAAAAATGTGGAAGCCTACCCTGAAATTGTGAAAAAAATATATGATAACGGCCATTTAATCGGCAATCACACCTATAATCATACCCAGCTCACTTCAAAAAACCGGGAAAGCTTCAAGCAGGAAATTATAAAAACCAACGAGGTTATCAGGGAGGTGACGGGCGAAGATACCATCTATATCCGCCCGCCCTACGGAAGCTGGAATAAGGAATTTGAAAAGGAGCTGAACATGTTTCCGGTGCTGTGGACCATAGACCCTCTGGACTGGTGCAGCAGCGACGTGTCCTGTATTGTAAAAAATGTGTGCGCCAAGGTGGAGGAAAACGACATTATCCTGATGCATGACCAGTATAAGACCACGGTTACTGCAGCCCTTAAAATCGTGGATAAGCTGATGGAAGAAGGCTACGAGTTTGTCACGGTAGACGAGCTTTTGTTTGACTGAAAGAATTGATTCCGTCCTTTAGCTTTGCTATAATGGGATTATTCGGAAACGAGCAACAAAAAAGAGGACGGGCTATGAAATTTCTCCATATCTCGGATTTGCATCTGGGAAAGCGGGTCAGCGAATTTTCCATGCTGGAAGACCAGAAATATATTTTAAATCGGATACTGAAAATTGCCGAAAGCGAAAAGTCCGACGGCGTCATTATTGCCGGGGACATTTACGACAGGCAGGTTCCTTCAGCGGAGGCGGTACAGGTTTTTGACAAATTTCTCACAAGCCTTGCCGGGATGGGGAAAAAGGTTTTTGTGGTGAGCGGAAACCATGATTCGGCGGAGCGGCTTTCCTTCGGGGCGCAGCTTATGAGCGGGCGGGAGGTGTACGTTTCGCCGGTCTATGACGGGACAGTGTCGAAGATAAGGCTTACAGACGAATTCGGGGAGCTTTTTGTATACTTGCTGCCTTTTGTGAAGCCGGCGGCAGTGCGGCATGTGTTGGAGCAGGATAAGAATGCGCGGGAGTCAGGCGGCGGCGTGGAGGCTTTGGAGGATGTTCCGGGCGGGAAAATACCGGAAACCTATCAGGAGGCGGTACAGCTTGTGCTGGCGTGCATGGAAGTGGATGAAAGCAAAAGAAATCTTCTTGCAGCCCATCAGTTTGTGACGGGAGCCGGGCGGTGCGATTCCGAGGAGGTCTCGGTGGGCGGTCTTGACAATGTGGACGCGGCTGTTTTCGACGGATTTGATTATGTGGCTCTCGGCCATATCCACAGTCCCCAATGGATAGGGAGGGAAACTCTGCGTTACAGCGGGACCCCTTTGAAATATTCCTTTTCGGAGGTGGAGCAGGAAAAATCCGTCGCCATTGTGGAGATGAAGGAAAAGGGCCGGGTGGAGGTTTCAAAGGTTCCTCTGAAAGGACTTCGGGACATGCGGAAAATCAGGGGAACTTATCTGGAAGTGATGTCAAAGTCCTCATATCAGGAGGAAAACAGGGAAGATTATGTGCAGATTACCCTTACGGACGAGGAGGATATTCCCGACGGTTTTGCAAGGCTGCGCACGGTTTATCCCAATCTGATGCAGGTTTTGTACGATAACAGCCGAACCAGGGAAAGCAGAGCCGTGGAGGCGGTAAGGGCGCTGGAGGAAAAGTCGCAGCTTGCGCTGTTTGAGGAGTTTTACGAGCTGCAGAATAACCGGCCAATGAGCGGCGCGCAGAGAGAATTTGTCAGGGAAGTGATAGAAAATCTGAAGGAACACACAGACGGAGGAAACCCATGAGACCGGTGAGGCTTACTATGAGCGCCTTTGGGCCCTATGCGGGAAAAACGGAAATTGATTTTGAGGCTCTGGGCAGTCAGGGCCTTTACCTGATTACAGGGGATACGGGCGCGGGAAAGACCACAATTTTTGACGCCATTGTGTTTGCGCTTTATGGCGAGGCCAGCGGTGACATGCGCCGGGCGGACATGTTCCGCAGCAAGTATGCAAAGGAGGATGTCCCCACTTATGTGGAATTTGTTTTCGATTATTGGGAGGAACGCTGCCGGGTGAAGCGGAACCCGGAATATCTGCGACCCAAGGGAAAAGGAAGCGGCCTGACCGTGCAGAGGGCGGAGGCGGAGCTTTTTTTCACGAAAGGGCGGGAGCCGGTGACGAAGTCAAAGGAAGTGACCCGGGCGGTGACGGAGCTTATCGGTCTGGACCGCAGACAGTTTGTGAGGATTGCCATGATTGCCCAGGGGGATTTTCAGAAGCTTTTGCTGGCAGGAACCGAGGAGAGGGGCGATATTTTCCGGCAGATTTTCGGGACAGGCTTATACCGGAGCCTGCAGGAGCAGCTAAAGGCGCAGACAAGGGCGAAAAGAAATGAATACGAGGAGCTTTTGCGGAGCGTCAATCAGTACATGGACAGTATTGTCTGCGCCGGCGATACGCCCTGCTCTGCCAGAATGAAGGAGCTTAAGAGAGAGAAGTTTGAAGGCAGGATTGGAGAGGGAGCGGCGCTTTTGGAGGAATTGTGCGGCGAGGACGAAGGGGCGGTAAAAGAGCTTGACGCGCAGATAAAGGATCTTGAGGCGCGGCTGGCAAATGAGAATCAGCTGATTGGAAATATGGAAAAAATCAGGCAGCAGCAGGAGGCGCTTGCAGAAAACGAGCGGCGTCTTGCACAGCGGCAGCCGGAATTTGCGCTGGCGGAGGAATTGTATGAAAAGGCGCGCGGTAAGGGAGAGGGATGTGAAAAGCTTGCCCTTGAGATAGAGGCGCTTTCGGATAATCTTTCCCTGGTTGACGCGCTGGAAAATTCCCGCAGGGAAATTGAAAAGGCGAATGCGCGCGGTCAAAAGCTTGCTTTTAGTGAAGAAGCCTTAAAGGAGGCGCAGGCAAAAAGAAAAAGGGAGCGGGAGCAGATAAAGGATTTCGAGACCCGTATGCTGGTTCTGGCCCAGCAAAAGCGGGAGCTTGAGGCGAAAAATCAGGAAAAGGAACGTTTCCTGATTGAAGATGCAAGGCGGAAGAGGGCGGAGGCGGAGCTGACAGAGGTACAGGCAGAATACAGGGCGGCGGTGATAAGGAAAGAAGCGCTTGGAAGCGCTTACCGGGAGATGGAACGGGAATTTCTGGATGCCCAGGCCGGGATGCTGGCGGAAGGACTGCGTCCGGGGATGCCCTGTCCGGTCTGCGGATCTGTCCATCACCCCAATCCGGCCATGGTTCATGAAAAAGCGCCCTTAAAGGAGGAGCTGGATAAGGAAAAGAAGCTTCTTGCAGAGGCGGAGGGGGAGACAGTGCGCCTCAGCGAAAAGGCGGGCCACCTGAACGAGCGTTTAAAGGAACAAAAAGAGGCGTTAGAGGCTATGGCCGGGGAGCTTTTGGGAGAAAGGGAAAGCGGCGTGGCTTTGCTGGAAGAATTTCTGGAGAAAGCCTTCGGGAAGTGTGAAGCGGAGCTGGCAAAGGCAGAAGCCGATAAAAAACGCATGGAAGAGCTTGAAAAGGAAGATGAGAAGGATGAGGAGGAAAGAGGGGAGCTAAAGGAGGCGATTTTAAAAAACAGGGAGGAGATTGCGGGCCTGCAGGTACAGGAGCGGCTGCTCGCAGAGCGGGTGCAGGCCTCCGATAAAGGGGCAGATACTTCCCTGTCAGAGGCCAGGAAAGCCATGGAAGAAAAAATCCGCAGCCTGCAAGAGAAAAAGGAAGCTTTGGAAGAGGATTTGAAGCAGGCGGAAAAAAGGGCTGCCGACTGCCGGAGAGAAAAAGAAAAGCTTATGGCGGCTGTTGAAACGCTGAAAAGTCAGCTTGCCCTTGCCGGAGAGGAAAAAACACTTTCCTTAGAGGAGGTGACGGCAAGGAAAGAGAAGTGGCAGCAGGAAAAGGAGGAGCTGAGCCTTAAGCGGGACGGAAAAAACAGCGCGCTTACCGCGAATCTGGAACTGTGCCGCAAGGTGAAGGAAAGGCAGAAGGACATAGCGGCGGTGGAGGAGACGTATGTCTGGATGAAAGCGCTTTCCGATACGGCGAACGGCACGCTTTCAGGCAAGCGGAAAATCGAGCTTGAAACTTATATTCAAATGGCCTGGTTTGAGAGTGTCCTGCGCCGGGCGAATTTACGGCTACTGATTATGAGCGGCGGGCAATATGAGCTTAAAAGGGAGGAAGAAGGGGAAAACCGGAAGGAAAAGGCGGGGCTGGATATCTGCGTGATTGACCATTACAACGGCAGCCGGCGAAGCGTAAAGACCCTTTCAGGCGGAGAATCCTTTCAGGCGTCCCTTGCCCTTGCGCTGGGGCTTTCTGACGAAATCCAGTCTTATGCCGGAGGAATCCGGATGGATTCCCTGTTTGTGGACGAGGGCTTCGGCTCTCTGGACGAGGAGGCTCTTTCACAGGCAATGCGGGCGCTTACCCGGCTTACCGAAGGCAGGCGGCTTGTAGGGATTATTTCCCATGTGGCGGAGCTTAAGGAAAAGATTGATAAGAAAATCATCGTCACAAAAAAACGGGAAAAAGGCGGAGCAGGCAGCAGCGTAAAAATCGAGTGTTGAAAAAATAAAATAAAAATAAAAGGAGCAAGAATATGTACTTAATACCAAAACCGAAAGCAGTTACAAAAAAAGAAGGGTATTTCTGCTTAAGCTACAAAAGCAGAATCGTGCTTTCACCCGGAATTCGCGAAGACGGAATGGTCGGCGCGTCCATTTTGAAGGAATGTATGGAAACCTGGACGGGATTCTCTCCGGCAATTGTTGCCGGAATGCCCGGGGAGGGAGACATTTTTCTGAATTTTGAAGGCGGATGCGCTGAAAAGGGGTGCCCTGAAGGAGGGCTGCCTTCGGAGGCATACCGGCTGGAAATCAGGGAAAACGGCATTACACTGACAGGCGGCGACGGCGCGGGGGTATTGTATGCCGTGCAGACCCTCTGCCAGATATTCGAGCAGCAGGGCGGCGTACCGGAATGTATTTTTATTGAGGATGCGCCGGATGCAGCGCACAGAGGCTACTATCTGGACGTCACCAGAGGGCGCGTATTTCATCTGGATTACCTGAAGAAGACAGTTGACCGTCTGTGCCGCTATAAGGTGAACGAGCTCCAGCTTTATATCGAGCATACCTATATGTTTGAGGGGCTTTCCGAGATGTGGCGGGACGAGACGCCTCTTACGGCGGAGGAAATCATGGAGCTGGATAAGTACTGCCGGGAGCGGCATGTGGAGCTTGTGCCTTCCCTGTCAAGCTTCGGCCATCTTTACGGGCTTTTGTCCACCAGAACCTATGGGGAGCTCTGCGAGCTTGAAAATTCCTGGAAGCAGCCCTTTTCCTTCTCGGACAGAATGCACCACCATACGGTAAATGTGGGCGATGAGAGAGTGATGCCGCTTATCAAAAGAATGCTTGCGGAGTATATGGCTTTGTTTTCCTCCGATAAGTTTAACCTCTGCGCGGACGAAACCTTTGATTTGGGGCGGGGAAAGGCGAAAGCCCTTGCCGATGAAAAGGGCGTCCACCGCATTTATATCGACCATGTAAAGGAGCTTTGCAGCTTTCTGGTGGAAAACGGAAAACAGCCCATGTTCTGGGGAGACATTATTTGCGGGGAGCCGGAGCTTATCAGCGAGCTGCCCGAAAACGTTATCTGCCTTACCTGGGGGTATGAACCGGACCAGAACGACGAGTCCTGCCGGAAAATGGCGCAGGCCGGCGCAAGGCAGTATCTGTGCCCCGGCGTCAGAGGGTGGAACCAGTGGCTGAATCAGATTGGGGAATCCTATCAGAACATTACGCGGATGTGTACCTATGCAAAAAAATACGGTATGGGGAGCGCCCATGCCGCGGCAGGGGGAAGCGGTGAAGGCGGCACAGACAAAAGCGTCTGCTGCGACAGCGTTGTGGGTATCTTAAATACGGACTGGGGAGATTTCGGGCATATCAACCACCCGGATTATTCCATTCCGGGCATGATTTACGGGGCGGCCTTTTCCTGGAATCAGGAAATTATCCCCTTTGAGGAGATGAACCGCCAGATTGCCCGGGTGGCATTCCACGATACCTCGGAGGAACTGGTAAATCTCCTGGCAAAGGCGGCGGAGCTGTGCCTGTTCAAGTGGTGGGGAGCCGTGAGATTCTACGAGAAAACGCAGCTGGGGGCAACCCTGCGGGAGTATGAGGAGAAGATTATTGCAGAGGGGCTGGACAGACTGAAGGAAAGCGGAAAGGACGGCGGAATAACGCAGGCAAACGCAGCTCTTTTACAGCTTCGGGAACAGATAAAGAGGACGGCGGTCTGTATGGATGCCTCCGAAAGAAAATTCCTTGCAGACTGCGATGCCACCCTTGACGGAATTGCCATCTGGAATGAAGTCGGAGCCATGCTTGCAAAAGCCGGGGCGGCGGATGCTGACGATATGGCGGAGAGATTTGCGCTGGCCTCCCGTCTGGAGAGCTGGTTTATGTCTTATAAGGAAATGTGGCGCGATGTCAGCAAAGAAGGGGATTTGGCTCAGGTTGCAAAGGTGGTGTTCTGGTACGCGGATTTGCTTCGGGGACGGGAGCGAAGCAATAAGGCGCTGCCTTGGGGAAGGTAGAATTTGCTCGAAATTCATAAAAAAAAGTTTTTTCTGTGAATAAAAAGGCGTTGTTATCCACACAATAATTTCGGAGGTGGATAACGATGGATGGTAATTTTTCAAATTTTCCTTTGGGGCTTGGAATGGCGCTGTCAATGAATGAAAACGCCAGAGCAGGCTATGACAGATTGAGCGAAACGGAAAAAGAGCATATTATATTGAAATGTAAGGACGCAAAATCAAAAGACGAAATGGAGAAAATCGTCAATTCCTTTGCCGGAGAGGATGCGGGGGATTTGATGAAGGATGCGGGAATAAGATAGCAGACGGTAAAAATATCCGCGGGGGCGGCGCAAAATCATCGAATCAGATGATGGAGCACGCCCCCGCCCTATATGCAGAAAATGGGTCGCTGCAGATTCAGGATAAGCATTTATAAACAGGATAAATCAAATTCATACAAAATATCATTTGTATCGGGAACGGTCAGCTTCCGGTTAAGGGCAAAAATGATAATAGAATCCCGGCGGTTTCTGGCGTCCAACAGCGGCATTCTGGCGATGCGCAGTAAGCGTGACGCTTCATCAGGATTCAGCCCCATTGCCAGAGCGATACTTAAGACCACGTCTCTGCCGGGATTTTTTATTCCCCGGAAGACCTGATAGATATATTCCCCCTTGCAGGAAAGCTCCGCTACCTGGGATACCGTCAGACGGGCATCTGACAAAAGCCCTTTTAAATATACATGTAAAGGCGTATCTATAAATTCTTCTGTATTATCGCCAATATATCGGGAAATATCTTTGCTGGCAATAATTTCATTCATTAATTCTTCCGTTTTCTTTTTCATCATATGCACCCCTTCTTTGATATTAGCAAATAAAAAGAATTGATACAATCAAAATATTGCTATAAAATATGATTGGCTGAAAGATGTCGATTCAAAAGAAAGAGCGGGTATATTGCGTTGGAGACAGTCAATGAGTATAAACTGGAGAATTATCAAAGGGTCAGGGCTTTGGGGGAAAAGGATAATCTGTGGCTGGTAAAGGATTCCGTTACGGAAAAATACTTCGTCATGCGGAGGCTCCCCGCAGATTCCTTAAGGCTCTGTCAGATATTAGGGCAGATACGCCATCCCAATATTGTGGAGATTTTTGACGTCTTTACATATGGCGGCTTTTTGTATGTCATTGAGGAATACCTTGAATGGGAGCTGCTTTCGGACAGGATGGAAAAAGCTGTTCTTTCTCATCGATGCGTTCTTGATGTGGGGAAACAGCTTCTTGGAGCGCTATCCGTTTTGCACGGGCATCATATTGTCCATCGGGACATAAAACCCGAAAACATCATGATAGACAGGGCGGGGAACGTCAAACTCATTGATTTTGATATTGCAAGGATATTTTCGAAGGATAAAAGCTCCGATACGGTTGCAAAGGGCTCCAGAGCCTATGCGCCGCCGGAACAGTTTGGCTTTGCACAGTCGGACAGCCGCGCGGATATTTATTCTCTGGGAGTGACGCTCAACGAACTCGCCACAGGAAAGCTTCCTGAAGAAAAACTGTGTGCTGGCAGGCTGGGAGCGATAGTCCGGCGCTGCACGGAGTTCGACCCGAAGCGGCGCTATCAGACGGCCGGTCAGGCATTGTCTCATATATCCCGTCTGGAAAAAAGAAGTATTTTCCTTTATTCGGGAACCGGTATTCTGGTTCTCCTGACAGCAGGAATGCTGCTTGCAGGTTCAAATAAGCATAAGCCCTCCCTCCAGCCTTCTCCTTTTGCTTTATCCGCCGTCATAAAGGATGCAAACTTGTCATCTGTGCCGGAGCGTGGTTTCCTGTCGCCGGCGCCGGAGAAGGCTTCCGGTTCTGAGACAGAGGATATATTTGCGCGGACAGAGTATGAGGACAGAATTATTTCGTTCGACGATTCCGGCTGGTATCCGGCGGTTGTGATGGCGGAGGATGAGAGCCTTGAGTTTAAGGAAGAACTGGGAAACGGGATAACGGCGGAGGTGGCTGCTGAAAAAGCGGAGGAAAAATTATTTTTCGCCTGTATGCTTCAAAACGGAAAGAGCTGTGAGTTTGAACTTATTGATGACTATTCAGATATTTATAAACAGCAGAAAAATTCCGGTAATGCCGATTTCGAAAATATTTGTCCGGAATACGAGATACTGCTCGACGATTTCAATCAGGACGGGGTCACGGATTTTGTGATAACCCTCGCATGGCGGCAGCGTATTGAAACGGAAAATGTGATATATTACTTCACAGAGTACAGCGCTTTGTGGCTTGTATATTTTGAAGAAAATGAAATGCTCTGTTCAGAGCCGGTTTATTTTGACGGGTGTTCTCCCCGTCTCGATATGGACGGGCTCCTCCTCAATACCATGGAAAACGAATGGTATTGGTTTAAAGACGGAAAATGGAATGTGTTGTAAATATAGTTACTGAACTGCCGGCACAGTACAAAACGCTCCATCCAATGTATAATGCATTTGGATGGGGCGTTTATAGTTCATCGAGATGACAGGCAAGTACTTTTACCGTCCGCCAGAATTGCTGGCGCTTTCTCTTATCGCTGCCTTGCAGCAGAGAGGAAATTTCCGTGGGAAGGGAAGTTTCCTGAAGCATGCTGTTAAAAAGAAGATAGTCTGCGCTTACATCCAGAACAGAGGCCAGTTTATACAGGCTTTCAACTGATAATTTGCGGGAACCGCGCTCGATATGCCCGACAAACGATGCTGACAAA
>CAMSTM010000086.1 GCA_947063675.1 uncultured Lachnospiraceae bacterium | reverse complement strand
TCTGGCCGGCCTGATCTACATTGATAATTATGACAAATATACAGACACCTTTTATGCATGGAGCTCTCAGAGCGGGGAGATGTTTCTTTTCCGACACCCGGAAAATGACTCCCGGATGTACCTGACGGAAATCCGCTCCATTCCCTCGCTGGACAATACTTATGTGCGCTCCTTTACTATTATTGACGACAGCATCTACTTTGTATCAGGTATCGGGAATACCAGTATCATAGAAGCCGATTTATACACCTTTAAAATAAAAAAGGAATATCCAGTTCCGGATGAGATGGCCGGGATGATTCAGCTCACCCGGATAGAAGATTATTTTTATATCACTATCTCCACCGACAATACCGGCAATCAGGACTATGCCACTATGCTCCGGGTCGAAAGTTTAGACGACCTGACCTCGGGGAATTATGAGGATGTCTATGGCAACTTTATCGGCGGCGGCACTCCCTATTACATTACGCAAATTGATAACACATGGTATTTAACAGAGCACCGGCTTCCCGGACACTCCATCTGGAGTTTTCAGGTGAAGGATAACCAGATAGTGGACGTGACAGCGGTTTACTGATTCCTGTGAGCTGCCAGTTCAAGTCAGATGTTAAATGTAAAATTAATATTGTCGAAAGGAACTACCAATGAAAAATCTGTTTACCAAAAACACTTTTTCCGCTCTTTCCGAAAATCCGGCCGGGTTAACCGGTCTTGCAGTTACACTTTCCATTATTGTCTCCTGCCTTCTGACAGCCATTGCCCAGGGCAGCAGCTTTTTTTACAGTTCCCATTATGCAAAGCTTCTGGCGCTGTCCTTTATCTTTATTGTTTATGTCGGTATTATTATTTATCTGAAAATTTCAGGACGGCTGTCGGAAAACTGTACCGTGTTCATGATAATTCTCCTTGGATGTTTTCTTCGGTGCGGTTATGTCCTTTTATCAGGACTTTATGAGCGCCAGCATGACGCCGGGGCATATACCGGCATGGGAACGAGTTTTGTCAATCCCGGTCATATCGGTTATATTGAATATATCTATAAGTTTCACAAGCTCCCGGATATCAATCCCTATGAGCTTTTTGCCTATTATCACCCGCCGCTGCACCATATCATTTCTTTTCTGTGGCTGCAGCTTAATATCTTCCTGGGTGTTGCCGAGGATTTGGCCTTTGAAAATCTGCAGATTCTTACTCTTTTTTACTCCTGTCTGTGTATGGCTGTCACCTGGCGGATTTTGAAGGTTCTTGAAATCAAAGGAAAGGGGCTTTTTATCGGGCTTGCCTTTATGGCTTTCCATCCGGCCACCATTGTAATGGCCGGAAGCGTCAACAACGATATGCTGACAATTCTTTTCATGTGCCTGATTATTCTGGAATCCTTAAAATGGATACGCGCCAAAAATCTGGCCGGGCTTATCAGGCTGGCTCTTTACATAGGCCTTGGTATGATTACCAAATTGAACAGCGCGGTTCTGGCGATTCCTCTGGCAATCATTTTTCTCGTGCATTTTATCTCCGTACTGCGGAGCCGTAAAAGACTCTATATCCTTGAATGGGTAAAAAACTACTGTATTTTCGGTGTGGTTGTGGCTCCCATTGGACTGTCATGGATAGTAAGGAATCTGATTCGCTTCGGTGAAAAGCCCGGCGTTCCTGTGCCGGGAGAGACTTCTCCCATGTATACTGCCACCTTCAGTCTGTGGGAACGTCTCGGCGTTCCGGCCTTTTCCGACTGGAATTTTGCTTTTCCTTTTCATCCTATCAGCGCCAGGGCATGCAACAACACATGGGTTATCATGTATCACACCTCCCTTTTTGCGGAGGAATATCCTGCCGGTCTGCCTGATGTTCTTCTGATACTGTGCCAGATAACCTTTGTGCTGGCGCTTCTTCTTGGAATTGCAACTGCTATTTTATTGGCAATGGTTCTTATAAATAAAAGAACCCGCCGGGAAGACGGTATTTTCCTTCTGGCGGGCTATGTGATTATGCTGATTTTCTTTGCCGTATTTGTGATTATCTATCCCTATACCTGCAGCAGCGATTTCCGTTATGTCGCCATCTGTCTGGTCTATGTTTCCATTGCTTTGGGGCTCGGTAATAAATATTATCTGACTGTACCTGCCGTTTCAACCGGCGAGAGGGTAAAAGCGGCGGTTATGCATATCATTAACAGCGGAACTGTCGCATTTTGTATTCTGATTACGCTGATTTATACTTTCTGGGGGCGGTGGTGATTCCGCCCCTACAGTTTCTCCTTAATTCCTTGCAACTTCTCCGCCAGCTTCTCACCTACGCCAGCCCCTCCTCCCGGATTCGCGCCCTCAAACTCCCGGACAATCTCTCTGGAAAGACGCTCTATGTCCTCCTTCAGCTCTCTTGAGGACATCAGACGGCAGCCTTCCCCGATAATGATAATCTGTTCCAGTCCGTCCGAGGTAGCCACAGTTACATCATACTTATGGCTGTTTTCATGAGCAAATTTTTCGATGTACTGGTCGGCTGTCTCCGCTTCCTTTGTGAATACCACATGAATGTTGTGATAGTCCGAAACCTCCGTAGGATGCCCGGCCAGACGGTAGGCGTCAAATACTGCAATCAGCTGGCAGCCCTTCACCGCCTGATAATTGCAAAGCAAATCAAGGAGTCGCCCTCTGGCGCCGTCCAGATTTTTTTCCGCCAGTTCCTTCAACTCGTCCCAGGCAAATATCACATTGTAGCCGTCAACCAGAAGATATGCCTCTTTTTTCGGTGTCTGTTTATAAGTGCGCGTCTGCGCCCCCCTTGTGAGAGTGCTCTCCTCTTTTCTTCCGTTCCTTCGCCACCCGTTACGGTTTCCCGTCCCGCTTCCCTTCCGGTTTGCGTAGGCTGTGCGGTTTAAAATTTCGTCAATTTCTTCTGTCCCGATAAAGGAGGAAGCATTTTCCCCTGCCTTTTCTCTGCCGGAAACACGCTCCGCTCCCTTTGCGGTAAAAATCCGGTCCTCCCCGCTTTCTGAAAGCCAGCTCCACTCCTCTCCGTCTGCCGCCGCAGGATTTCCATCCTCGTCTCCTTTATTTTTTAAGCAGCTCTCAAGATGCATGTAGGAAGGCGCCTCGTCCCAGGCCACCAGAAAACCCGCCCCGTGGGCGCAGAAAACAGACGAGGAGGGATTCTCCACATCTCTTTCCGGATCGTAACAGGCATTTTCCAGAACTTCTTCCGTGTTATGGCATGGAAAATATCCTTTCAGGCTTAAATGAAGCTGTCCGGCTCCCTTTGTGTAGGAAACCACTTCCTTCTGATAATCCTGCAAAAGAGCCATGGGCGCCATCCCTTCAAGAACCGCCGTTCCCGTACCGCTCTGCTGCAGGGAAAAGTTTCCCCGCATCTTATCCAAATCGCTCATAGCGCGGCCCACCGCGCTATCCGGCACTTCCAGCCTGAAATCATAATAGGGCTCCAGCAAAACGTTTTCCGCCTGCATCAGCCCCTGACGCAGCGCCCGGTAAGTAGCCTGCCGGAAATCGCCGCCCTCGGTGTGCTTTAAATGCGCCCGGCCGGCCTTTAAGGTGATTTTCATATCCGTTATCGGCGCGCCTGCGAGTACTCCCGGATGTTCCTTTTCCTCAAGATGGGTGAGCACCAGCCTCTGCCAGTTCAGGTCCAGCAAATCCTCCCGGCAGTCCGATGAAATCCTAAGGCCGCTTCCGGGGAGCCCCGGCTCCAGAAGAAGGTGCACCTCCGCATAATGCCGAAGCGGCTCAAAATGACCTACGCCCTCCACGGTATTTGCAATGGTTTCCTTATAAACGATGCTGCCGGTTCCGAAATCCACATCCACATTGAAACGCTCCCGAATCAGGTTCCTGTATACCTCTGTCTGCACCTGCCCCATAATCTGAGCCTTAATTTCTTTGTTTCTCTCATCCCATACGATATGAAGCTGAGGCTCCTCCTCCTCAAGCTGCCGGAGCTTTTGCAGCATCACAGCGGCATCCATTCCGTCCGGCAGTAAAACGCTGTAGCTTAAAATCGGGGAAAGTTCAGGACGAACCGTTCCCCGCTCAAAGCCAAGCCCTTCCCCTGCCCGGGTTTTTGTCAGGCCTGTAACTGCGCATATTTCACCGGCTGTAACCTCCGCGTGAGTTTCAAACTTCTCGCCCGAGTACAATCTGATTTGATTGATTTTTTCCGTCCACGGCTCCCTCCTCCGAATCTGACCTCCGCTTAGAAAGGAAGCTTCTCCTGTACCAGAAAGCTCGTCTCTGGCTTTCAGACTTCCGCCTGTGATTTTCATATGCGTCAGCCTGTTTCCCTGAGCGTCCCGGGTGATTTTGTAAATACGCGCCCCAAACCCGGCCGGATATACCGTCCCGCCAGTATAACGCAAAAGCCCGTTCAGCAATTCCTCCACGCCGGTAAGCTTTAACGCGGAACCAAAAAAGCAGGGAAAGATTTTTCTTTCCCTGATAAGCTTTTGTATCGTTTCGTCGCAGATACGGTCTGTTGTCAGGAACTCATTCAAAGCCCCCTCGTCACTGACGGCAATATTTTCAAAAAATTCTTCGGTTTCCTGATTGGTAAAGTCAATACAGTATTCACTTAAATCTGCCTTTAACTTTTCCAATATCGTTTCCCTGTCCGTATCCGGCTGGTCCATTTTATTGACAAACACAAAAATTGGTACGCCGTAGCGGTTAAGAAGCCTCCACAGGGTACGGGTGTGCCCCTGAACCCCGGCGCTTGCGCTGATAACAAGGATTGCCATATCCAGAACCTGAAGCGTTCGCTCCATCTCCGCCGAAAAATCCACATGACCGGGAGTATCCAACAGCGTGAGCTGCAGAGCCTTATATGAAATTCTGGCCTCCTTGGAAAAAATCGTGATTCCCCGCTCCCGCTCCTGACCGTAGGTATCTAAGAATGCGTCCCCCTTATCCACCCGGCCCGGCTTCCTGATACTGCCGCCAAAATAAAGAAGGGCTTCCGATAAAGTTGTCTTTCCGGCATCCACGTGAGCCAGAATTCCCGTTGCCAGCTTTCTCATAAATAACACCCGCTATTCATTCTTGAGCGCCCTTCTGGCAAGCTCAAGGCATCCCATGATTCCCTGGTCGTCATGTAAGCTGGCCGGAACAATGTAGCTGTCCATGTTCCCGATTTCTTCTGTCTTGATATATCCGTTCAGCATCTCCTTCACATAATTTCTAATCATGGGGAAAAGCTGTTCCTGATGCATAACGCCTCCGCCTAAAATAATCATTTCAGGAGAAAGGGTGAGCACATAGCCGGTAAGAGCCTGAGCGATATAATAAGCCTCCAAATCCCATACCTCCTTCTTATCCTTAAGCTCTATGGCCTTTTTCCCCCAGCGTTCTTCTATGGCAGGGCCTGCTGCCATCCCTTCCAGACAGTTTTTGTGGAAAGGGCATCTTCCCGGATAGCCATCGTCCGCGCGCCTTTGAATCAGCACATGGCCCGCTTCGGGGTGAAGCATGCCGTGAAGAAGCTTTCCTTCAATGAATACGCCCACTCCTACTCCGGTTCCGATGGTCGCGTAGGCCACGCATTTTTTCCCCTTTGCCTGACCGAAAGTGGCTTCTCCGAGAACGGAACCATTGACATCCGTATCAAAGCCTGCTGGGCATCCAAGGGCATCCTCGAAAGCCTTCACGATATTGTAATTCTGCCACGGCAGCTTGGGCGTGCTGGTGATATGCCCGTAGGTGGGAGAACTCTTATCCGGGTCAATAGGCCCGAAGCAGGCAATTCCAAGCGCTTCCACATTTGCCTTTTTAAAATACTCCACCATCTTCGGAACAGTCTCCTCCGGCGTTATGGTCGGTATGGATATCTGTTCAAAAATTTTTCCTGTTTCATCTCCAATGGCACAAACCATTTTTGTGCCTCCTGCTTCCAATGCTCCTAATCTCATAATCTGCCCCGGACTGCCGGCAAATGCGCCGGCGCCTTATCCTTTCTTTTTCATTTTTATAAATGCAGCTCAATGCGTCTGCTTCCTGCTCCGCGCATCTTGCCGCAAACAACAGCTTCCGTAACTCTAATTTCCCGCATATCTTTGATAAAACAGCTCCTGGTCAAGCTCCACGATACCGGCATTGCCGGTTCTGTAGTTTCTCGCCATATCCTCAAAAGGGGTATCGTAGAGGTACGACATCAGCGTCATAATTACTGCGCTGTGCGTCACAGCCAGCGTATCCTCCCCTCCCTCCTGAATGATATCGTCAAGAGCCGGAAGAAGCCTTCCCAAGAGCTGCTGATAGGATTCTCCCATAGGGGGAACCTGATACCGGCGGTTCTTCTGCCACACCAGATACTCCTCCGGGAAAGTCTCTTTTACCTGCTTCCAGGTATAGCCCTCCCATTTGCCAAAGCTGATTTCCTCAAGCCCCTCCTTCCGTTTCGGTTTAATTCCCAGCTCCCTGCCGATAATGTTGGCTGTCTCCCATGCCCGCGCTTTTCCGCTGGCATAGATTTTTTTAATCTGATATCCTCTGACAAGCTCCCCGGCAAGTTTATCCGCCTGCTGCCTGCCCTTTTCATTTAATTCGGTATCTGTCTGCCCCTGAATTCTATTTTCAATATTCCAGTCTGTTTCCCCATGCCTGACTAAGTAAAGTCTCATCCCACTCCTTACTTCCACCGTATAGACGGACAAATATTTAAATAACTTTAAAATTAACTGACATTTTCTCAAAAATCCTGGTATAATAAGAATATAATGATTTTTAAGGAGGTTTGAATATGTTTGAAAAAGGAGCCTATGTTATCTATGGCAGTAACGGAATATGCATCGTTCAGGACATTACTACCCTGAATCTGACCGGTGTGGACAAGAACAGAAAATATTACCTGCTGAAACCGGTCTATGCTTCCGGAAGCACCGTGTACACGCCGGTAGATATGGCCGACACGCTTCTGCGCCCTGCCCTTTCCAGGGAAGAAGCCGACCTTCTTATCAGGGCCATGCCCGAAATTCCTCCCATCACAATCACCAATGAAAAGACCCTGGAAAACACCTACAAGGAATACATGCGTTCCAACAGCTGCACAGCCTGGGTACAGCTGATGAAAACCATTTATCTCCGCAGAGAAAAAAGAATCTTAATGGGGCATAAAATAACCGCTCTGGACAGCCGTTATTTCAGCCTTGTGGAAAACACTCTCTACGGAGAGCTTGCCGTTGCTCTCGATAAGCCTCGTGACGAAATCAAAGCCTATATTGCAAGCTTTATCGATACCATCTCCTCTTAGAAACCTTTGGGGAGCTGTATGCAGGCACTTCCGGGCGCATGGCGGCGCAATGCATCCGCCGAACCTGCCGCCTTAAGGAAGCCGCCGGACAACAGCTCCTTATTTTTTATATATTTTCCCCGTTTGCCTCTATCACGGATTTATACCAGTAAGCAGAATCCTTCCATATTCTCTGCTGAGAATCATAATCCACGTAAATCAGGCCAAATCTCTCCGCATAGCCTCTCGCCCACTCGAAATTATCCATCAGCGACCACTGGAAATATCCCCTGATATCCACGCCGTCTGCGGCGGCACGCTTTAATTCCGCCAGATAATTTGCAAGGAAGTCGATTCTTCCCGCGTCATGCACCCTTCCGTCCGCGGAAACCACATCTCTGCAGGATAAGCCGTTTTCCGTAATGTAGATAGGCTTATGATACCTTTCCTGTAAGAACTTCGGCCCCCAGTACAGACACTGGGGCGTCACAGGCCAGTCCATAGCGGTAGTCTGTGCGCCGGCGGGACGCTTCACCTCCTCCGGCTTCCCGTCCTGTCCCATACGGACGCAACGGCCATTATAAATATTCTGCCCGTAAATATCGATGGGCTCTGAAATCAGCTTCATGTCGGCGTCCGTAATCTTCGGAAGATACGCCTCATATTTCTTTAACCCCTCCTCCGGGTACGCGCCGAAAATCACCGGATCCGACCACCAGGACACATTCCATGACCAGTTCTCTACATCCGGCAGGGAGAAATATGCCTTTCTCGCCGCTTCCACATCCTCCTCATGCTTCGTGGCAGGATAAAGAATGGTACTGGTAGGCGCATATCCGACGGTAAGCGGCTGCTTTCCAAATTCCCGAAGCGCCTGAACCGCCCGTCCGTGCCCCTTTAAGGTATTATGCGCCATCAGAAGCGTATCCTTCACAGGACACCTAAGCCCCGGCGCATGCTCCCCCTGTAAAAATCCGAGACCGATAAAGCACTGAGGCTCGTTTAACGTAAAATAATGAGTCACCCTGTCGGAGAAGTTCTCCGCAACCACCTTTGCATACTCGCCGAACCACTCGGGACTCTCATCGTTCATCCAGCCCCCTTTTTTATAAAGCTCATAAGGGTAATCCCAGTGAAACAGCGTAATATAAGGCTCGATTCCGGCCCCTAAAAGCTCGTCAATGAGCCGGTTATAAAACCGGATTCCGGCTTCGTTTACCTTTCCGGTTCCCTCCGGCAGAATCCTCGGCCAGGATAAGGAAAAGCGGTAAGCCTTAAGCCCCATTTCCTTCATAATCGCCACGTCTTCCTTAAACCTGTGATAATGGTCACAGGCCACGTCGCCGGTATCCCCTCCGAAAACCTTTCCCTTTTCACGGCAGAACACATCCCATATATGCAGCCCCTTGCCGTCCTCATAGGCCGCTCCCTCAATCTGATAGGAGGATGTGGCCGCTCCCCATGCAAAATCCTTTTGAAATCCCATTCTCTCTTTCCTTTCCCCATACTGCCCGCTAAAGCTTTTCGCAGACCTTTTTGTTATTTGCTTATGCATACCCTGCACACATTACATTATATCTTTCCTACTATCGGATGTCAAACATGCCACACATTCTTACCCTTATTGCCGTCTTATCACAACGGTTGACCAAGACTCAGTTTTTCGATTTTGCACTGGTGTTTTTTACTCTCTTTATAATTAATTCCCACAAGAAGCAGATTCCCCTGATACCCTTCAAGGGCTTTCACATACTTTCGTTCTTTAATCTGCCCGATTGCACTGTCCGCCGATTCGTCCCACTTCAATTCCACTAAAACAGCCGGCTTATCAGGATAATTCCTGCCGGGAAGCAGTACAATGTCTGCAAAGCCTTTCCCTGTCGGCAATTCACGAATAAATGTATAATATCTTTTGGCACTGTAATAGGCCAGCGAAATCACACAGCTTAAAGCATTTTCGTTATTATATGCCAAAATAGATGCCGCTTCCATATGCGCCGTATCTATCGCTTTTGCCACAATGCTCTCATTTCCCTCCAGGGTTGCTTCCAGCAAGCCCTCTGATTCGGAAAGCAGTCTCACAATTTCACCCCAGCCTGCCCCCTCAATTGCATTTGCAAATTCAATTTCTATCTCCCGGTTTGGAATAAGTACGCCTTCTCTCTCTGCGTCATAAGCAAGATAGCCAAGATGAACCAGAAGCGTCATCACATCATCCCTGCTCTGAAAGCTTGTCATATCATTTTGAAATTTATACGGATTTATTCTGCAAAAACCACCTCCAAGCATCATTGTCACGGCATCCTTCAGCCCGTCAAAATTCATTTCAAGATAAATTTTCAGGGCCTCATATGTCTCGGTTTTCGTCCAGTAGCCTGCGAATTTTTTTCTACGGAGAGCTTCCACCACGGATTTAGGATTATAAATATGAAGTCCATCCTCAAACAGATAGCCGTCGTACCACCTTTTCATCTCATCAAAATCCAGTTGATACTGACTGCAAAGCTCCCTCACTTCATTTTCTGTGAATCCTGCAAACGGCGCCAAGACCCCCTGGTCCGTCATGGAATACTCATCGAACATATTCAGAGCCGAATGTGTTCCGTATTTTTTTACAGGTAAAATTCCCGTCATATAAACCAGCCTGACATAGGATTTGTCTTTCAGCAGAGCGCGCAGGAAATCCATATAAACGGTCTGCGCTTTCAAATCGTGCTTTTTCTCCCGAAATATGCAATCCCATTCATCAATAATAAAAATAAAGCCTTTCTGATTTATATTATAAACTTCTTCCAATGCTGTAAGCAAATCGTTTTGCTCCCAAAGCCCGTCAAAATCAGGATACGCTTTTGCCAAATCCTTTAACACGCATTCCTGCAAAAACAATACAAAGCTGTCGGTACTTTTCGCTCTGCTTAAAAAATTCTGCATATTAAGGAAAATAACGTCGTACTGATTAAGATGCTTTTTAAATGAGACGTCCTTCTCAATTGCCAGCCCCTCAAACAGCTCCCCGGACTCGCATTCCCTGCCATAATAAGCCGTAAGCATTCCAGCTGCCATCGTCTTCCCAAACCTTCTCGGACGGCTGACACAAATATACTTCTGTGCGGTCCCAATCACCCTGTTTGTATACGAAATCAACCCTGTTTTATCCACATATATTTGAGAATTTAAAGATTCCGCAAATCCCTGATTTCCCGGATTTAAATAAATCCCCATTGTCAGACTCCTTTTCAAAATATCAGACTTTTCCCCTACAATTCTTCCGTTCTGTATACGCTGTATCCTTCATAATAGTAACTGTAATCAATGCCCTTCATATAGATTTCCCGGTCGTCTGTTTTATCAGTCAGGGCCTGCTGCAAAACGTACCTGATTTCAATATCCCTGACCGGACTTCGCTCCATTGCAAAAAGGTAATCGTCTTTATTCACCTTCCGCCAGTCAATAACCTGACCTGTTTCTTTTTTCAACATCATATCCAGCCAGATTCGCATGCTCCTGCCGTTCCCTTCACGAAAAGGGTGGGCAACATTCATTTCAACATACTTTTCTATGATTTCATCAAAGGACGACTGAGGCATTTTTTCAATACTCCTGATTGCTTCCCGAAGATACATTACGGGCGCAAATCTGAAATTTCCCTTTGCAATATTTACTTCCCGCAGCTTTCCGGCAAACTCATAGATTTCTCCGAACAGATATCTGTGGATTTCGGCAAGCGCTTTGTATGTACCCGCCTCAAGGCTGTCCAGACAGCCGTTTTCAAACAGCTCCGCCGCCCTTTTCTTGCTTATTTTTTCTTCTGCTTCTGCAAGCTCTGCAGAAGATGTGATTCCCAGTTTATTTTCAAGCGCCATAATTTCCACCTCTTATAAACTATTATAAACTATTTTCCGTCTGCTTACCAGAGCTTCCTTCTTTACACCAAATTAATCTTCTCATTTTCAAAATACACAACAAAATCCGTAAATGCACTGAGTTTTAATTTTATCGACAATTCTGTGCCGGGAAACTCCTTTATATCCGCTATCCCCCCTTCCCACAAAATGCACTTACATTTTATTGATTTCCCGTCGTTTTCAAACACATACAAACCGTTTTTATCATACGTGCCACAGGTAACGCCCTTCCCGTTCTCACCGGCGGAAAACAGCAGTCGATTTTCGCTTAGATTATCCAGGGGACTTAAATAGATATCACCATTTAACGCCAGATAAACAACGCCGTATTCACAGACTAAAACATCACCCAGACATCCTGTCTTCTTCAATGACCGTTGTTCTTTCGTGTCGCAAATATACAGGGTGTCCGTCTTACCGTCCCTCAGGGTAAATACGCGGAAATTAAATATAGAATTAATATATCCAAAATTAACACCAGGAGCTTCTTCCATCAAGTCTGCAAAAGCTTTCATATCAGTTGCTATTTTATTCTTATATTCGCCTGCTTTTACTGCCTGCCCATTGTCTGTCAAAAAGGCTTCGCATTCATCCCCCAGCCCTAAGTAAAGGCAGCCGTCCCTTGAAAAAATCTCCGTACAGGACCAGTATTTTTCCTCCCAGGGAAGCAAAATCCGCCGTTCCATGGTCGTAAGATGCATCCTCCCAATGCCGCTTACTTCCTCCATATCTGATGGATATTTCATGTAATACAAATAATCGCCGTCTATGTTTCCCAATAGGAACTTCCCTTTTTCCAACTGCTTAACAGCCTTTGAACCTAAATCCATACTGCACAGATAACCTGCCTGAGTAAAATAAAGCGCTCCCTCATTTTCTTTTGCATTGTTATAATAATGATTTTCTTCATCAGCCTTTTTCTCTGCAACAGCGTTCAGAAATTCCGGTGTTTCCGGCTGCCTCTCCGGTTATGTAATGGCTTTGATAAAAATAAAATTCTCTCCCTCATCAGGCTCCTTTTTCCTCCCATGGAGATTCCTGCCGCAAAGCGTTTGTTTCCTCTTTTTTCTTTTAACAGTTTCAATAATGTCATACCATAATCCTGTCGCCTGTCCGCACCGATGATCTCTGCTACCGCTTCGTCGCAGGCCAGCTCGCAATCCCTGTTTATATAAGATATTGCCAGCCACACAAAGGGGTCGAACCAGTAAACGGCGCATAGAAAATATTTTATACAGGAAAAAAGCAAATCTCCCTGTTTCAAATGACAATATTCATGCATTATCATATAACGCATAGCTTCTGCATTATCTGTCATATCTGGATGCAGGTAAATGCTTCTGCCGAATAAAAAGGGAGTTCCGCATTCCTCCAGCAGGTAAACTCTGACTTTCGTTTCCTCGTCTTTCTTTAAAAAAATTCTGCTTCGAAACAGCTTCACCGCAAATATTCCGTTGGTTCCCACAATGAAACAGAAAATAGCGAGCATTACAGCCATCCTGACGGTTCTCAAAAACTTTTTATCATAAAAGAATTGCCAGTCTGTCCCTGCCTGCTTTTCCTCTCTCCCCTCTATCCCCTCATGTAAATTATTGCCTTTCTCTGATTCGCGGTCGTTTCCCTCATTGTCCGTGAAAAAGGTACTTTGCCAAAATATTTTTCCTAAAGTATCCGTATTCGCATCGCTAGCCTCACCCTGCGCTGCTTTTCTGATTTGATTTGCATTTTCTTTAAAAGCTGGAACAGGAATCCGAAAATAAGGAAAAATCAGCAATACTATCGGCAAAATGCCCCACATATAGTATTGAAACTTTCTTGATATTTTCCCCATAGCCAATTTCCGTATAAAAAGCAACCCCGTCACAATAATTCCCGAGCGAATAATCACTTCCATTTCATTCTCCTTTCGCGTTTTTTAACAGGTTCTCTAATTCCTCAATCTCCTTTCCTGACAGCTTTTCATCTTTTATCATAGTCTTTACCATCAGTCCCAGACTGCCTGAAAACGCTTTGTTAAGGAAAGAATCTATCTCCTGCAGCTGCGCGTCCTTCCGGCTTATATCCGCAAAGAATAATTTGGCCCTCTCTCCTTCCTCATAACGAACTGCTCCCTTCGCTTCCAGACGTTTTAAATAAGTAATCACCGTATGTTTTGACCACCCTGTCTCTTCCGCAAGGGCTTTGGTAAGCTCCGTAATTGTCCGGGGTTCTTTTTCCCATATTAAGTTCATCATTTTCCATTCATAATTTGACAGTTGAATCATAGCTTCTCTTTCCACCTTCCCTTAATATTCCTGTTTAGCAGACACTGCCTTTTCAGCGCCCTTGCCTTATCCCCTGAAAATCTTTAAAAAGTGCAGGTTGACATATGTACACCTATATGCTATCAAAAAGGTATACTTATGTCAACCCATATTTTTATGAGGAAATATTCCTTGACTCTTCCCCCAAAATGGAGTATTCTTTAATAAACAACTAAACAGCAATTATGTCTTCAGGGCAGGGTGAAATTCCCGCTCGGCGGTTACAGTCCGCGGGTGCGAAAGCACGGGGTCTGGTGAAATTCCGGAACCGACGGTTATAGGCCGGATTAAAGAAGGTGTGTTGAATTGTCAGGATAATTCTGGCCTTTTGCACTCTTTTTTACTCATCAGACTGCTCTGTTGACATTCATCACACCGATACTTCCGCACCCGAAAGGCATCTTTTGCATTTTGGGTGTTAAATTTTTTAAGGAGGTATCCCCTATGGATTACAAGACAAAAAAACTCACTGCAACCGGCATGTTCTGCGCCCTGGCCTATCTGACCGTCGCCACCATGCGTATTCCTCTCATTCTTTTCTTAAAGTATGAGCCAAAGGATGTGGTCATCACAATCGGCGGACTGATTTTCGGTCCTCTCACTTCCTTTTGGATTTCCCTGATTGTTTCCTTCGTACAGATGCTTACCATCAGCGAAAACGGCATTTTAGGTTTCCTCATGAATGTTATTTCAAGCTGCTCCTTTGCCTGTACAGCATCATTAATCTACAAGAAAAAGCGCACCCGCCCCGGCGCAATCACCGGGCTTTTATCAGGGTGGGCATGTATGATTGTTGTTATGCTGCTCTGGAATTACCTAATCGCCCCCCTTTATATGGGAACCTCGAGGGAAGATGTTGCCCGTCTGCTTTTGCCTGCTTTCCTGCCTTTTAATTTCATCAAAGGCGGCCTGAATGCGGCCATTACGATGTTTCTCTATAAGCCTGTGGTTACCGCTTTAAGGCGCGCCCGTATGGTTCCCGAGAAAAGGTCTGCGCCTTTGGGGCGTTCACCCAGGGATTGTTGAAAACAATGATAATTCTTGAGTGACATCCTCAAGCGGCGCCAACAGAAAGACCACA
>CAMSTM010000085.1 GCA_947063675.1 uncultured Lachnospiraceae bacterium | reverse complement strand
TTTTTATTGCATGTCCATATGAAAGTATGAATCAGGAATATCTTGAGGCTTTAAGTCAACATTTCGACATATAGTCACAATTTGTAGTTATTTGAAAAAAGTTGAAATATTTTTTAGTCCTAACTTGACACCAGCTTACAGGCAGCAGTACGGGAGCGTGAATCCGGCGGGGATTATCGGCCCGGCGATTGTGGCGACGTTTGTGAGTACGGCGGTGGCGGTGGTGTATTGTAAGGTGAAGGATAGAAGGCGGAGGGTTTGAAACTCTTCGCTTTTTGCATCTGCAAATTGGACATTGACATTATATAATAAATAAATTAGAGTAAATGATAAACAATGAGGAGCGTGTAGGCATGGGTATATACTTAAATCCGGGGAATGAACAGTTTACGGTTTCTGTCAACTCTGAATTGTATGTGGATAAGACAGAACTGATAAAATATACGAATAGCCGTATCGGAAAAGACAGACCATTGATTTGTTCCAGCAGACCGAGGCGATTTGGAAAAACAATGGCGGTAACTATGTTGTCAGCGTATTACAGTAAAGGGTGCCATTCTGAAAAGCTGTTTGCAGGACTTAAAATAAGTCAAAATGAATTTTTTAAAGCGCATTTAAATAAGTATAATGTAATCTTTTTGGATATTCAGTGGATGTACGGAAATGCGCTTGAGGAAATGAAGAGAGATTCTTCTGTTAAGGTGGTGAGTTATATTCAGGAACAGGTGATATCCGAGTTAAGAAATGAATATTCGGAATGTATCCTGGACACGGACATTTCATTGCCTTCTGTATTGGCTAAAATTAATGCTAAGACAAAAGAACAGTTTATTATTATTATTGATGAGTGGGACTGCCTGTTCCGTGAGGACAAAAATAACGAGAAGCTTCAGAAAGAATATATCAATTTGTTAAGAGGTTTGTTTAAAGGAACTCCGTCGGGGGCGTTTTTAAAGCTTGCTTATATTACAGGGATTTTGCCAATTAAGAAGTATGGCACACAGTCAGCTTTAAATAATTTCCGGGAACATACAATGGTCAGTCCCAGACAGATGGCAGAGTATGTCGGCTTTACAGAGACAGAGGTAAGGGCTCTTTGTAAAAAACATAATATGCCATTTAAAGAGATGCAAAGCTGGTATGATGGATATTATTTTGAAAAGGCAGGACATATTTATAGCCCAAATTCTGTAATTGAAGCCGTAGATAGTGGGGAATTTGGAAATTATTGGTCAGGAACAGAGACTTATGAGTCTTTAATGGCGTATATAGCAATGGATTTCGACGGATTAAGACAACTGATTGTAGATATGCTGGGAGGTCAGGGATGCAGCATTGACGTGGAATCGTTTCAAAACGATATCACTTCATTCAACTCTGCGGATGATGTAATTACACTGCTGATTCATATGGGATATATGGCTTATGATAGTAAAACAAAAAAAGTTTTTATTCCGAATGATGAGGTAAGGAGTGTTTTTCTACGAGCTATCAGAAATGATGGGTGGGAAGAAGTAATAAAGGCAGTCAGCGCATCAGAAGCCTTGCTGAAGGCGACTTTGGCGATGGATGAAAAGGCTGTGGCGCAAATGATACAAGAAGTCCATATGCAAAGTTCTTCCAGTCTGATATATAACAATGAGATTTCTTTGAGCAGCGTGATTACGTTGGCCTATTATAGCGCTTGCAGAGATTATACTCTTGTAAGGGAACTGCCGACAGGAAATGGGTTTGCTGATATGGTATTTCTTCCCAAACGTACATCTTTAAATCCGGCTTTGGTTCTGGAATTAAAATGGGATAAAACCGCTGAGGGAGCGATAAGCCAGATTAAAAATAAAGGATATGTGTCAGTCCTTAAGGAGTATAAGGGAAATATTTTACTTGTCGGAATAAATTATGATAAGAAAAATAAGATACATGAATGTAAAATAGAAAGCCTTGAAATGTAATTTGCAGTATCAAAATACAACGATAAATTAATATTGAACAGGCAAAAAGAGGGATACTATCCTGATAGTTGCTTAAGTAAAGGTGAGTAGGAAGGTATGAAAATAAAAGTTAGAATTGCAGAAGAAAAAGATGTGGAGCGTGTTGCTGCTCTGTATGAGAAGCTCCATGATTATCTGGAAACACATGAAAATCACCCCAGATGGAAACGCGGTATTTATCCGACTAAGGCAAACGCAGAGGAAGGATTTGAAAAAGGGTTGTTATATGTGGCCGAAGCGGATGGAAAGCTGGCAGGAAGTGTGATTTATCTTTGTGAGCAGGGAGAAGTTTATAATCAGGTAAAGTGGCCTGAAGAAATACCGGGTGACAATGTATATGTGATTCATGTATTGGCAGTCCATCCGGATTTTTTTAGAATGGGAGTAGGAACAGCGCTTCTTAAGTATGCGTGCAATATGGGAAGAAAAAACGGAGTAGGAGCAGTGCGTCTTGATGTGTATGAGAAAAATTTTTCAGCGATACACTTATATGAAAGCTGTGGATTTTCGTATCGGGGAACCATTGATTTGGGACTGGAAGAATTGTATGGATTAAAGTGGTATCATGTCTATGAAAAACTCTTAAATTAAAAAATATTTAACATAACGTTTTTGAACCCTACTATAAACGAACAGCCCAACGGAAATAAACCGCTGGGCTGTAGTGTTTTTAGCCTTACATTCTATATAAAATCAAATAAGCTCATCTGGACAGCCTTTTCGGCATCTTTATCCTCCGTCTTTTCCGGGCGTTCCCATCTGACATTTTCCGGTGGGATTTCCTGCAAGAAGCAGGAAGGCTCCTGCCCGCAGACAAGGATAAGCTCTTCCTCCGCCCGGGTCATGCCAACATAACAAAGGCGGCGTTCCTCCTCGATAGAGTCGGCCGTATTTACACCGCCAAATTCCAGAGGAAAGCGTCCTTTGTCCATTCCGTAAAGAAAGACTACCGGAAATTCCAGACCTTTGGAGCCGTGGAGGGTCATCAGAGTCACGGCGTCGGAAGTAAATTTTCTGCCGCCGTTTCGTCGTACGTCACCGTCTTCTCCGAAGGTAAGTGTGCGGAGAAAGTCTTTCATAGTAGAATGGAGTACTGACATGTCTGTCAGTTTTTTTATGGCTTCTTTGTTTTCAAAATTAATTTCGCCGGCCCATTCCTCAAGAAGTTTCAGGGGGCGGGTTTTCCTGATTTTTTTCCGGTATTTTTCAGTGAGGTAAGCAAGCTGTTCCTTTGGCGATTCTTTTAACCAGTGGGAAAGCAATTTTTGGCAGAGGGATTCCGCTGCCTTTTCTCCGGGATAAAGGGTCTGATAAAAAAAGTACAGCGTTGCGCGAACCTCGCGTTCGTTCAGGAAATCTTCTCTGCCGGCTACCTGATAGGGAATCCCCTCCTGTCTGAGGCACTTTTCAAGCAGAGCCGCCTGCCGGTGGGTTCGGTAGAGTACTGCGATATCCGAAAATCCCCGGATTGGGCGTTCAACGCCGGTTTCGCTTTGTTCTGTGTCAAGCATGTCGATACCGCCAATCTGCCGATTGATTTCTTTGGCTACAAAAATTGCCTCCCGCCGTTCATCTTCCACTGCTGCAATTCGGACAGGACGCCGTCCGGCCTTTCTGGCAGTCATACTGCGGGTCTCCCCTTCGTTGTGGGAGATTATGCCAAGAGCAGCCTGAAGAATATCCGGGGCCGAACGGTAGTTTTCCTTAAGACGGGTGGTAATAAGGTCCGGGGACTCTGCGGTCAGGCGCTGAAAAATGTTGGGGTTGCATCCGCGAAAACCATAAATAGACTGGTCGGGGTCTCCAATCACAAATAATTCCTGTCCGCCGCGGCTCCATTCCGTCATCAGTTGATACTGGAGCGGGTTAATATCCTGAAACTCGTCAATGAGCAGATAGGAAAAGCACCTCCTCTCAGGCGCATCCTCCGAAAGCTCTTTCAATATTTTCAGAGTTTCCAGAAGCAAGTCGTCATAATCCATTGCGCCGGATTCCAGAAGCAGCCTTTGATAATATTCATAAATCCGTCTGTTTTTTTCATCCGCCTGCACCAGACCGTTTTTAATCTTGGAAAGCTCCCGGAGCAATCCGGAAGGGGAATCTTTTCTTTCGAATTCCAGGAGCGCTTTTTCCGCGAGTTCCGTTTGAAGCCCGGTATCTGCAATCATAAAAGAAAGCCCGGCATTTTGCAGAAAACGGCTGCAGATAGCATGAAAGGTTCCTATTTGAACGGCAGGCTTTTCGGAAGACTTTATGCGCTTCTTATTCGCCTTTCCCGATAGAGTACTGCCGTCCATTCTGGCACGCATTTCTTCCGCTGCTTTATTGGTGAAGGTGACCGCCGTGATTTCTTCCGGCGGAATCTCTCTTACGTCCAGAAGATAATGGAGTCTGGCAATCAGCGTTTTGGTTTTCCCGGCGCCCGGTCCGGCGATGACGGCTATTCTTCGGCCGGACTGTGCTGCCGCTTTCTGCTGGCGCTCATTCAAAGTCAGAGCATGAGCCGGCTGAAGGGAGTCATCAGAAGGAGGCGGATTTTCCGTTGGCGCGGCTGGTTTTTGGCCGGAACCGCAGTCCGGCTCTTCGCTTTCGTTTTTGCCGGAATTGCTGTTTTGTCTGTTGCCGCTGTTTTGACCGGAGATGTTGTCCGGCCCTCCGCTTTCGTTCCGCCCGGCATTGCCGCTTTGTCCGGCGTTTTTGTGCCCTTCGTGTCCGGTGATTTTTTCTTTGGGGATTTTGCTTAGTGCCTGCAGCTCTGCTGTTGTAAAAAGAGATATCTGCCCTTCCAGGCCGCTGATGTCTTCCGGAGTCAGAAGGCCGATTTTACCGTATTCCCCGTCGAAACCCGGCGTGCGCTCCACCTGGCCGCTGCGCAGTCTTTGGATGCCTTCCGCAATAAGGGGGCCGGCTGTCTTTCGGATATCCTCAACGGGTACTTCCCGCAGAATGGAAAACTCAGAACCGAGGGCTTTTATCAAATGCTCATATTGTTCCGTGGCTTTCTTTCCGGCGGAGGAAATTCCGGTGGAAGCGCCGATGACTTCCAGAAGCGGAACCAGACTTTCAAAAGGACGGCCTGTGGGCAGAAGATAGCCTTCTTCACGGTCCGCCAGTTGTTCTACACGGTTTAGCACACCGATGGTGATTTTCTTCCCGCAGACAGGACATTTATTTCCATATTGGGCAGTTTCTGAGGGACTGATACATAATCCGCATTTTCGGTGTCCGTCAAAATGATATTTTCCTTCCTCGGGGAAAAATTCGATGGTGCCAGCCAGTCCTTTTCCATTTGAAATGGCGTCTGCCAGCCCGTCATAGGACAGTTCTATATCAAACAGATTGGCCTCACGCCCAAGCTTTGCCGGCGAGTGGGCATCGGAATTGGAAATGAGGTGGAAACGGTCAAGGGCGCTTACCCGCCAGTTCATGGGAGGGTCGGAGGAAAGGCCGGTTTCCAGAGCGCGGATATGGGGCGTTAAATCTTCGAAACATTCTTCAACCGTATCAAATCCTGAAAAAGCGCCAAACATGGAAAAATGCGGCGTCCATATATGGGCAGGCACATAAATTCCCCCCGGAGTGGTTTCCAGCATGATTTCCAGCAGGTCACGGCAGGGAAGTCCCAAAATGGGCCGGCCGTCAGAGTGGATATTTCCAATCAGTTCCAGCCGCCTTGCCAGCGCGTCCGCCGCTTCCAGATTAGGCAGGAGGAGAAGGCTGTGCACCTTTCTCACCCGGTCCCCTTTTTTATAGATGGAGCTGATTTCCCCGGTGACAACGAAGCGGGGCTGACGAGAGGGCGCTCCCTCCAGCCGGTATTCCTTTTTGAGGACATACAGACCATCTTCCGCCGGTTCCAGCTTTTCTGCCAGCTCTGCACGCCATGCAGGATGGGTAAAATCCCCGGTCCCTATAATATCGATTCCTTTTTTCCCGGCCCACAAATCCAGATATTCCGGCGTGCAGTCCCGGCTGGTTGCCCGGGAGTATCTGGAGTGGATATGCAAATCCCCTATATACATTTTTTCCTCGTTTCTTCTTTGGAGAATAAGAATATGTGCTTATGCAATTCCTGTTTTTTGGTGGCGGCAAATTGCTTTTTTCACTTTTTTGCCGCCGTTTGTTGCGGTAACAATACCACCAATATTTCAATCCACACTTTCACTAAGCGACATAAACAGTTTATGCGATTAAGAAATATTTATCAAGTCATATTATTTTTCCTTGACATTTCCGCAGGGAAACCATATTATTTAACTATACCTCCAATGAAAATATGAAATACAAAGGAAGTGATTTGATTGACAGCTCATATTTCGGACGATGGACTTGGCCGGGAAGAGTCAGTAGCGGAACATACAGAAAAGACGGTATTTTTGTGTAGTGAAAAGGGAAAAAGATGCGGGCTTTCTCAAATTATGTCTTTATGTGGAATGTTTCACGATATGGGAAAAGATAAACGTTCGTTTGACGACTATCTGCATGCGGATGAAGCGATAAGGCGAAAGCTTAGAGGAACCATCGGACATGCCTCAACGGGCGCAAAATATATTTATGATAAATATCACGATGGTTGTTCCGGAAATATAAAATATATGGTTGAAATGATTTCCTATGCCATAGCAGCTCACCATGGGCTGTTTGACTGTGTTGATATTGAACATGCAGATATATTTTCAAAAAGGATAAAAACAGTTGAGGATTATGACGAAGCATGCGGAAATTCCAGGCGGGATTATCTGAATCAATATGAAACGGATGAGATTTTTAAGGATGCGTCAGATGAATTTAACCTGGTTTGGAACAGGATTAAGGAATTGTTCACACATCTGAAAACTATGCTGGCGGCGAAAGAGAAGGGAGATGCAAGGGGCTTACTGGCTGATTGTAAATTTTTTCTCCTTGCCTGCCTGCAACGTCTGATTTTATCTATCTTAATTGATTCTGACTGGGAAGCAACCGCTGACTTTATGGATAATATCAATACGTTGTCAAAGAAGCCGCAATTTAATAAAGATGAAGTGTTTCGGGAGGCCGGAGAACATTTTGCGGCGTATATGGCGAAAAAGCAGCAAGAGGTTAATATTTCCCGTCTGACCGGCAAAGAAAGAGTGATATTCGAGGCGAGAAATACACTGTTAAATGAATGCAGGCAGTTTGCAGTGCATCCGGCAGGCGTATATTGTCTGCCGATTCCCACAGGCGGAGGAAAAACGCTGAGCAGCCTTGCCTGTGCACTGGAATTTTGCAGACAGCATCCTGAGACAGAGCGTATTATATATGTATCGCCTTTTGTGAGCATTACGGAGCAAAACGCGCAGGTATTCCGTGAGGCAATCAGCAAAGCTGACTGGATATTGGAGCACCATTCGTCTGTAATCAGGAATGAGGAAACGGAGAATGAGGATTACCGAAGCAATAAATTTTCCAGATACGATATTAACTGGGAGGAGCCTTTTATCTGCACCACCTTTGTCCAGTTTATGAACACATTATTTTCAGACAGGAATGAATCGGTGCGGCGAATGCATCGGCTTGTTAATTCGGTTGTGATTATTGATGAAGTGCAGTCGATGCCGCTGAAATGTGTACATACATTCAATTATATGATTAATTTTTTGAATTTTGTATGTAATACCAATATTATTTTGTGCACGGCGACACAGCCGGCTCTGGAGGAAGCGGAATGTCCCATTTTTTACAGCAGCCCCAAATATATGATAAGAAATGCTGCGGATTGGGTTCTTAAGTTTGAAAGAGTAAAAATACATATACCGAAAGCGGAACAAAAATACACATTTGACAGCCTTGGAAAAGAAATTGCCAGGCAGACAGAGGAATATCGTTCAATACTTGTGGTTTTGAATACAAAGTCAGCGGTAAGAAAATTATACGATATATTAAAAGGACAAAATATTCATGTTGAATATCTTACGACCAATTTATGCGCCGAACACAGGAGTGATAAGATTAAGGACATAAAGGAAACTCTTGTCAAAAAGGAGGAAAATATTGTTGTTATCAGCACCAATTTGATTGAGGCAGGAGTGGATATTTCCTTTGAATGCGTATACCGTTCTATGGCTGGATTGGACAGCCTGGCCCAGACGGCCGGGCGGTGCAACAGAAACGGTGAGGCGGAATACGGCGATATATATCTGATAAAGCTTGAAGGTGAAAATACCGGTAATATGGAGGAACTGCAGGAAAACACAAGAGCGGCGGAAGAAGTCATCTATCAGTTCAATAACAGTGAAAATCCGGGAAGCCTTTTAATGCCCGAATGGATGGATGAATATTATAAAAGCGTATATTTCAGCGGAGCCGATAAAATGAATTTCCCGGTGGAAAAGATAGATAGGAATATAATAGAGCTTTTATCGAGAGGGTTCGGAACTGAGGAAAAGAAGAATTATATGAATCAGGCGTATAAAACGGCCGGGCGGGCATACCGGGTCATAGATAATGAGACGTTCGGCGTAATCGTACCATATAAAAAAGGAGCGGAAATCATAGCGGCCATTCAGGAAATATCAGATGCGGGGGATATAAGAAGTTATATACGACAGGCGCAGCGATATACGGTAAATGTCAGGGGAAACCAGATGAAAAAGCTGGATGGGCTTATTCAGCCGATAAGTGATAAAATACCTGATTTATATATGGTAACGGCACCCGGCGCCTACAATAATGACTATGGTATTGCACCGGAGTGGGAAACGCTTATTTTTTAACGGGATACAAATTACAGAGCAAGGGCAGAAAGGAAGGGAGAACATGGAAAAGCCTAATATTATCGAATATAGCGTGTTTGGCAGATATGCGCTATTCACAGACCCGCTTTCAAAGACAGGAGGAGAAAAGTGCAGTTATCAGATTCCGACTTACCAGGCGCTTAAGGGGATAACGGAATCAATTTACTGGAAGCCAACTATTACATGGATTATTGACGAGTGCCGTGTTATGAATCCGATACAGACGGAGTCAAAGGGAATAAGACCAATCAAATACAGTGGCGGAAATGACTTGGCATATTATACTTATTTGCGGAATGTAGAGTATCGGGTAAAAGCGCACTTTGTATGGAATGAAAACCGGGAAGACCTGAAGTATGACAGAAATGAAAATAAACACTATGATATTGCAAAACGAATGATTGAAAGGGGAGGGAGGAGAGATATTTTTTTAGGGGCAAGAGAATGCCAGGGATATGTGGAACCCTGCTTGTTTGAGGAGGGGAAAGGCGCATATGATGCAATGGACTTGCCCTTTGGCATTATGGTACATGGCATTACCTATCCTGACGAAGCGGTGCGGGAAGGGGAAAAGGGAAAAATGACAGTACGGCTTTTTAATGCACAGATGAAAAAGGGGGTAATACGTTTTCCGCGGCCAGAAGAATGTGAAATAAGGCAGGTCCTGCGTGAAGCAAAACAAAAGGAATTTATTTTAGAAAAAAATTTCAAAGGATTGAAAGAGTTTGAGGGAGGTGACTTGTTTGGCATGGTTAAAGACTTTGGCTGACACCTACGATATTTATTCCGACCTGGCCGGGGTTGATAAAAACGGACAGGCAGTGCTTTTGCCGATTTCCCACTCAACATTCAATGCGCAGATTGAAGTGACTATTGATAAAGACGGAAATTTTGTGGATGCGCAGAAGCTTGAGAAAGGCATTGATGTGGTGACCGTTATTCCGGTTACGGAGGATTCGGCGGCAAGAAGCAGCGGTATTGCCCCACATCCATTGTGTGATAAGCTGTGCTATATAGCAGGGGATTATACAGACTATACAGGCGATGATAAGATAAAATATTATGATGCTTATATGAAACAACTGCAGAATTGGGCAGAGTCAGATTTTACGCATCCCATGGTACAGGCGGTGTACCGGTACCTTGTAAAAGGGTCACTGATATGTGATTTGACAGCAAAAAAAGCGCTGCTGTTAGACGATAACGGAAAGTTAACCGATGATATTAAAATACATGGTCAGGGGCAGACGGGAGCGAATGTAAGATTTAGAGTTTTTGGAGTCGGTAAACCACAGGAAATATGGAAAAGTCAGGAAGTATACAAAAAATACAGCGCATATTATCAGCAAAAGTCCGGGGAGAAAAAATTGTGCTATATAACAGGAAAAATGGAATCCTGCTCGGATAAGCACCCCTCCAAGATACGAAACAGCGCGGATAAGGCAAAACTGATTTCGGGGAATGACGAATCCGGTTTTACTTACAGGGGAAGATTTACTGCAAAGGAGCAGGCAGTTTCAGTCGGGTATGACGCTTCCCAGAAAGCACATAATGTTTTGAGATGGCTGATTCAGAAGCAGGGATACACGCGTGATGAGTCTGCAATTGTCTGTTGGCTGGTAAACAGGGAAATGCCGATTCCTGATATGATGAAAGACTCAATTAATGCCTACAGGGATGTAGATGATTTTGACTTTGATTTTGATGATATCGGTATTGATGATGCGGCGGCTGACAATAAGCATGACACGGGCAAATACATTGCGGAACAGTTTAATAATGCGGTAAATGGGTACGCCGGTAAAATAAAACAAGATGACAAAATTGCGATTATCGCGTTGGATGCGGCAACAACAGGACGGCTGTCCGTTGTATATTACGATGAAATGGGCGGGAAACAATACATTGATGCAATATTAAGCTGGCAGCAACACTGTAAATGGCGCCGTACCATAAAGATTGAAAAATCTGAAACGGCAAACAGGAAAATTACCTGCGAGTGTACGCCAGCTCCCAGGGATATGGTTCTTGCAGCATTTGGGACACAGAGGGATAAGTGGCTTGAAGCAGAGGGCAAATTGATTAGAACAACCATAAAAAGGCTGCTTCCATGTATAACGGGAAAACGGGCAGAGATTCCCTACGATATCATTCGGGCAGCAGTAAGACGGGCATCCATGCCGCAGACGATGAGTGATTATATATGGTATAATGATACATTATGCGTGGCATGTGCAATGATACGATTTAATTATGAGAAAGGAGACAGGACAATGGATAATTTCCTGAACGACAATATAAACGACCGGAATGTTTTGTTTGGAAGGCTGCTGGCAGTATATGATTATATGGAACAGAGAGCGATGTTTGAGTATGACGAAAACGGGAAAGTAAAAGAGAGGCGAACAACAAACGCAAAGCGATACTGGAATGCGTACAGCAGCAGACCGGCCAAAACCTTTAAAACCATAAGACAAAATTTGATTGCTTATGAAAAAAGATTAAATGATTTTGAGTTGTCAAAATTTGAGGAATGGACAGGCGAAATAATGGCATACTTGTCGGAAAAAGGATTCGACAATACAGCGCTGTCGGAAATGTATTTACCGGGATATTATCAGCAGATGGAATATATGAAAAAAGCGTTTCAGAAAAAAGAACAGTAAAGGAGAAAAACTATGGGTGAGTTTACAAACAAAATTGATTTTGAGGTTCTGGTAATGGTAAAAAATGCAAATCCTAACGGGGACCCGCTTAACGGAAACCGGCCGCGTGAAACCTACGACGGATTTGGCGAAATATCGGACGTGTGCATTAAACGTAAGATAAGGAACAGACTGCAGGACATGGGGGAGAAAATTTTTGTGCAGAGTGACGAGCGTTCTGATGATGAATGCCGGAGCCTTGCGGACAGGGCTAAGAAAAACGCAGATATGCAGAAGGCTCTTAAGGATAAAAATAAGGATGCATATGCAAAAGCAGCCTGTGAGGCCTGGATAGATGTCCGCAGTTTTGGACAGGTATTTGCGTTCAAGGATGACAGTGTATCTGTGGGCGTGAGAGGGCCGGTTTCGATTCACTCCGCATTCAGTGTACTCCCGGTATCCATTAACAGTATGCAGATAACCAAAAGCGTTAACAGTGAGACGAAAGAGAAAAAGTCTTCTGATACCATGGGAATGAAACATAAAATTTACTCTGCATTATATGTCGTAAAGGGCAGCATTAATCATCAGCTTGCCGGGAAAACAGGATTCAGTGATGAGGATGCGGAGAAAATAAAAGAAGCTCTGCGTACACTTTTTGTCAATGACAGCTCCTCTGCAAGACCTGACGGAAGCATGGAAGTATGTAAAGTATACTGGTGGAAACATAATTGTCCTATGGGGCAGTATTCGTCTGCGAAAGTTCACAGACTGATAAAAATTTCAGCCAGAACAGATGACCCGAAGGAATTTGAAGACTATGATATCGTAATTGATACACTGCCGGATTTAATGCTTGAAGAAATAGAAGGTATTTAATCATGTATACCGAGGAAGATTATCTGATGCTGTCTGGTATTCAGCATTTTGCCTTTTGTAGAAGACAATGGGCGATAATACATATTGAGCAGCAGTGGGCGGAGAATTACAGAACGACTGCAGGAGAGCTGATGCATAAAAAAGCGCATGATGAAGGCTCTTTTGAAAAAAGAGGCGACTTGTTGACTGCCGGAGGGCTGCGTATTTCTTCACATGAACTTGGTTTAAGCGGACAGTGTGATGTTGTGGAGTTTTGCCGGGACGAAAACGGAGTCGGTCTGTACGGTTATGACGGGAAATGGAATCCTGTACCGGTAGAATATAAGCGTGGAGAACCCAAGGAAAATAATGCTGATGAACTACAGCTTTGCGCGCAGGCGATTTGTCTGGAAGAGATGTTTCAGGCAAAAATACCGGATGGTTATTTGTACTATGGTGAGAACAGACGGCGCAGCCGAATAGAGTTCACGGATAGCCTGAGAAAAGAAGTAAAACGGATGGCGGAAGAGATGCATGATTTGTTCAGGAAAGGATACACGCCAAATGTAAAACCGACTAAACAATGCAAAGCGTGTTCTCTTGAAATGCTGTGTGTCCCTAAACTGCAAAAAACAATGAAAGTCAGAGAATATATTGAACGGCAAATTAAGGTAAACGATTGATTATAGCGGGAGAGTCGGTGTGCGTAAATTACTGAATACGTTATATGTTATGACAGAAAGTTGTTATTTAACCCTTGACGGTGAAAATATTGTGATACAGGATGATAAGAAAACGCTTGGACGGTTTCCCCTCCATACATTGGAGAATATCATATGTTTTACATATAAAGGAGCGAGCCCGGCATTGATGGGAGCCTGTGCGGAACGAAAAATTGGAATGAGCTTCTTTTCACCTGGAGGAAAGTTTTTGGCCAGAACTGTTGGCAGGGAATATGGGAATGTACTGCTTCGAAAAGAGCAGTATAGAATATCAGATAATGGCGACAGAAGCGTTCTGTATGCAAAAAATATGATTACGGGAAAAGTCTTTAACTGCCGGTGGAGTATTGAACGTACATTGCGTGACCATGCATACCGTGTGGACGCGGAGCGGCTGAAACAGGTTTCCGATATTTTATACAGCACGCTGCCTCAGATAGACAGTACGTTAAAACTGGATGAGCTTCGGGGGATAGAAGGTAAATGTGCCGAACAGTACTTTTCCATATTCAATGATTTGGTATTGAATCAGAAAGAGGATTTTACATTTACAAGAAGAAACCGAAGGCCGCCGCTTGACAATATAAATGCAGTATTATCTTTTGCCTATACGATTCTTGCAGGTGATTGCGCCAATGCATTATCGAGTGTCGGATTAGACCCATATGTCGGATTTATGCACAGTGACAGGCCCGGAAGAGCTTCTCTTGCACTTGATTTGATGGAGGAATTAAGGCCAATTATGGCGGATAGATTTGTTCTGACACTGATAAATACAAAGGCAATTCAGGGAAGACATTTTGAAAAACACAAAGATAACGCAGTGTTTTTAAACGATGACGGACGTAAAGTGTTTTTTAACGCGTGGCAAAATCATAAAAGGGAAACTATAACACATCCATATTTAAAGGAAAAAATATTATGGGGACTGGTTCCTTACGTACAGGCGCTCTTACTTGCCAGGACAATTCGAGGTGACATTGACGAGTATCCGCCATTTTTATGGAAGTAGGTGTTTGAATGCTGGTATTAATTACATATGATGTTTCTACCCAGAATGCAGCGGGAAAGGCTCGTCTGCGCAAAGTTGCAAAGGAATGTGTTAATTACGGACAACGTGTCCAAAACTCTGTTTTTGAATGTATTTTGGATGCTTCACAGTCATTGCTGCTGAAGGAGCGCCTTGTATCGTTAATTAATGAGAAAGAGGACAGCCTGCGGTTTTATTATCTGGGAAATAATTATCAGACAAAAGTTGAACATTTTGGAAACAAAGTTTCTTATGAGGCTGAAGGTACATTAATGATATAAACTGGTGCGAATGGTAAGTTGACATTAAAAGTATGGGAGATTCGCACCATAAAAAAGTAACTAAACCAGAACGAAAATATTTATAATTAGAGTTGGGAAATAAAAGATTATGAGTATTGACCAAATAAATATTCTCGTTTCTGAGAAGAATTGTTGCTTTAGCAGTCGCTCCCTTTGCGGGAGCGTGGATTGAAATAAGGCAGAGGCAAGACCGATAAAAGGCTACTACGGTCGCTCCCTTTGCGGGAGCGTGGATTGAAAGAAGTGATATTTACGGTCTGGGCGCTACGCTTTATTATATGCTGACCGGA
>CAMSTM010000084.1 GCA_947063675.1 uncultured Lachnospiraceae bacterium | reverse complement strand
CAGGTTGTATATGTGGAAGAAAGGTTGTAGGTAAAATGGCAGAGACAGGGAAGATATATAACAACGGCGATATGATGAGGGATTTTACCTACATCGACGATATTGTCACCGGAGTGGTAAATATTCTCGGCAATCCGCCAGAGAAGGACAAAAACGGCGCGGCATATAAGATTTACAATATAGGAAATAACAAGCCGGAAAAGCTCATGGATTTTATCGCCGTCCTCGAGAGCTGTCTTGGAAGAAAAGCCCGAAAGGAATTTCTGCCGATGCAGCCGGGGGACGTGTATGAAACCTATGCGGACGTCCGGGACCTGATGGAGGATTTCGGATTCAAGCCCTCCACAACGATTGAGGAAGGTCTGAAAAAATTTGCGGACTGGTTTTTGGAATATTACAGAAATGGAGAAAACAGAAGATGCCCGGACAGTACACGGAACGATTAACGGGCACAGATGTGACCGGAAATTGTTCCGTGTACTGGAGGGGCGTCTACGGAACTGAAATGGAGGAGATAAAGTGAAAATAGCAGTAGCCGGAACGGGATATGTAGGTCTGGTAGCGGGCGTATGCTTTGCAGAGAAAGGATACGACGTGACCTGCGTGGACGTGGAGGAAAAGAAAGTGGAGCTGATGCGGAAGGGGATTTCACCCATTTACGAGGACGGACTCGAGGCGCTGATGCAGAAAAACAATGCCGCGGGAACGCTTCATTTTACCACGGATTATACAAAGGCTTACAAGGACGCCGACGCGATTTTTATCGGTGTGGGAACGCCGGAAATGCCTGACGGAAGCGCCAATTTAAGCTATATCGCCACGGTTTCCCGGCAGATAGCGGAAACCATTGAGAAAGACTGCCTTGTGGTGGTAAAATCCACGGTGCCAGTGGGGACGAACGATAAGGTGGAGCAGTTTATCAAGGATTTCCTCGTCCACGACGTGAAGGTGGAGGTGGCTTCCAACCCCGAGTTTCTGGCTCAGGGAACGGCGGTCCGGGATACCCTGCATGCGGCGAGAATTATCATAGGGACGGAAAGCAAGGAGGCGGAGGCGCTCCTTAAGAAAATTTACGAGCCTTTCGGACTACCTATTGTTTCCGTAAAGCGGCGTTCGGCGGAGATGATTAAGTATGCCTGCAATGACTTCCTTGCACTTAAAATTTCCTATATGAACGACATTGCGAACCTCTGCGAGCTGGTGGGCGCGGATATCACCGACGTTGCCAGAGGAATGAGCTATGACGAGAGGATTGGCGCAAGGTTTCTGAATGCGGGAATCGGCTTCGGGGGAAGCTGTTTTCCCAAGGATACAAAGGCTCTTAAGTTTCTGGCCAGAGAACACGGCTATCAGCTGAAAACGGTGGAGGCCTGTGTGGATGTGAACCTGAAACAGAAAACCAGGCTGTTCGAGAAGGCGAAGGACAGAATGATTACCTTCAGCGGTTTAAAGGTGGCGGTGCTTGGGCTTACTTTCAAGGCGGGAACCGATGATTTGCGGGAGGCGCCGTCTATTGACAATTTAAAGCTGCTTCTGGCGGCGGGAGCTGATGTGTATGCCTACGACCCGGAAGGGGAGGAGCGGGCAAGGCAGCTTTTCCCGGAAGGCGGTCTGGAAGCCGGAACCATGAATTATACGGATTCCATTGAAAAGGCTCTGGACGGCGCCAATATTTGCTTTGTATTTACGGAATGGCCCGAGATTAAGGAGGTAAAGCCGGAGGGCTTTAAGGAAAGGATGCATACGCCGCTGGTTTATGACGGGCGTAACCTCTATTCGCCTGAGAAAATGAAAGCGGCTGGGGTGGAATACTACAGTATCGGACGCTGACGGAATTTATAGAAAAGATGCGGCTACAAACCGCATCTTTTACTTATGATATATCGCGGCCTTGCCTTGATTTCATCATAGATTCTGGAAATATAATGTCCGATAATGCCGAGGCTGATCATGAGGACGCTGCCGATAATGAGCTGCAGCAGAATCACGGTGGTAAAGCCTTCTAAGGCGGTGCCGGAGAAATAGCGGTAAAGGGACTGTACGCCGAGCGCCAGTGAGGCAAGCAGCATGAGCCAGCCGAGGAAGGTGACTACCTGCATGGGTGCACCCGAAAAGGAAGTAATATTTCGGATGGCATATTTTACAAGGCTCCACATGGACCATTTGGAGGAGCCGATGGCACGCTCCTGTACTTCAAAAGGAACGGAAGCGGTCCGAAAGCCCACCCAGGAGGACAGCGCGCGGAAAAAGGGCGCTCTCTCCGGGAGCAAAAGAAGGGCGTCCACGGCCTTGCGGTCTAACAGCTTGAAATCGGAAGCGTCGGACATATTTACTTTCGTCACTTTGCTGATAATTTTGTAAAAGCCTTTGGCGCAAAAGGTATGAAAAGGGTTTTCCTGCCCCCGGGAGGCTTTTACGCCCTCCACCACCTCAAAGCCCTCCTGCCACAGGCGGTACATTTCCGGGATAACTGCGGGCGGGTGCTGCAAATCGCAGTCCATGATTACGCAGCATGCGCCGGAAGCGCTTTCCAGACCGGCAAAGATGGCGGATTCCTTTCCAAAATTTCTTGAGAAGGAGATTCCCTTCGCTTCGGATAATCCGGCCGACAATTCACAGATGCGGGGCCAGGTCATATCCCTGGAGCCGTCGTCCACAAACAGAATTTCAAAGGGAATATGCGATTCATTTAAAATCTGGCTGATGGTATTGAAGGTTCTGTGAATATTATCCTGCTCATTATAGGCGGGAATAATTATTGAAAGCAGTTTATTGTTTTCTTGCAGTACCATGGGGGCTCCTTGTAGTAAGTTGGCTAGTCTGAGTTTGAAAAGTTATAATCGGAAAAAAATATATGATATTTTCCAATTGTTGCAGCTTCATGTACCAGATTTTCTTTTTCTTTAAGAAATTCGTTAATGGCTGTCATTTCTGTTTCGGTGACAATATATGCTGTTTTATGCTTATAAGGAACATTTGGAAAATACCAGTCGGTGCTTGTCAGCCATTTGCAGATATCCATTTTTTCTATTGTTGCAACAGAATATACACGGACATCGCCGTTTGACAGGACAGTCATGGTATTTGCATTTTCAAATGTTGCATAAGCTGTCAGATAATTATTTTCTTTTAAAAATTCCACTACCTGATATTCGTCCGCCAATTGGGGAGGGGGGGTAATCTGAGCAAACTATGGGAAAATATATCCGGGTAATATTTAGTATTGACAATATAACAATTGCGGATAAAGTTACAGATTTCAATTTCATGGAGCAACTCTGCCATAGAAGCGGGACAGAAAGGGCCATGAGGAATGGCAGTACGAAATAATACCGCGGCGTACTTTCCACCGTAGTAAAGGCAACTGCCAAAGCGGTGATGAATGGTGAGGCGCATACAGTAAGCCAGGCCCATTCTATTGGCTTTATATTTTCCTTTTTCCACATCCGGTGGAGGATATTGAGCACCAGATATAGCGCTGTCAGCGAAAGTGCCAAAAGACAAATCCGGCCGGCTAAGCCGGAGTCTGTAAAACCGGCAGCGTTTCTCATATCCGGTAGAACAATGGTAACAAGTTTATAAGCTCCTTTTCTTATATTCCGGGAAAGGCTCTGACCTACGGAAAAGGGAAAGCATGTTCCGATAAAGCTGACGGTCAGTTCCAGGACTGCCCACAGAGTTAAAGCAATATCATGTCGTTGCCGTTTTTGATGGCAGAAAGATAAATAGATATTACGGATAACCTCAATCCCGAGTAAAGGACCGTAAATAACCAGAATCCCTCGTACACCCTGTAGGCCAAGAACAAACGCCAGAAGAAAGGTGACTAAAAGAGGGGGCCATATAATATTTTCGATTCGCATAATTTTTACATAAACGGCTAATGTAATAAAAAGAATAATAATGTGTTCGGCATAATAACCGGCGAATAAGTATAAAAGTTCCAGTATATTTAAAGTGCAGGGGATGGCAAGGCATAAAAAAATCATCAGTGTGGTATGACTTTTTTGGAAGTCCGCCGCTTTGCAGAAATAAAGGACACTTCCAACAATCAGAAGAGTCATTAAACAACATGCCAGCCCCATTGCAAGAGTCATGTTTTTTGTAATTCCAAAAAAAAAGGCGGATATATTGGAATTGGAGATAATTCTGGCTTCGGTTGACATGTACCAGGTATCCGGTATAAGCTGTTTGCTGTTCCAGATTAATTCACCTAAAATGACATCTGAGGCAATATCCGCATTCAGCTGATAATGAAATCGGGTAAGATTTATGATAAATATAAGTATAGTATATAAAAGGATTCCGGCAGATAAGCTGAGCAGAAAAAAAGTTTCTTTGCTTTTAAATCTATTCATTGAACGCATCTCCTTTCCGTAATTCTTTATTATTATAACTGATATTGTTTTGGTTGCAAATAAATAATTTGCGGTCAGAATGCGAGAAAGCAGGGCAGTTTGCAAAATAATTCATAATACACGGCAAAATTGAATAAAATATAAACAGAAACGGTCAGTTATTAAGAATTATTTAAGGTTGCGGAAAGAATTCTTAAAATGGAACAGAGGTTCTTCCTTTTTCGGAAAAATGTGGTATGCTTATGAATGAAAAAATTAAGAGGATTTTAACAGGAAATATCTGAAGGGAGCGCAGACGATGAGACGAGTGAAAAAAGGAACGGTAAAGCTTACAATTGCAATTGCGCTGGCGGCATCCCTGCTGGCCGGATGCGGACAGAAAAGCGGTAAGGATTTGCAGGATGACAAAGTTTTATCTGATAATATCATTATAACGGAAACAGGTGAGGTTATAGAAAAAGAACCTGTAACGGAAACAGAGTCTGCGGAAAAGGACATACAGCCCACGCCAACGACCCAGCCTGAGCAGGAGGAAGCAACGCCGCAGCCTGCCAGCGCGCATCAGACGCCTGCCATTGATTTGACGGAGCCGGAGCAGGAGCAGATTATCACGGAGGAGGATCAGATAGAGCCGGCCGGAAACGAGCTGCAGCTTGTATTTCTGGGAGACAGTATTTTTGACAACAGCCGGGACGGAAGCGGGGTGCCATATCTTACCTCTGTGCAATGTGAGGCGGACGTGTACAATCTTGCGATTGGCGGAACCAGCGCTTCCATAGAGTATGATGAGCAGGGCTCTTATGACAAGTGGACTTCCAGAAGCCTTCTGGGCATTGTCCATGCAATCAGAAAGGAAATCCCCACCGATATCTTTGCGGGAACAAGGGCGAAGGAAATTCTGGATAACCCCAATATCGATTTTTCAAAGACAGATTACTTTATCATTGAATACGGATTGAACGATTTCTTCCGGGCAGTACCCCTCACCAATTCCGACAGTGATGTGGACATCAGGACTTACGGCGGAGCCTTGCGGTGTGCAGTAAGCGACCTTCGGGACTGGGCGCCGGACGCAACGATTATATTGTGCGGCCCTACCTACGCGCAGTTTTTTAACGGTACATGGATGGTCGGCGACGGCAATACCTTAAACAGCGGGTACGGAACTCTGGCGGATTATGCGGGAACCTGTAACTATGTGGCGCGGGAGCAGCAGACATTGTACTTCAATGCCTATCAGGATTTGGGAGTTAACAATTACACGGCGGAGGAGTATCTGGAGGACGGCGTGCATCTGACGGCATTCGGACGGCAGGAGTATGCCAACGCCCTTGCGAAAATCATTTTAAACTATGAGGAAACGAAAAATAATTAAAAAGTGATTGACAGCGTTTCACAGATGGATTATACTTGCTTCATTGCAGGCAAAGTATCCTGCGGATGCGTTGTCCTGCTTATGATAAAAAGAGTGAAAGAGAGGGAATGTATGTTAAGCGTGGTAAAAGTGGAGAAATCACACAACTGAACAGTTGCGGGGATAACTGGAGAGACAGTTATGCCCATAATCCGCCTTGCTGTAAAAGCTTATCATACACATTAATAATCCCTTTCAGGGAATAAAGAAAATGGATTTGAGGGCATAGCCGGCCGGCTGTGCCTTTATTAACATAAGGACAGTTCGCGGAGCGTGCTGTCCGTTGTTTTGCGAAGAGTCAATATCCCGCCTGCTGCGGGATGCTGGCTGTGTGGAGAGAGCGGACCTGTAGAGCATGGGTTTCATGCATAGGGCTCTGCGCTGTACAATCGGCTATCCATAAATTCTGACCGCAGAAACCGTGTGTGCTTTATCAGTGCCGCAGTTTCTGCGGTTTTTTACAGGCTTTTGCAGGCGGTAAATTAGCAAAGAGAGGAAAGAAAAATGGAAAAACAATATTTTTACAATACGCCGTCGGCAAAAATGCTGGAATTTGACAGGATAATCAGCCGTCTGGAAGAAATGGCTTATACGGAAAATGCGAAGGAAAGAATAAGAGAGCTTGCGCCTGGTCTCTCGGAGGCGGAGGTGAAAGCGCAGCTTAAAAACACAACCGAGGCAAGAACGATGCTGGAAAACTGCGGAATGCCGCCGATTACGGCGCTGGAGGGTATTACGGAGCTGTTGGAAATGGCAGGAAAGGGAATCTGCCTGACGGCGGAGCAGCTTGAAAAAATTGCGGCGACGCTTACCGCCGTAAAAAGGCTGAAAGATTATTTATGCCGGGGAAAAGCATACGACATCAGCCTGCCGTACTATGAGGAAAATCTGGATTCTCTGGAGGAGATTCGGGAAGAATTATATGAAAAAATCAGAAACGGCAGGGTGGACGACTATGCCTCGGGGCTTTTGAAATCCCTTCGGGAGGGAATAGAGCGGACGGAGGCAAAGATGCGTGAAAAGGCGGACAGTATTCTGCGCTCCGGGAAGGAATGCATGTCGGACAGTTTCAGTACTGTGAGAAACGGACATATCTGTGTGCCTGTAAAAAAGGAATATAAATTCAGGATAAGCGGCAGCGTGATTGACAAGTCCGCCACAGGAAACACACTTTTCATCGAGCCGGAATCCGTGGCAAGGCTGTACGGAGAGCTGCAGGAAATGCGGATTGACGAGGAGAACGAGGAAAGAAGAATCCTCTATACCCTTACCGTTATGTTGTCCGATAAAGCGGAGGTGATTTTCAGAAATAACCGGACCATAGAAAAGCTGGATTTTATTTTTGCAAAGGGAAAGCTGAGCGTGGACTGCGGGGGAACAGAGCCGGAAATCAATGTGGAACGCCGTATCCGGCTGGTAAAGGGGCGGCACCCGCTGATGGACAAAAGCATGAATATTCCTCTGGACTTTGAGATGGGGAAAGGGATAAACGGCGTGATTATTACAGGCCCTAACACAGGCGGAAAAACCGTCGCCATTAAAACGGTGGCTCTTAACTGCCTGATGGCGCAATGCGGGCTGCATACGGCGGCAGAGAGCGCGGAAATCTGCATGAGTAACCTGATACTCTGCGATATCGGAGACGGACAGAACCTGGCAGAAAATCTCTCCACCTTTTCCGCACACATTACCAACGTACTGAATATTTTGCGGAAGGCTGACAATGAGAGCCTGGTGATTATGGACGAGCTGGGTTCGGGAACCGACCCGGCGGAGGGAATGGGAATCGCCACAGCGATTCTGCGGGAGCTGAAAAGAAGTGGTGCGCTGTATCTGGTGACCACCCATTATCCTGAAATTAAGGCCTATGCCGAGAAAGAAGAAGGCGTAGTCAATGCAAGGATGACTTTTGACAAAGAAAGCTTAAGGCCGCTTTATCAGCTTGTAATTGGAGAAGCAGGCGAGAGCTGTGCCTTTTATATCGCAAGAAAGCTGGGAATGCCGGAGCATATGCTGAAAGAGGCCCGGCAGGCGGCGTACGGAGACGGCGCTGTGCATGGCGGGACAGGATTTGCGGCTGCCGAAAGAAAGACTGCCGGGGAAAAACGGGCAGGCGAACCGCATATGTACGAAAGGCGGGTAACGGATGCCGGAACAGGCGGCGCGCCGGAAACCTTGTGGAAAAAGGAGAAAAATGCCCCTGCCAGGCGGCAGAAGGAGGGCGCACACAGACAGAATCTCTCCGGGAAATTCAAGAGGGGAGACAGCGTCATGATTTACCCTGACAGGAAGATTGGCATTGTCTGCGAAACGGTGAATGAAAAGGGCGTCCTCCGGGTACAGATGCCTGATAAGAAGATTTATATTAACCATAAAAGGGTAAAGCTGTATGTGGCGGCGGAGCAGCTGTATCCGGCGGACTATGATTTTTCCATCATATTTGACACCGTAGCGAACCGGAAGATAAGGCATCAGATGGAGAAAAGGCATGTGGAGGATATGATAATGACGGAGGAAAAATAAGCGTCCACAGAAAGCTTACCTGGAGTATCAGGGCTCTTTTGTCTGATATGCCCGGGAAAGAGTTACAGACAGCATAACAATTTCAGGCACAAAAAGTCAGGATTATAATTTTGTTTTCAGTTAAACTATAAACAGAGAGTAGCTCTTTGAGAGAAATGTCTGTGTCCGGGCACAGAGCGGCGGCAACGCATCAAAGTATTGAGGCAGGGAAAATATGGAGTGGTTATCGGCTTTAAAAAATGCAATCAATTATATGGAGGCGCACCTTTTGGAGGATATTACGGCTGCCGACGCGGCCGGAGCCATTCATATGTCATCCTTTTATTTTCAGAGGGGATTTAAAATCGTCACGGGCTATACCGTGGGGGAGTACCTGCGAAACCGCAGGCTTTATCTGGCGGGGCTTGATGTGATTAAGGGCGATGAGAAAATCATTGATATCGCCTGCAGATACGGCTACGATACGCCCGAGAGCTTTACCAGAGCTTTTACAAGATTTCACGGGGTATCGCCGGTGCAGCTTAAGGCGCAGCCCTTTCGGATAAAGGTGTTTCTGCCGCTGACCATCGAAATTGCAATCAGAGGAGGAGAACAGATGGAATACACGGTGGAAAAAACGGACGCAATGAAAATGATTGGCTTTGAGAGAAAGATACGCTGTAACAGCGGATTTATGGATGCGCCTGAATTCTGGAAGGAATTTCAGACGCGGTATCTGAAACAGCAGTCCGATAAGGAAGAGGAGACAGACCAGACAAAAAAGGCGGTAAGAGAAGCGGTATGGGAAAATCAGGTGGGCGAATTCGGAATCTGCTTTGACGATGGCGCGGGGGGCGAGTATTTCCGCTATGTGATTGCCGGGCGCTACAGGGGCGGCGCTGTGCCGAAGGGAATGAAGATTTTTGAAATCCCGGCGTGTACGTGGGCGAAATTCAGGTGCACAGGCCCTATGCCGGAGGCGATACAGGCGGTAAATACCCGCATTTATAAGGAATGGCTGCCCGGCAATTCCGAATATGAGATTGCGGCAAACATTGATATGGAATGGTATTCGAAAGGCGAGCCGGAAGAGCGCGACTATGAAAGTGCTGTCTGGATTCCGGTGAGAAGAAAGAGCAAAGCCTGAAAGGACGTCTGCGTAAAGGGACAGGAGGTTTATATGAAACAGGAAATTTTGGATTTTTACAGGGAAACAAGCCCCTATACGGATTTGGGGTACTATAAGGATTTTGCAAAAAGTCTGCCGGACGATATGGAAGAACTGTGTTGTTTACAGAGAATGCAAATCATACATCCCGTGGTTTTTAAAAAGGATAAGGATATCCGGCGGAAAAAGGAGAGCTTCTGGGGGGATATGACCAAGGTGCCCGCAGCGGCGCTGGATTTTGAGGACGATATTTTTCCGACGGCACAGGGAATCCTTGCCGAATTACTGCGCAGGGATTCCCGATATTTTGCCGGCCGGGAGGCAAAGGACAAGGTGCATGTGACATGCAGAGGGCAGGCAATTCTGCTGGCCGGAACCTTGAAGGCAAAGGGAATTCCGGCAAGAGTCAGAAGCGGATTTGCGGAGTATATCGGTTCCGACGGCATTTACCGCGACCACTGGATTACGGAATACTTTGATGAAACAAAAGAGCAATGGAAGCTGGCGGACGCGGACCTGCACTGTCCCGACCATGAAATCACTTTTGATTTAAACGACATTCCTTATGACAATTTTTTGTTTGGGGCCGGTGCGTTTCTGGGAATGCGGGAGGGCAGGTTCAGGGAAGAAAACGTGCAGTTTGCCTCGGTGCCGCCGACCCTTGGGCTGAAGGCGGCCATGCGGGGACTGTTTTATGATTTTCATTGTCTGATGAACGACGAAATTATCTTTCTTCATATGCCGCGATATCTGTGCGATAAGGAGTTTGAGCTCTCTGAGGAGGAATACCGGGAGCTGGATGCTCTGGCGGAGCTGATGATGAAGCCTGATGTAAATTTCGAAGCGATAAGGAAAATCTGGGAGAGCAATATGAAGTTCAGAATGATGTCCGGTGTGCTGAACTGATGGAAAAAGCAGGGGTGAAAAATGCAAGACACTTTCAACCGTCACGGTATTTGTGCATCAACAGAGGGAACTGGCGGAGCAGTAGGAAAAATGAATCAGAATTACGGCAATGGAGGCATTGGGTTGTCGTCTGCGATTCTTGTAAATTTTATCATTACAGGATATAATAAAATAAAAATCAATATATTAACAGATTTTACAAACAGGAACAGGAGATGATTTTATGGCGTTAGCAGAAGCAGTTAAAACAAAGGAAAATTTTTACACGGTGGAAAATGCTATGGACGCGCTGCTGTCAAAGTTAGATGAAGCATTAGATGATGTAGAACATGGTCGAGTGCTGGAAGAAACTGATTTGTGGGATGAAATTGATGCAATTTGAAAAAGGGTGAAATATTGCAGAAGAGATATAAAATCAAATATACTTATAGCAGTAGAGACGATATCCGGAGAATGAAGAGATATATTTTGGATAATTTTAAATATCGTGAGCTGGGCGAGAACTTTTCAAAGAAGATAAAAACGGCAGTTGATGGCTTAAGGATATTGCCGGAAGGGTATAATACAACAGGGATTCGATACAGGGGGTATGACATTTACTTTAAGCCGCATCATACATATCTTTTATTTTATGTTGTAGATGATACAGCATTGGAAGTAACAATCCTTCGGGTGTTGCAGGATGGAATGAACTGGAAATATATCTTGAAACGCTGGGTGCATGAGCAGGATATGAACTAAGAATACCACCTCTCAGGCGTTTAAGGCCTGTTGTCCGGTGTGCTGAACTGACAGATAAGGCAGAGCCGCAATTACTTCACACCCGAATCCTCACGATTCATTACATTTACCCATTTAAGGCTAACTTAAGATTTGCCCTGCGCCGATAAATACATTGACAGACCCGCAGTAAGACCGATTTTGACTTATTGTGTCTGCGGGAATAGGGGCGGACAAAGGACTGTCCGCGGGATACGCAGGTATCCGCAAAGCATCTGTAGACTTGCTTAAGGCGCAGGGAGAGCGCAGAAAAGAGGTAAATGATGAAAGTTCGTAATATGTCAATTTTTATGGGTGACGACAGCAGAAGGGGAAGACAAAACGGCATCGGCCAGGAACAGGATAACAAAAACCGCAAAAGCATTTTTGCCGGCAATCTGACGAAAAAGCCTGATTTAATTGCACAGAAAAAACAGGTGGCGCAAAAACAGGCGATGGAGATAGTGAGAGACGCCTGGAACGGTGACCGGAAGGTGGAAGAAGGCATTGAGGAGAGCAAGGGAAGAATTGCAGAATATAAAAAAGCGCGAAACGATGCAAACGAGGAGCTGAGGGAATTTAAAGAAAACAGGCTGGCCATGGGGCTTAGCGAGGAACCGGAGCCTGGAACGCCGGAAGCAGAGGAATTAAAGAGGATTGAGGCCGCCATTGAATCCGCGCAGGAAGGGATTCGGGGAGAAAACGCGCTGATTCGCGAAACAAGGAAGGAGAAGCTTAAGAGCGACCCTATGGTACAGGCATCGGCGAGCGCGGATAAGGTGATGGAGGCAGCCGGCAAAGAGATTGTCGGAATGCTGATACAGGAAGCAAAGGACCATATGGACGAGGAGATGGAGGAAAAGAAGGAGGCTGCCGAAAAGAAAGCCGAGAAGGAAAAGGAAGAGGAAGAAAAGCTGGAAAAAATCAAAGAAGAAAAGAGCGAAAAGGAAGAATTCGCGGAAAACGTTGCGGAATCAACCGAGCTGGTGGTGGAAGCCGACGGCTCCATGGAAGAGGTTCAGAAGGAAATCCAGAAGGTAATAGAAGAAATGAAGCTGCTTGAGGAAGACCTCAAGGGAGCGACGGTGGACGCCTCCATGTAATCAGCCTTCCTCAAATAAAATTTCTCTTTCCGTGAGAAAATGTGTTATAAAATCATCCCATAGCCTGTCCGGCGTTTTGTCGGGCAGGAAAGAGTGAAAAGCGGTGGCAGTGATGCAGGTGAGCATACTGCCATCGTATTTTATATTCAGGACAAAGGCTTTGATATCGGAAAGAGTGACGTCCGCATTGCCTTCTGTCAAAATTTGCTCTATAAGCTCCGGCTTTAAATGAAGAATGAATTTGAAGCCCACAGGCGTACGCTTTCCCTTAATCAAATCAAAGCAAAGGGTACGGATATTTTTCCATTCAGAGAATTCATAGGGAGGGAGAACAGATTCATCATTGACATCCCCTGTGAAAAAAGCTTTTTCCATATGGCCATCAATGATGAAGGTGTTATAAGTGGTGATGGAAGCCTCCGCCAGCAGAAAGGCGTCAAACGCCTCCGTGCCAAGGAGTCTTCCCATAAAATTTTTCACTTCTTTTATTCGGTATGCTTTCATGCTGTCCTTACTTTTTAGTTTCTTTTGAGAGTATCGACGCCGCTTTTACAGATGCGGGACGCTCTGGCAATCCTCAGGAGGCTTACTTTGCGGCGTATTTTTGTGTCTGCTCTGCAATCAGAGCATGGTCGTCAAAATAGTTGATTTTCATAGCCTTCTTGACACTGTCCAGTGTTTTTGCCGCAGCTTCCTCGGCTTCCATGCTGGCTTTATGCAAAATCTCATAGACGGCGGGAATATCCTTTTCCCATTCCTTTCTTCTTGCCCGGATGGGTGAGAGCTCTTCCTGAAGGACTTTATTTAAGAACTTCTTCACCTTAACGTCACCCAGGCCGCCCCTGGTATAGTGGGCTTTCAGTTCTTCCAGGGAAGCGTACTCGGGAAGGTATTCCGCAAACATTTCATCCCTGCAGAAAGCGTCCAGATAAATAAAGACGGGATTGCCCTCCACGCGGCCGGGGTCGGAAACCTGTAAATGGTCAGGGTCGGTGAACATGGACATTACCTTTTTGCGGACGTATTCCTCACTGTCGGAGAGATAAATGCAGTTGTGCAGGGACTTGCTCATTTTGGCCTGCCCGTCGATGCCCGGAAGGCGCATGCAGGCTTTATTGTCGGGAAGAAGCACGTCGGGTTCCACCAGTGTTTCCCCATAGACGGAGTTGAACTTCCGCACGATTTCCCTGGTCTGCTCTATCATGGGAAGCTGGTCCTCCCCCACAGGAACGGTGGTTGCCATAAAGGCGGTGATATCCGCTGCCTGGCTGATGGGATAGGTGAAAAAGCCTACAGGAATGCTTGCCTCAAAGTTCCGCATCTGAATTTCTGATTTTACGGTGGGATTCCGCTGTAATCTTGAAACCGTCACCAGATTCATATAATAGAAAGAAAGCTCGCAAAGCTCGGGAATCTGTGACTGGATAAAGAGAGTGGATTTGGACGGGTCAAGCCCGCAGGAAAGATAGTCCAGAGCCACCTCGATAATGTTCTGACGCACCTTTTCCGGCTGCTCGGCATTATCCGTCAGCGCCTGCGCGTCTGCAATCATAATAAAAATTTTATCGTATACGCCGGAATTCTGCAGTTCTACCCTGCGTTTCAGGGAACCGACATAATGTCCCACATGAAGGGGGCCGGTAGGCCTGTCGCCGGTGAGGATGATTTTAGGCATGATGTTATTGCTCCTTTTGCTGTTTTTTTATATTATAGATTGCCGGTGTAGGGATGTCAATGCATCGGGCGTTCATCTTTCAGGTGCGGTGCGGCTTTGTTGCCGGCCGCGGGACGCGCGGAAACATGGCTTATCTGTCTGTGAATCTGTCCGACATATCAGGGGGTCCACCGTCCCGAAGCGCCGCAGGGAAGCACCCAGCCGCTTTTTCTGACGGGAAGGCCGATTTCCGATGAGACGGCAGTCCCGCCGAGCCGTTTTCCGACGGTGGCGTTTAAAAGGTAGGTAAGCACGGCAGGCTGCAGGCCTGTGGTGTAGGAGTTAAGGAGGAAAAACAGAGCGTTTTTATCGAGCAGCTTTGCAGTCAGGGTAAGCAGAGGATAAATATTGTCCTCAATTTTCCAGATTTCTCCTTTAGGGCCTCTCCCATAAGAGGGCGGGTCCATGATAATGCCGTCATAGGTGTTGCCCCGGCGGATTTCCCGCTCCACAAATTTTGTGCAGTCGTCTACCAGATAACGGATAGGCGCGTCTGAAAGACCGGAGATGGAGGCGTTTTCCTTTGCCCAGGCAACCATGCCTTTTGACGCGTCCACATGGGTAACGCCGGCGCCGGCCTTTGCGGCCGCCAGAGTAGCGCCGCCGGTATAAGCAAATAAGTTCAAAACCTTAACGGGCCGGTGGGCACTGCGGATGATTTCGGAAATCCAGTCCCAGTTTACTGCCTGTTCGGGAAAAAGACCGGTGTGCTTAAAGCTGAAAGGCTTTAAACGGAAGGTAAGGTTTTTATACTGAATACTCCACTCCTCCGGGAGATTATGGAATTCCCATTCGCCGCCGCCTTTTGAACTGCGGTGGTAGTGACCGTTTAAGGATTTCCATTCTTTTGCCTCCTTCGGGGTGTCCCAGATGACCTGGGGGTCGGGGCGCAGGAGAATATATTTACCCCAACGCTCCAGCTTT
>CAMSTM010000083.1 GCA_947063675.1 uncultured Lachnospiraceae bacterium | reverse complement strand
GGATATAGCAGCCTTCCACGATCAAATTCTGCTGGTTTTCAATTACTGTCTTTATCTTCTGTACTTTCGGACTTTTTACGGAAGGTCTTGCCCGCTTTGACGAAGCCTATGAACAGTGCTGTTTTGACAGAATTATAACCACTAACCTGACGTACCGGATTCCTGAACTGAAATCCCGTCCTTATTACATTGAAGCGGATATGAGCAAATTCCTGGCGTCCATCATTGATTTTATGAACCATGATTCCTCCATGGCAAATGTGTACACGCCTACCGATAAGATTCACCGTATTCTGAACCGCTATAATAACCGTGAGGATGATTTTGCGATTAATGAGTAGACCTTTTATACGCACAAATAAAAAGCTCCCGATACCGGATTCCGGTCAGGAGCTTTTTTATTTCTGTCTTTACTTTTCTTCCAGCAAAGGGAAAACCAGATTCACCTTAAACAAATCGCCGTCCATAACTATCTCGAACGCTCCCTTCTGCGCTTCCGTCAGATTCTTTGCGATGGAGAGGCCAAGCCCGCTCCCTTCCGTGGTTCTGGATTCGTCCCCCCGGATAAACCGCTCAGTCAGCTCGCTGGGATTTACCTTTAAAGGCTGCGCCGAAATATTTTTGATGGAAAGCATCACATGCCTTGCCTCGTCCTCCCCTTTAAAAGAGGCCAGGTCAATATAGACCCTTGTGCCTGCCAGCGCGTACTTGAAAATATTGTTAAACAGGTTTTCAATCACCCGCCAGATACTTCTGCTGTCCGCCTCTATAAACATAAAGTTCTTTGTCGTCCTGAAAACAGGGTACAGCGATTTTTCCTCAAATTTCTCGGAAAACTCTCCTATGGTCTGGTTTAAAAGCTCCACCAGATTGATTTTCTCCCAGTGAAGGACGATATTGCCGGAAGAAATCTTGGAAGCCTCCACCAAATCATCCGTAAGCTGTTTCAGCCGCTGGGATTTGGCGTCCAGTACGCTGATGTATTCCCTGACCTTGGGATTTTCAATGTTTTCCCTTTTAATCAAATCCACATAATTGATAATTGAGGTTAAAGGCGTCTTAATGTCGTGGGAGACATTGGTAATCAAATCGGCTTTCAGCCGCTCGTCCTTCATGCTGGTCTCCACGGCAACCCTCACGCTGTCCCCGATACTGTTCACCGCACGGGCAAGCACCAGCTCGTCGCCCCGCATTCCTTCCTCTTTTACCTGATGAGAGATGTCGCCCTCGCAGATTAATTCAATTCCCTCTAAAATCTTCTGTCTTGCAACCGCGGAACTGTACAGGAGATATCCCACAACACCGTCCGCTGCCAACAGAATAATCATACCGGCGATAATTCCTCCTGTTTTCATCCCGCCGCCGTTTGCCATACGGCAAAGCGCATACATGCAGACCAGGTTCAAAATCGTAAAGCCTCCAAAGGGAACCAGCACCCGCATAAGAAGCGTAGAATTCCTGTAGGCATACGCCGAGCCTTTCTTTATGGTGCGTCCCAGCCGTCTTAAAAGGCTTCCTCTCCAGAGTATTCCCGCTTTGGTTCTCCTTACAAAGCTGTAATAGAAGAAGGAAAAAAGAAGGCTGACAAGAAGCGTGGCCACCTCTGTAAAAGCTATTAAAAGCACCCTTTCCGGCAAATGCCATACCGGCTCTGCAAGCGCCCCGATACCGTAAAACAGCCCGGCAAAAACCAGTGCGGCAGCCAGAATCATAATTTCCGTGGGAATATAATCCTCCGGCAGGAGGCTGACACTTACCTCTCCCGTATCCCTTCTGCGTCCCCGTCCTTCCTTCAATGTTAAAATTGCCAGAAGGAACAGATAAACCACAAGACATACCACGCCGGCCAGAAGATACTGCCACATATAAGGAACATAATTCCCGAAGCCCGCCTTTGCCTGTGAAAAGCCGTCCGCCGCATCGTAACCGGAATCAACCCCAATCATAATCTGCACATCTTCCGGATAGGCATATTCGTAACCGTTCAGAATATAGCGCAGAGTGGTTTCTTCAATCAGGGTATTCGTGTCGTACAGTACCTCTTCCGCATCATAAAATACATATCTGTCGCATTTACCAAGGAGCTCTTTTTTCAAATCAGACACCGTCCTGGCATCCGTTTTCATATTGGTGAAAATCTGCGTATCCCCGCCGATTGTTTTTCTGATAAAATAAACAACATTGGAAACGCCGGAATCATAGTATTCCTTATAACCCGTATATTCCTTATAATTAATGCTTAAATCACCCGCCGACTTTTCCACGTTGTTGCAAAGCTCGTAGTACTCCTCCCAGGAGGATACGTAATCCTCAATATTTTTGCCTTCCACCGTGTGATATCTGTTTTTCAGCACCGTAGCGTTTACCTCGTCCCGCTCGATATCTCCGTTTTCCAGAAGATTTCCCGATACATCCCTGACACTGACCGCGCTGGAAAAATCAGAATTTAAATAGCTCACCGTACCGCCGTTATAGTTACTTAAATCCACCGTAGTCACCACACGGCTTCTGCTTAAAAACTCATCGGCCTCCTCTCCGCTCATGTAGATTTCCTGTCTGGAAAAGCCTGCCTGCGCCCATTTTATCAAATCGTCCAGATAATAGGACGCCGTAATGTATTCCCGGGGCATCTCCCCATATCTTCCCGCAAAAGCGGTAACGTCGATTTCCTTTCCCGGGTCGTACCTTGCGTCTGTTTCCATCTGGCTCCGTATGGTTCCATAGCAGATGATATCGGAAACACTGCTGCCAAGAAGATGGTTAAACATTTCCGAATCCTCAAAGGTTCCCTTGTTTTCCTTTATCAGCCGGTAGGCCTCCGTCCCTGTTCTGGTGTCCACAACTACATAGGAACCGGCAAGAACCGTTATAAAAAAGAAAGCCGCCAATACCAGAGCAACATGCTGAAAAGCATGTAAAACGGAATTTCTTCTTCCCTTTCTTCTTATACTCTTTTTGGGGGGCTTTCTCGCCTCCCGCCTTTTCCCTGCTTCATCTTCACCCTGTACTTTTTGATTTTCCAGAAGCTCCTGTTCCTCCAGAGCTTCCTGATTTTCCATCTTTTCCATAGCTTCCCTCATTTCTGTATCTTCCCCCGCATGAAATACTCTGCGCATTTATGTGGCCTGCTTTTCGATTTTGTAGCCCACTCCCCAGACCACCTTCAGATAGCGGGGCTCCTTCGGATTAATCTCAATTTTCTCCCGGATATGCCGGATATGAACCGCAACCGTGTTATCCGCGCCGATAGCCTCCTCGTTCCAGATGCTTTCATAAATCTGGTCAATGGAGAACACCTTTCCCTGGTTTTTCACCAGCAGCAGGAGAATGTTGTATTCAATGGGCGTCAGCTTCACGCTCTCTCCATCCACCGTCACTTCCTTGGTATCGTCGTTGATACAAAGTCCGCCCACGGTAAAAAGCGCGTTGTTTTCCACATTCAGATTCCCAAGCTGGGTGTAGCGCCTTAAATTGGATTTCACCCTTGCCACAAGCTCTAAAGGATTAAAGGGCTTTGTCACATAATCGTCCGCTCCGATATTCAGTCCCAGAATCTTATCCGTATCCTCCGATTTCGCAGAGAGGAAAATAATCGGAATACTGCTGTACTCCCGGATTTTCAGGGTAGCATGGATACCGTCTAATTTCGGCATCATAATATCTATGATGAGAAGATGGATATTCTGCTCTTTCAGCATTGCAATCGCCTGCTCCCCGTCATAAGCTTTGTAAATCTGGTATCCCTCCTGATTTAAATAAATCTCAATGGCATCCACAATTTCTTTATCGTCGTCGCAAACAAGAATATTTGTCATATTGTTTTTCCTTTTCCTGTATTTACCTCCGCGCGCAGCGAGCCGGACGGCTGTTTGCGGCGGGTTTATGATTTCTGAAACGATTATTGCTGATGTTATGATTAAACCATAAAAATTTTAAGGTTCCGATTGGAAAATAGTTAAGATTTCCTTAATATTAAATCCGCTGTTTTACCGGCACAGCTCCATAACCGCCGCCAGATTCCCCCTCCTCCCGCAGCTTGCCCTGTGTGAAAAAAGATACTTACTGTTGCAGCAGGTGCAGACGTCCGGCACCGACAGATTTTCCGGCAGGACCCCTTCGCGAAGAAGCACTCTTTTATTTGCCTCCCACAAATCAAGCTGGTACTTGCCCGGCTTTTTTCCTTCATACAGAAGATATTCCCATTCCCCGGGAAACGCTTTTCGGAACTGCTCTGCAACCTCCTCGTCCACCTCGTAGCAGTCCCTGCAAATGGACGGCCCGATTGCCGCCGTCACCTTCTCCGGTCTTGTTCCGAAGGCTTCCCTCATCGCCTGCAGCGTCCTTTTCCCCATCATATTTACCGTTCCCCGCCACCCGGAATGGGAAAGCCCTATGGCCTTATTTTCCGTATCCACAAAATAAAGCGGCACGCAGTCCGCATAAGAAGTGCAGAGCAAAACCCCCGGCACATTGGTAATCAGCCCGTCCACATCATCATAATCTAAGGGATAAACCACCCCTTTTCCGCAGTCCGCCTCCGTCACCAGCCGCACATTCGTGGTATGCGTCTGCTTCGAGCAGACGATTCTTTCCGGCCCCGCGCCGAAAATATCCGCAATCCTCCTGAAATTCTCATCCACTGCCGCCTTCTCATCCCCCCTTGCATAACTCAGATTCATGGATTCGCAGTCCCCTTTACTGACCCCTCCAATCCTCGTAGAAAACAAATGCCTCACAATCCCCGTTTCCTCCAAAATCGGAAAAGTCAGATACACAACCTCATAGCTTTTCCCAAAAGCCTCCCCCGCATATCTATTCACTCTCACCGAATTTCCATCCTTTTTCCTAATCAACTCCATCTAATACAACTCCTTCCACAAATCCGCATCATTCCAGAAACAAGAAACAACACAAATATAAGATAACAAAAACACTAAATAACGAAAACGCAAAATAATACAAACATGAAATAATACAACAAAAGCCCGCCAAAGAACAGCGCAGGCTGAGAAACAGTCCTTAAGGAGGCCCTTAAAAAACGTCAGCACCTGGCGAGGTATTTTCGAGCCTGGTACTGCTACGTTTTTTACGGAGCGAGAGCGCGCCGACGAAGGACTGTTTCCCTGCCTGCGCGTCCCTTTCACATCCCTTTTACCTCTACCACGAATACCCTCTCCCCTTCCTCACATAAGGAAACGCATCCTGATACCACCGAATCTCATCCCCGCAAATCGCCACCACATCATACCGAATCTGCCTTTCGGCCTCCGCCGGTTTTGCCAGACGGTAATAATCAGACACTCTGCATATTTTCATCTGCTTTGCCGATCCCACCGCCTCCTCCGGCGCGCCGCTCCCCATATCTTTCCTGTACTTTACTTCCACAAAAACAAGGCAGCCGTCATGTATTCCAATCAAATCCACTTCGCCCTGCCTGCATCTGTAATTCGTATCCAGAAGAAAAAAGCCCTGCTCCTCCAAAAAAGCCGCTGCCTTTTCCTCATACAATTTTCCTGTTGTTCTTTTATTCAAAAATCTCTCCGTAACTTAACCTTTATTTCGTCAAATCCATCTTCGCCTTGATTTTGTCCATGGCGTCCACAAACACAAGGATTTCCGCCACCACCTCGTACAGCTCGGGCGGTATCATATCCCCTATTTCCAGGCGCGATAAGGTATCCGCCAGCTTATCGTCCCTGTGTACCGGCACCTCCGATTCCTTTGCCTTCTCGATTATCCGCTCGGCCAGCGCCCCTTTTCCGCTTGCAATCACCCGGGGAGCGTCGTCGCTCGGGTCATAGGAAAGGGCAATCGCCTGTTTTACCTTTTCTTTTTTTTCCGCCATATCCCGTTCCGCCTTTTCTTTCCGTCCATGCTCCGTCTGTCTGCCTGCTTTGTCTTTTTTCATTCCCTGCCCGGCAAAACCGCATTCCCGTTATGCCCTTGCATCAAAGGAATATCCCGCCAACGCGGAAATATTTTTCCCCTGTTTTAAGATTTCATCCATCACGCTGGTTCCTTCCTCCTTATTGATGAACTCCGCGTTCATGGAATATCCCCTGTCCGAAAGCCGCTTATTTAAAATTTCGATATTGTCCGCAATCAAATCCAGCGCGCTGTCATCCTGCAGATAAAATTTCGTGGCAACCTTCTGATTAGTCATGGAAACATGGACGTCCACGCTTCCTAAGTGCTCCATATCCAGGTGAAGAAGGGCGCTGACGCTTCCGTCCTTTTTGGCAAGGCTCTTCTTGTTTGTGTAGACAAAAAGCTCCCCGTTTGCATTCTGCCCCTGCATTTTCAGCGGAATCTGCACGTAGGTAAACATCTGGTTCAGCTGATTCATAAAATTAATATTATTGGAAACGTTGGCAACAGTTTTGGCAAGAGGTGTATCCGCCCTGGCGCTCTGGGACAGCGCCTGATTTAAACGGTTCATCTGATTATTCAGCCTCTCGTAAAGCTTATCCACGCTCTTTTCCTCCGCCACCTCCTCCGGGGAAAGAAGCCACTGACGTCCCATTTCGTTTTTCAGAATCTGCTTAAACTCCTTCCCGTCTAAAAGCTCCATAAGGGACTTCTTATCCGGCCAGTCGCCCTGTGAGAGAAGCCTTTGCAGTTCATTTAAAAGCTCTTTACCTCCCATACGGTTATTTACAACTGCATTGGCCAGCTCCTCCGGGAAACCTGCCTGCTTTAACTGCCGCGCCAGCTCTGACAGCTCTTTCCCTGAAAGGGGAAGCGTTCCGGCCATATCTCCCTCTCCTTTTCCCTGACCTTCAAGAGCCTTTAGACTTTCATCAACAGCAGCCTCCTTCGCTCCGTCAAGCAGCGCGCCCAGAACATCCCTGTAAAAGGAAATCCCCTCCTGAAGATTATCGCTGCCTGCAATTTCCTTAAAGCTCTGCGTAAAAGCGTCCATTATATCGGACAGGCTCTGTCCGAGCTGATGCTGGTAATTCTTATAAGCCTCGAACTGGGCGATATTTTCCGGCGTCACCGGCAGGGAGAGCCGCTGCATCTGCACCAGCGTCTGCAGATTCGCTGCCGGATTGGCATTCACCAGACGGTTCATCTGATACAGAGACTGCCTGTTGATGGGAAGCCCCTCCTGCATCATAGCCTTCACCATTGCCGCCGTCACGCTGTTTTCGGGAAGCCCCGCCGCCTGCAGCGCCTTGGATACATTGGGGTCATTCCCCATATTTTCAAAAAGAGGGCTCAGCACTACCCGGCTGCCGCTGTTATTTTTGATTTGAAAGGTGAGAAGCTGCCCGATTTGCGCGGACATTCCCCCCTCAAGCTTCGCCTGCAGCAGTTGGTTTTTTCCGATGGCAATCAGAATATCGCTGCCGTCACGGGTAAGCACCTCTCCCGCAATAGTCTGTCCCGGCTGCTTTCCCATGACAGCCTCCATTCCGTTTTTCAGCCCCTGTTCCAAAGCCGGCGAGCCTTCCACATTTGTATTTCCCGTATAATTTTGACTTATCTGGCCGAAAAAAGCCGAAAGCTTCATAACCATCCCTCACATTACAAATTTAACATATATTTTTGATAAAGCTTCTCCTGTGGATAGGCGTCGGGCCATCCTTGCGCAGGGCGTCAATATGCGCCGCCGCCCCGTATCCCTTATTGGATGCAAAGCCATACCCTGGATAAATACTGTCATACTCCACCATCAGCCGGTCTCTTGTGACCTTTGCAACGATGCTGGCCGCCGCAATGGAAATGCTTTTGGCGTCGCCCTTAATAATCGGAACCTGCCTGATATTGACGCCCGGAATCGTAACCGCGTCGTTGAGCAGGATATCCGGCTCCGGATTTAATTTTCCCACAGCCTCCCGCATGGCCTCGTAAGTGGCCTGCAGAATATTAATCTCGTCAATCCTCTCAGGAGAAACAAATCCCAGCCCCACCGCAACTGCCTTTTCCATAATAATATCATATAACTCTTCTCTCTTTTTTTCGGTCAGTTGCTTCGAATCATTAAGATACAAAATATCACAATCTTTCGGAAGGATAACGGCGCCGGCCACCACCGGCCCGGCCAAGGGACCCCGTCCCACCTCGTCGATGCCGCAAATCCGAGTAAAGGAAGCATACTTTTTCTCATACTCCTTCATTTTTTCCGTACGCGCCAGCTCTTTTTCAAAGGCATCCAGTTTTTTCCGCGCTTTTTCCACAAGCGCCTTTACCCCCGGGCGCGCGTCCGTCCCGTAAGTATTTATAAAAGCAGACAGCCCGGAAATATCGGCTGCCTGCATCATGCTTTTGATTTCACTTATCTTCTGTTCCATATCTGTTCCCGCTACTGATGCTGAATCATGCCGATTTTGTTTAACGGCCAGATTCGCATCCACGCTTTCCCTATAAATTCGCTTCTTTGAATATTTCCCACCGCCGGGTCTCTGCTGTCGGAACTGTTGTTCCTGTTGTCTCCCATCACGAAATACTCGTCTTTTCCAAGCTCCACCGGCTCATACGCCCGCCCCGGATCCGCAATGGCCTCCTTGCCGTAGGATTCCGCAAGCATCTCCCCGTTTATGTAAATCAGGCCGTTCTCATCAATATAGACAGTTTCCCCCGGCAGGCCGATAATCCGCTTGATATAATAGGTTCTTTCCGCGTACCGGAAAGGAAACACAATGATATCAAAGCGCTCAGGCTCGTTAAAACGGTAGGACAGCTTATCCACAATCAAATTGTCCCCGTCCTTCAGCATCGGCTCCATGGAGCTTCCAATCACTTTTGTGCGCTGCCCTACAAAGGTTATCACCAGAAAAGTCAATGCCAGAACCACCAGCAGATACAGGCTGGTACTGAGCACCTCTTTTAATTTCCTGTTCATGTCCATTCCTCCGGATATTCTAACGTAATTCTCCCGATTCTTCCGTTTCTGAAATCATCCAGCAAAAGCCTTGCCGCCCGGGATATATCCGGCATCTCGCCTTTCTGGAAACAGCGTCTGGCAACGCAGATTTCTGTAAGCAGTTCACGGGCTTTTGCAATATCAGCCGCTTCCGCGCCGTCCTTTTGCGCATCACTTCCGCCGGCGGCATACTCTCCGGCCTCCTCCAGACCGTAACGCTCTTTCAGCAATTGCGGATACTCCCTCTGCAGATAAGCAATTACCGCAATTGCAAGCTCCTGCGGCTCTAAGATATCGTCGCTGATGGAGCCAATCATGGCAAGCCTTTCCCCGGTTTTCTGGTCTTCAAACTTCGGCCACAAAATTCCCGGCGTATCTAAAAGCTCCAGATTTTTATTCAGCCGAATCCACTGTTTTCCCTTGGTAACCCCCGGCTTATTCCCTGTTTTGGTGCAGGCCTTCCCGGCAAAGGAATTGATAAAGGTGGATTTCCCCACGTTGGGAATCCCCGCAACCATTGCCCGGACCGGCCGGTTGACAATCCCTCTTTTTCTGTCCCTCTCCATCTTCTCCTGACACGCCTTCTGTACAAGAGGCATGATATTTTTGATTCCGGTGCCGCTTCTTGCATTGATTTCCAGGGCATAAAATCCTTTTTTCTCAAAATAATCTATCCACCGGCTGTTATACTTTTTATCCGCCAAATCCGCTTTATTCAAAAGGACAATCCTTGATTTCCCCCGCACGATTTCATCGATATCAGGATTCCGGCTGCTCATCGGCACTCTGGCATCCACCAGCTCAATCACCAAATCTATCAGCCTGCTGTCTTCCTGCATCATCCGTCTGGCTTTTGTCATATGACCGGGATACCATTGATAGTTCATTACCTTGCTCCTTATTTTACAAATCCCATGTTGCTTTCTTTTCCTTTAATATAAAACCACGCCTCGCCGGCGATTGTTTCCTTCCTGACAGGGCCGATATTGCCTGAACGGCTGTCCTCACTGACATTCCGATTGTCCCCTAACACAAAATACTCGTCGCTCTCAAGCTGAATTTCCGTCTCCGCAATGCCCGCATCGGCAATTTTGTCATAAGACTCGTCCTCCGCATAGAGCTGGCCGTCAATATAGACATATCCGCCGATAATCTGTATTTTCTCCCCGGGCAGACCGATTACGCGCTTTAAATAATAGTGGGAGTTCGGATTTCCGTTTGGCAGGAACGCAATGACATCTCCCCTCTTAGGGGACGCCAATTTGTAGGCAAATTTATTAATCAAAACCTCCTGCCCGTTAAAAAGCGCCGGTTCCATGGACACGCCAATCACGCTGACCCTCATACCTACCGCAAAGACAAGCACAAAGGCAATCAAAACAGCGGCAAAACAGCAAAACACCGTACTGAATATTTCCCGCACCATCTCTTTGCTGATTCGCTTCTTCTTTTCGTAAAAAGTAAGTCCTTTGTGTCTTGCCATATACCCTTCCTCATTGCCATCGCTTAAATATATAAAAGGACAATTGAATCACCAACTGTCCTTTTAGCCGCATAAACGTGCGTTTCAATTACTTAACAAGCTCTTTTACTTTGGCTTTCTTTCCTACACGGCTTCTTAAGTAGTTCAATTTTGCTCTTCTTACCTTACCTCTGCGAACCACTTCAATGTTCTCGATGCTGGGTGAATATACCGGCCATGTTCTCTCAACGCCCACGCTGTTGGAAATCTTTCTTACGGTGAAAGTCTCCCTTGCGCCGGTTCCCTGTCTCTTTAATACAACGCCCTCAAAAACCTGAACTCTTTCACGGTTTCCTTCTTTGATTTTTGCATATACCTTAACGGTATCGCCTACGTGAAACTCATTCACTTCCTTAAGCTGTTCAGCTTCAATGCTTTTAATAATTTCGCTCATTTCAAACCTCCATATATTGTAAACTCATCAGATGTTCTTAATACACATGTAACAGAGGACCATCACAATTACGCAACAATAGAAATTTACCACATTATCGGACAAATTGCAAGCAAAATTTTAGGGAACGCCCAAAGCCTTCTTTTGCTTAAGCGCTTTCCTGCGCGCCCGCTCTTCCCTCTTTGCCTTCTTGATAAAATACTCCTGATTTTCAGCCGTCCACTTTTCATAGAGCTCTGGCCGCAGCCGTCTCGTCCTCTCTAAAGACTGCTCCAGGCGCCATTCCTCCACCTTCTCGTGGTTGCCGGATAAAAGTATCTCGGGAACCCTTTTGCCCCGCCATTCCTCCGGTCTTGAATACTGGGGATATTCCAGAAGATAGTTTCCAAAGCTCTCGATTTCGGCGGACTCGCTGTTTTTCAAAACTCCGGGAACCATCCGTGAAATGGCGTCAATCATGACCATTGCCGGCAGCTCACCGCCGGTAAGCACATAATCTCCTATTGAAACATAATCCGTAACGATTTCCTCAAGAACGCGCTCGTCGATTCCCTCATAATGGCCGCAGAGAAAAATCAAATCCCTCTCCCCGGCAAATTCTTTTGCCATATCCTGACGAAAGCATCTTCCCTGAGGCGTCACATAGATTACCCTTGCCTTTTCCCCGTCCCCGCCGCTTTCGTTTATTCTGTCCACAGTTGCCCTGAAAGCGTCGTAAACCGGCTGGGCCTGCATCAACATGCCGGCGCCGCCGCCGTATGGATAATCATCCACCTTTTTGTGTTTGCTTAAGGTATAATCCCTGATATTTATTGTTTCCAGGGAAATTATCCCTTTTTCAAAAGCGCGTCCCGTCACACTGGCGGACAGTCCCTGACTGACCATTTCAGGAAACAGTGTAAGCACGTGAAAGTTCACATGGGAATCCGCACAGGAACTCATTTTACCACCTCATTATCCAGCAGTCCGTCAAGAACATGGATTTTCATCATATTCTCATCCAAATCAACCATAAGGACGCATTCTTTGATGGCCGGAAGAAGGAGCTGCCGCCCGTCCTCCAGGTCAATCACATAGACATCGTTTGCGCCTGTCTGAATCACGTCCTTTAATATTCCTCTCAATGAATTGTCATCCGATATCACGCTGACGCCAATCAAATCCGCAATAAAGTACTCGTCCTTTTTCAGCTTTACCGCATTTTCCCTGGTGACGAGCAAACTCTTCCCTTTATATTTCTGAACATCCTCAATATCGTCGATTCCTTTGAATTTCAGGATGACAAACTGCTTAAAAAACTTTACCTGCTCTATTTGAAGCACAGGCTTTTCGTCTCCCGCGTCAAGCAGAACTTCCTTTAACTGCCGAAAACGCTTTACATCGTCAGTGGTGGGAAATACCTTGACTTCCCCCTTTAAACCGTGTGTGGAAGAAATCACTCCCACCTTTAATAATTTTTCCATCATAAATACTCTTATTAAGAAAGGATGTCCTCGTTCTAAACGAAAGAACATCCCTTCTGTCTATACCTTTTTCAATTTCATCCCTGTTCCGGCGCGCCTGCGCCAACGGGTCTTCTCAGACGATTTCCACGTCAACTTTCTGATTTTCTTTGGACGAAGCCGCTTTTACTACGGAACGGATTGCCTTGGCAATTCTTCCCTGCTTTCCAATCACTTTGCCCATATCGGATGCGGCTACATGAAGTTCAATGGTAATGTGCTTCCCCTCTTCCTTCTGCGTCACTACAACCTCATCCGGATGCTCCACAAGTGCCTTTGCGATTACTTCAACTAATTCTTTCATAGTCACCTCCAAAAAGTTGCTAACGCGGTTTTATTTTTCGATGCCTGCTATTTTCAGAATTTTAGCAACCACTTCTGTGGGCTGAGCGCCGTTTGCAAGCCACTTCTTAGCCAGCTCTTCGTTTACATGAACGGTACTGGGCTCCGTCTTAGGGTCATAGGTTCCGATTTCTTCAATCACCCTTCCGTCTCTCGGTGAGCGGGAATCCGCTACAACGATTCTATAGAAAGGAGCTTTCTTACGACCCATTCTTCTTAATCTGATTTTTACTGCCATTTCCTTACCTCCGTAATTTTCTTTCATTATTTATTTAAACAGAAACCCTTCCCCGGGAAAATATTCCCCTTAAGAAAACGCTTCCGTTTTCAACACACTTTTCCACATTCCCCGCAAATATAAACTCTGCCGGGATTTAAGCCGGTCAGAACGGAAATTTCATTCCGCCGAATCTTCCTCTCCGCTTTCCGCCCATAAGCTGGGGCATCTGCTTCATCATCTTCTGGGACTGCTCAAACTGCTTCACAAAACGGTTGACAACCGCCATATCCACCCCTGCGCCCCTTGCGATTCTGCTCTTTCTGCTCAGGTTAAGGAGCTTTGGATTTTTCCTCTCCTGAGGCGTCATGCTTAAAATAATGGCCTCTGTTCTCGCCAACTGCTTTTCATCTATCATGGACTCGATATTTCCAAGCTGCTGACCCATTCCTGGCATCATGCTTAAAATGCTGGTAAGACCGCCCATCTTGCGCATCTGCTTCATGCTTTCCAGATAATCCTCAAAGTCGAACTTGCCCTTCTTCATCCGGGCAGCCATCTCTTTTTCCTTATCCTCGTCTATGGAAATATTCTCCTGCGCCTTCTCAATCAGGGAAAGCACATCGCCCATTCCCAGAATACGGCTGGCCATTCTGTCGGGATAAAACTGCTCCAAATCGGAGAGCTTTTCACCCATACCCACATATAAAATCGGCTTTCCGGTGACGGCCTTGACGGAAAGCGCCGCTCCGCCTCTGGTATCGCCGTCCATCTTGGACAATACCACGCCGTCCAGCCCTATTTTCTCATCAAATTCCTTTGCCACCGTGACGGCGTCCTGGCCTGTCATGGCATCCACCACCAGAAGCGTCTGGTGAACCTCAACCTGCTCCTTGATAGCCGCAAGCTCCGCCATCATGTCCTCATCTATGTGGAGACGGCCGGCAGTATCCAAAATCACCACATTGTGGCCGTGTTTTCTGGCATGTTCAATTGCCGCCTTTGCAATATCCACAGGGTTCTGGTTATCGCCCATGGAAAATACGTCAACCTGCTGCTTTTCCCCGTTGATTTGCAGCTGCTTAATGGCCGCAGGCCTGTATACGTCGCAGGCTGCCAGAAGGGAATTCTTGCCTTTCAGCTTCAGCTTTCCCGCAATCTTTGCGGTGGTCGTGGTCTTACCGGCTCCCTGCAGGCCGCACATCATAATTGTGGTAATGGACTTTCCGGGCTGCATTTTAATTTCGGTAGTCTCCGAGCCCATGAGGGCGACCATTTCCTCGTTAACGATTTTAATCACCATCTGCCCCGGATTTAAGCCGTTCATCACATCGGCGCCGATGGCGCGCTCCTCCACAGCCTTTATAAACTGCTTCACGACTTTGAAATTAACGTCCGCCTCCAGAAGCGCAAGCTTTACTTCCTTTAACGCCGTTTTGACGTCCTCTTCCGTAAGCCTGCCCTTACTGCGGAGATTTTTGAATACGTTTTGAAGTTTATCCGTTAAACTCTCAAATGCCATGAATCACAGCTCCTCTAATATCCGGGAAGATATTCCCCTGACCTGTAAGGCCAGCTCTTCCCTTGTCAATCCGGTATCCTCCGCCAGAGCGTCAAGCTTTAGGACATTGTCCCTGATTCTCATAAAACGCTCCACCAGATGCAGCTTATCTTCATATTCCTGCAAAATGCGGCTGCACCGCCTTATCATATCATGCACTCCCTGACGGGAAATCCCGTTCTCCGACGCAATTTCCGTAAAAGAAAGGTCATGATACACCACATCCTCATATATTTTCTTCTGATGCTCTGTCAGCAGTTCCCCGTAAAAATCATACAAAAGTCCCTGCTCAACAATCTTTTCCATCTGTATCACCTGAGTTAGAATACTACAAAAAAATATGCCTGTCAAGCATTTTTACTTGACGGGCATAAAATAACTAAAAAATATCCGACGGCGTCTGTCCCAGTATCTTTTTATAAGCCCTGCTGAACGTGGAATAATCCTTAAACCCGCATTCCAGGCTGGCCGCTGTCGCCGGCATTCCCGCCAGAATCAGATGTCTGGCTGCAAGAATGCGCTTTTCCAGCACATACTGATGCATGGAATACCCCGTTTCCTCCTTAAACTTGCGCATCATATGATACTTGCTCAGGTAAAATCTGGCCGACAGCGCCT
>CAMSTM010000082.1 GCA_947063675.1 uncultured Lachnospiraceae bacterium | reverse complement strand
TCCTTTTAATCAGACTTTTAAACGCGTCCACAATATGCTCGGTTTCCAGATAATCGGATACCGATATAGGCTCGTCCGTGTACCCTTCCTTCACTTCGCTTATGGCTTTCGTTACGCGCTCAAAAGGGCGCACCAGTATCCTGGAAAGTCCCATGGCAAGGGCAAAAATGAAAATAAACATGATATTTCCCATGATGATTGCCCGCCGGTTTAAAATATCCAGAGTGATTGCAATGCTGTCCGTGGAAACGCTGGTGAGCATGACTCCCCGCACTATATCCTTTTCCCTCGCCCCTTCCCCGGAGTCATCCGGCAAAGTGACCGTCTCCACAATCGGCATGGTAATTTCAATAAAACGGTTGACCGAGTCATAATTGACGGTGTTTTTCCCTTTTATACACCGGATGACTTCCTCGGAAACAATCGTCTTGCCGTCGCTGATTCCATAGGTGTCCTTAACCACCTTCAAATTTCCGTTGATAATCAGGACACGCCCGTTATACAGATTGGAAAGCTGCTCTAACTCCGCTCCAATCACTTCCGACGAAGTATCCTGCAGGTAATTATAGGTAATCAGGTGATTTGCAATGATTCGAAGCTGCGTCTGCACGTCGGAAATCCGCACATCCACGGCACGGCTTTCGTAATTCTCCAAAATGCCCACACGCATGATAATACTGGGAATAATCCCCATAAGAAACACAATGATAAGCAGACGGAGCTTAAAGCTCCGCCATATTTTAAACTTTTTCAGAATTGTCTTTATTTTATCTGTCATTTTTTCAAACTGCCTGTCACAGAGCTACGCAAAGTAGTAGCCCACGCCCCATTTGGTAATCACGTATTTGGGGTCGGAAGGTTTTTCCTCGATTTTTTCCCGCAGCCTTCTGATATGCACATCCACGGTGCGGACATCTCCGGGATAATCGCTGCCCCATACCAGTTTCAGCAGATTTTCCCTGCTGTATACCTTGTTTGCATTTAAAATCAGCAGCTCTAAAAGCTCAAATTCCTTGGCGGTCAGATTGATTTCCTTTCCCGCCACGTAAACTCTCCGGCCTTCGCAGTCAAGCCTCATATCGCCGTTTTCGATGAATCTGGCCGTTTCCTTCGGTTTCGGGGAGGTACGCCTTATTATCGCCTTCAGCCTTGCTTTTACCTCAAGAATGTTAAAGGGCTTTATAATGTAATCATCCGCTCCGTACTCAAGTCCGAGGATTTTATCCATATCCTCGCCCTTTGCCGTAAGCATGACAATCGGTACGCCGGAAAATTCCCTGACCTGCTGGCAGACCTCAAAGCCTGTAAGCTTCGGGAGCATCACGTCAAGAAGTATGATGTCATACTCCTTATTCCTTATCATCTCAAGAGCCTCTTCCCCGTCGTAAGCACAGTCAACCTCCATTCCGTCCTGTTCCAGACTGAAACGGATTCCTTTAACAATCAGCTTTTCATCATCTACTACCAGCACTTTTTTTGCCATATATCCACACCATCCATTTTTGCTTGCTCTATACTGTGATGCTGTCTTTTATTTTCTGGAAGACGCCATCCTTTATCCCTTCAACGTTCATAATATCTTCGATTGTCCGGTAAGCGCCGTTCTTTTCACGGTAAGCAATAATACTTTTCGCCTTGTTGCTGCCCACGCCCGGAAGCGTACAAAGCTCCGCTTCTCCCGCTGTGTTGATATTGATAAGCAAAACGCTTCCGCCCGGGGTATTCATCTGCTTCCCGCTTTCTGTATCTGCGGATTCTGTGCCGGAAATGCCGGTTTCCCCGGAAATTTTCCATTTAATTTCCCCGCCGGACTGCTCCACCTCCGCTTTGGTAGGCACGTAAATTTTCATTCCGTCGGTAAGCAAATCCGCCTGATTTAAATAGTTTTCATCTGCGCCGGCATCAAAGCCCCCTGCCCTGTCAACCGCCTGATAAATCCGGGCGTCCGCTTCCATAACATAAACCCCCGGCTCCCTTACCGCGCCGCAGACATGAACTACGCAAGTTGCTTCTTCCGTTTCCGCTTCTTTAACCGGCACCGTACTTTGTACCTCCGGCAGCGCCGCCACGTCCGGCGTTATCATCCCGTAAGCGCCCTCCGCCGTACCGGCGCTTTCCCCGTTTTCCGCTCCTGCCTGTTGTCCGCCTGACTCTCCGGCTTCCTCCAACGGCAAAAGAAGCTCTCCGGCTTCCTTTCTTTCACAGCCCAAGAGCGTACAAAAAGTAACCGCCAAAATTATTGCCGTCACCTTCATAATTTTCAAACTCTTCTTCATCGTTACTCCTTTCTGTCAGACAGAAAGCCCCCTGCAACGATACTATTTCATTGTAATGGAAATTTGCGGGATTTACAAGCTAAATTTTAACCGGATATATATCTTTTCAGAAACAAATCACAAATCCACCAGCTTCATTTTATCCGCGCCGGAAAGTATCGGGTGGGAAGCCGGTCTATTGCCCCGCCGGAGAGTATCGGACATGAAAATCCGGTCTATTGCCCCGCAGCAGAAAATACGCTATAATTCTCATAGCAAAAAAGTGCGAAAGGGTGGTAAAATATGGGCGAAATCAACCGTGACGATATGCTGGAGCTTACCAGGAGAATGACTTTGAAAAGAAACTGTTTCGACAGGATTGCCGGCGCATACTTTGACGGCGAGGGATTCGTGGACGGAACCTTTAACAGGCATTTCCAGAAGCTGTCGGTTAAGGACCGGCAGGCAAATTTGAATATTGCAAAGGCAATCCCTTTTTCCGGCGCCAACGTGCAGTTAAAGGAATATATTTTCGGGGAAGATGACAGGAAGCCGGGAAGCCTCTGGCAGCTTCTTATGGCGCTGAAAGAATGCGGGCTGAAAAACGACGCCATGCTGGACGTGTTTTACGAGGAATTCGGACAGCGTTACGAGGCAGCCGGCAGCTATGGGGTTTATCTTTTTCACGGCAGCTATGACGTGCCTCTGAAAGCCGGCGACGGGGAAAGCCTTTGGGAATCCGAGGAGGTTTACCAGTTTCTGGTCTGCGCAGTCTGCCCGGTAGGCGAGGATTACGAGCCGGGGGAGCCGGAGAGCGGTTTTCTCTTTCCCGCCTTTAAGGACAGAAGCAGCGATATCTGCAGGATAAATATTTTTGCCGCAGAAGGAAAACGCGGACAGGAAGAAAGCCTGAAAAAAATCCTGCTTTCGCGGCCGTAAGAGCGTAGGCTGCGCCACGGCCCGGCGCACTCTTTGTCACGCTTCCCACTTGAATATGACAATCCCCGCAATTGCCACTGCCATACCGATAACCTTGCGCCACTCGAAGGGTTGTTTTTCCACGCCAAACCATCCCAGAAGCTCGATGATATACGCCACCGCAAGCTGGGCGACCACAATCAGCATAACCGCCCTTGCCGGCCCTAACATATCCATGCTCTTAATTACGGTATAAGTGATGAAGGCTCCGATTGCGCCTCCAAGAAGCATGTATTTGGGCTCCACCTTAAAAAGCTCCCCGAAAGAGGAACGGTCTGCAAAGAGCCACGCGCCAAGGCAGACCAGAAGGGCTGTAAACTGCACAAAGGCATTTGCCACCCAGATGCTTGACGCCTTGGTTACCTGTGTATTGAACACGCCCTGCACGCTCATCAGGGCTCCCGAAATCAGTGCAATAAAAAATCCAATCATATGAGTCTCTCCTTTTCATCTTTTGCCGGAGCATATTTATAAATTGCTCCGGGCTTATGATACCCATATGACCGGATTGTTATTCAAAACTGTATTTTCGTTTCCTGGTCCGAAACGCAAGTCCGCGCGTTTAAAAATCTTTATAAATTTTATTATTCTTCTCCGTCGTCTTCCTCCTCCGCCTCTTCCGGCTCCTCAAGGTATTCCTCCTCACAGGGCTGCCCGGTCACCTGGGTTTTCATCTCCTCGGACAGGCTCTTTAATTTTTCATTGGCGTCCGCTCCGTTCCACACCTGGGAAAACAAAACCTCAAGCTTTACCCAGAAATTGCTGGTTTCCAGCATTTTCGGCATAGGAACGGACTTTTCGTACTCCTGCGCAAACCGGTCAAGAGCCGCGTAATCGTAATGCACATCCTTTGCCGCGGAAACCTTTCCGGCTCTGGCATAGAGAATATCATTATATTCGGAAGTTACAAAAGCAGCAAAATCATTAGCCGCTTCTTTCCTGTCGCCGTATCCGTTGACCACCACACAGCTTGTCATGGAAAGAGACCTGGAGCCGTGATTTTCATCGATACCCGGAAGCGGGGCAATGTCGTATTCATAGGGAAACAGCCCTTCTTCCCCTGCCTGCTCCAACCTCTCCACTGCGTCTGTTGTGGCTGTGGTAAAGACCATTTTCCCCGCCATAAACTCGTCCAGAACCGTATCATAGGTAATCTCGTTTGTGTCTATGGAAAAGAACTGGCTCAGCTCCTGATAGGTGCGCATGTTGTGAATGGCGTCGAGATTATAAATATCTATTTTATCCGTATCCCAGCCGGCCTCGCCGCCCATGTTAATTGCGCCGCCCACAAAGAAATAGTTATAAAAAATATCGGTGACATCCCACTTAAAAACGCCCTCCACCTGCTCGGGAGCATCGTAATTATCGGCAAATTCCCTGATATCATCAATGGTTGCGGGGAGGATTTCCCGCATCCTCTCCTCAATCTGCTCCGGGGTAAACCGGCTTTCGCCTTCATCATCAGAGGCTGCCGCCCCAAGGTCCACTGTATTTTCGCTCCCCATGGTGTCAATTTCCTCCGCCACAGCCCCGATAGTACCTGAGGCCGCCGCTTCGTCCGCCGCATTCTGCGCCAGTTCCCCTTCCAGAGCGTCCGCTTCCGCCTCCAGCCCCTTCAGGGCCATATCCTCCAGATAGGTTCTGTTGTACAAAAAGGAACTGGTTTCAAAATAAAAAGGGTATGCGATTACTTTATCCTTATAAGTGGCCGCTTTTATCCCCGTATCTATATAAGTATTTTCCATGGAAAAATCCTCCGGCGGCGCCACCTCGCCGGCGAGTCCCGCCAGATACGCCTTTTCAAGGGAATCATGGCTTAAAATATATAAATCCGGCGCGTTGCTTTCCAGTGAAGACGCGTTGATATTTTCCAGATATTCCAGACCGGATTCCAACACCGGAACCACTCTGATATCGTGATTTTCATTATAGGTAACCGCCGCCCCGCTAAGATAGGGCGTCAGAGCCTCATCCGTATACCACAGATAAAGAGTTTCCCTTCCGCCTGAAAATATTGTTTCCTCCTGCTGCTGCGTAATCTGCCGTCCACTCCTGGCAATACCAAAGGTAACCACCGCGGCTATGGCAATGATACCCACTGCCGTAAGTCGTTGCTTCAAACCCATTATTTTTCCTCATTTCCTGCTGCTGTCTGCCGGCCGGGCGCTTTCCCGCTTCCGACCCCGAAAGTCTCTTCGCCTTTCATTCCCGGATAAAATTCTACGGCTCCTGCCCGCCGATGCATTCTTCAAGAATCCCCGTCATCTCGTCCACATGTTCTTTCGTGATGACAAGAGGCGGTACAAAACGGATAATATCCGCTCCTGCGTTAATCAGAATCAGCCCTTTTTCAAGAGCGCGGGTAATAACAGGGCCCACCGGATTTTTAAATACCAGTCCCTGCATCAGCCCAAGTCCCCGTCTTTCCGAAATACAGTCATAACGCGCCGCCAGCTCATCAAGCCGCATGGCCAGATAAGCCCCCGTCTCTTTCACATTATCTATTATATGGTTCTCCTCAAATAAATCAAGCACAATATTTATTGCCGCCGCCGCAAGAGGATTGCCTCCGTAGGTGGTTCCGTGGTCTCCGCTTGTAAGGGAAGCTGTCCCCACTTTTTCCGTCATAAGGAACGCGCCCACAGGCACGCCGCATCCAAGGGCTTTGGCGGTAGTCATAATATCCGGCTTTACCCCGTGTCTCTGCCATGCAAACATTTCCCCCGTGCGTCCCATTCCGCACTGGATTTCGTCCAGTATCAGAAGGATGTCCTTCTCCTCGCAGAGAGCTTTTATATTTTTCAGGAAGCTCTCCTTTGCCGGGAAAATCCCGCCTTCCCCCTGCACCGTTTCCAGAATCACCGCGCAGGTTCTGTCCGTCACGTTTGCCAGCACGCTGTCAAAATCGTTCATCTTCGCAAAGCGGATATTGCCTATCATGGGTTCGAAAGCCTCCCGGTACTTCGGGTTCCCCGTCACCGACAGCGCCCCCATGGTCCGCCCGTGGAAGGAATGCTCCATGGCAATGATTTCGTGGTCGGTTTTTCCGTCCTTCAAATAAGCATATTTCCGCGCCGCTTTGATGGCGCCTTCCACCGCTTCCGCGCCGCTGTTGGTAAAGAAAACCCTGTCCATGCCCGAAACCGCTTTCAGCTTTTTCGCAGCCTCGATGGCAGGCACGTTGTAATAATAGTTGGAGGTGTGAATCACCTTGTCAATCTGGGCCTTCAATGCATCGTCATACCGCTTATTATGATAACCAAGAGCAAACACCGCGATTCCCGCACAGAAATCCAGATATTTTTTGCCATCGATATCGTAGAGATACACGCCCTCGCCTTTATCCAAAACAACCTGATACCGGTTGTAGGTGTGCAGCAGCGCCTTTTCGGCTTCTTCTATATATTGTGATTGCGTCATTTTTATAACCATGCTCCTTTCCGTCCAATTCTCCTGTCAGCCGTTTTGCCGTTCATCTTTTATCTTCGTCCCGCAATATCATGGTTCCCACGCCTTCGTTGGTGAAAATCTCAAGCAGCAGACAGTGAGGAATGCGGCCGTCCAGAATATGTACCTTGTTGACCCCGTTTTTCACCGCTGAGGTACAGTTCCCAAGCTTGGGCAGCATCCCGCCGCCAATCATTCCGCCGCTAATCAGCTCCTCCGCCTCGGAGGTTGTGATTCTCGGCATAAAGGAACTCTTGTCGTTGATATCCCGGTAAAGACCCTCGATGTCCGTCAGAAAGACCAGCTTGTCCGCTCCCACCGCCTTTGCAATGGCGCAGGCCGCGTCATCCGCATTGATATTGTAGGTATGGAAGCCGTCGTCCAGTCCAATGGGCGCCACAATCGGAAGAAAATCCTTTTCCAGAAGGTCGTAAAGAATCTTGGGACATACTTCGGTAATCTCGCCCACGAAGCCGATGTCCTGCCCGTCGGCATACTTTTTTTCCACCTGAATCATTCCGCCGTCCTTGCCGCTGATTCCCACGGCCTTAACGCCAAGCTCCTGAACCATGGTCACAAGCTGCTTGTTGACACGTCCCAGAACCATCTCCGCGATTTCCATAGTCTCCCCGTCCGTCACCCGCAGACCGTTCACAAATTTTGCTTCCTTACCGACCTTTCCCACCCAGCGGCTGATTTCCTTTCCTCCGCCGTGCACGATGATGGGCTTAAAGCCCACCAGCTTAAGAAGCGTTACGTCCTTGATTACGTTCTTCTGCAGTTCTTCGTTGCTCATAGCGGAGCCGCCGTATTTTACCACAATGATTTTCCGGTTGAATTTCTGAATATAGGGAAGCGCTTCAATCAGCACCTCCGCCTTCTTTAAAACTTCCTGCATATCCTTGTCCATTTTTCATTCTCCTCATCTTACTTTGCTCTCTTTGCAGCGTATCAGCTTCGGTAATCCGCATTGATTTTCACATAATCATAAGTCAAATCGCAGCCCCATGCCGTTGCCGATTCTTCTCCCATTTTCATATCCACCAGAATCGTTACCTCCGGCTCCGATAAAATCCTGCCGGCTTCCTCCTCGCTGTAACCGGCTCCCACGCCGTCCTTATAAATCAGGATTCTGCCCGCCTTGCTCTCAAAGTAAAGCTCCAGCTTTTCGGGTTCAAAGGAAACACCCGAATAGCCCAGTGCGCAGAGGATTCTTCCCCAGTTGGCGTCATGGCCGTAGATTGCCGCCTTTGTCAGGCTGGAGCAGATAACGGATTTTCCAAGCTTTCTGGCGTCGTCCTTTGTGGCCGCTCCCACCACCTTTGCCTCAATCAGAGCCGTGGCTCCCTCTCCGTCACCCGCCATCATTTTCGCAAGGGATTCGTTCACATAATGAAGGGCTTCCTTAAAAGCCTCGTAAGCCGCGCCCTCCTCGCAGATTTCCCTGTTTCCGGCCATGCCGTTTGCCATCACAAGAAGGGTATCGTTGGTGGAGGTATCCCCGTCCACGGAAACCATGTTGAAAGTATCCACAACGTCCTCCTTGACCGCTCTAGTCAAAAACTCTTTGGAAATCGCCGCGTCCGTTGTCACAAATGCAAGCATGGTGCACATATTGGGATGAATCATACCGGAGCCCTTGCACATGCCGCCGACAGTCACCTTAACGCCGTCAATCATAATCTCGGCAGCCGCCTGCTTTGAGTGAGTATCCGTGGTCATAATGGCCTCCGCCGCCAGTGTTCCCGCCTGCAGCGTATCCTGCTTTTCTTCCGCAAGCTTTTCGATTCCCGCCTCTATCCTGTCAATGGGAAGCTGCATGCCAATCACCCCTGTGGAGGCCACCAGAACCGATTCTTTTGGAATGCCAAGAACCGCCGCCGCCTTTTCAGCCGTCCTGTCGCAGTACTCATAGCCTTCCTTTCCCGTACAGGCGTTGGCAATCCCCGCGTTGACAATCACCGCCTGCCCGAAAGGCGCGTTTTCCACCACATTTTTGTCCCATAAAACCGGGGCTGCCTTTACCACATTGCTGGTAAAGGTTCCCGCCAGTACGCAGGGCGTCTTGCTGTAAAGCAATGCCATGTCCTTTCTGTTCTGATATTTGATTCCCGCTTCCACGCCCGCGGCCTCAAAACCCTTTGCCGCCGTCACGCCGCCTTCTGTTATTTTCATCATTTTCCTCCATTCCTTCCCGTGGGCAGCGAGCCGGTCGGCTGCCTGCGCCGGGGTCTTGACTGCGCGAACGCGCTTCCGTCATCCTTTGTTAAAATTCACAATATTTTTATCATTCAGGACAAAATCATAATAATTCAAATCCTCTCTCTTTGTCCAGCCGATTTCTTTCCAGAAAGCGTTGCCGATGTCGTTCTGCGTAAAGGCAATCAGGGATACCTTGCTGATTTCCTCCTTTTCAAGCGCTTTCATACAGTAAACCACCATAGCTTTTCCAATTCCCCGCCTGCGGTAGTTTTCATGGACGCATACATGATAAAGACATCCCCGCCTGCCGTCAAAGCCGCAGAGAATGCTTCCCACGATTTTTCCGTCCTCCACCGCCACCACGCTGGTGTCGGGATTTCTTTTAAGAAAACGCAAAACCCCGTCCCTGGAATCGTCCAGGCTGCGCATGGCGAACCCTTTAATGCTCATCCAAAGCGCATATACGTCCTCATAATCCTCAATTGTCATTGCTCTGATTATCATATTCTCCTCGTCTCCGCTTCTTATATGTTCCGCTTTTCTGTTATATCGTTTCTGCTTCCTTGTTCCGCTCTACTGCCATACTGTTTCCGCTTCCATATTCCGCTCTCCTGTCATATTGTTTCCGTTTCCATATTCCGCTCTCCTGACATGCCGGCGTTTTAAAACCTCAGATTTCGGACTACAGATTTAATCCCCTGTCCTCCTCACAGCCCAGCATAACATTCAGACACTGGATAGCCGCACCGGAGGCCCCTTTTCCAAGGTTGTCAAACTGTGCGGACAGCACCGTTCTCTCCCCATTTCCGGTTATATATATTTTCAGTCCGTCGAAGCCGGTACACCCGTTGCCAGCCAGCATTTTTCCGTGCAGTTCCTCCTCCGCCCCTGCCGGCATCACATTGATGAACCGCTGCCCCTCATAAAATCCGGCAAAAAATTCCTGCAGCTTTCCGGGCGTATTTTTTTCCTTTAAAAATTCGTTATAAAAAGGAACCGAAACCACCATGCCACTGTAGTAATCCGCCACAATGGGGGAAAACAGGGGCTGGCGCGAAAGTCCGGTGATTTCCTTCATCTCCTTTAAATGCTTGTGCTGCTGGGAAAGGGCGTACTCTCTGGGGGCGTCAAGCTCCCCGACGCGCTCCTTTTCCTCATACTCCGCAATCATCTTTTTGCCGCCGCCGCTGTAGCCAGTCAGGGAAAACGCCGACAGAGGGTAATCCGCCGGGAGAATGCCGGAAGATACCAGAGGATAGACAAGGGATATAAAGCCTGTGGCGTGGCAGCCGGGCACCGCTACGCGCTTTCCCGTCCTTATCTTCTCCCTGTGCCGGGCCGACAGCTCGGGAAACCCGTAGGCCCAGCCCTCCTGCGTTCTGTGGGCGGTAGACGTGTCGATTACTCTCACATTTTCATTTTCCACAAGGCTGACCGATTCCCTTGCCGCTTCGTCGGGCAGGCAAAGAAAGACAATATCCGCCTGATTTATCAGCCGCTTCCGCTCCATTACATCCTTGCGCTTTTCCGGCGCGATGGGAATCAGCTCCACATCGTCTCTTACCGAAAACCGCTCGTAAATTCTAAGACCTGTTGTGCCTTCGCTTCCGTCAATGAAGATTTTTGTTTTCATATGGACTCCTTAAACAAATTGTATTTTAAATTTCAAGACTTTTAATAATTGCGACTTTCTCTCACTGAATACCGGTTCCAATATGCTTATCCCTCCGCCACTGCGGGGCAATTCCGTCATCTCCCCAGTACTCGTCAACAGACATTATTTTTTCATCCTTTATCCCGATAAATGATGTCGCATGGAAAGACAGCTTTTTGTCGCTCGAGTACACATGGGTTACCGTAATGATTAAATCCCCCGTTTTCTCTATGCGTTCAATTTCCCCGTCCCACGCTCCCGGGTACTCGCAGTTTGCTCTGATAAACTCGCCCACCGTAAAATGTTCGTTTGTGTTGTGCCAGTTTACATAAGCGTCCTCATGGAAAAACTTTTTTATTTCATCCGCCTGCTGCCCCAGGAGGGCATGCCAGTAGTTTTGTATATTCATTCCCTTATCCATCCCTTTCAGATTCAGCCCATACCTCACCAGATTATACCCATGTCCGTCCCGGCCGTCCACTTTAGCTTCCGAAGAAATCCTCTTAAATCCCAGCGAACGCGCCAGACCATTGGCCGCCGCATTTTCTTCCCGCGCTGAAAAAATAAATTCCTCCGCTCCAAACTCTCTTTGGCAGTACGCTATCAGCCCCGCTAAAATCTGCTTTCCGAAACCTTTTCCCACATACTTGGGACCAAGGCAGATACCGGCTTCCTGAAAAATGCGGGGCGCAAGCTCTTCCACGCCTGCAAATCCCACAGGCTCCCCGCTTTTCTTTTCATAAACCACATAAGTATCGTGATTTTTCTGGAAGTCGATGGTCTTCCGAATCCTTATCCTGGCATCACTCTCGCTTTCCGTGACCTTCCACGCCATGTACCTTGCGCTTTCCTGCTGCGACCAGACATTTCTGTACATTCCCTTCCAGTCGTCAAATACGGCTTTGTCCAGAATAAGGTCGTCCGTCTCTATCATCGCCTCTCCTTCCTCAGTTCCCTGACAGCCTCCTCCATGGTCACGCATCTTGCGTATCGCTCCGGCCAGATAAAATCATTATAATAATGATAGCAGATATCCTTTTTCATATATTCATTGTCAAAGGTGGAATTGGCATATTCCGGTACAATCATCTCGTATCCCTGCTCAAAACCGCTTTTTATGGTCGCGTCAATACAAAAATTTGTCTGCAGTCCCACAATCATAACCTTATTTTCACTTTTTTCCGTCAAATATTCTACCAGACCCGTGGAGTTATGAAAAGCGCTGTTTACCTTTTTGTCAAAAATACGCTCCTTTTCTTCCGGCGCAAATTCCTCAAATATCTCAAATTCATCATCGCCCACGGAAAAGCCGGTTCCCGGGCCGTCGTCGTGGCGCACATAAACAACTTCCACGCCGGCTATCCTGGCTTCCGAAATTAGCGTTCCTATACTGCTTCTTAGCCTTTCAAATTCGTGCAGCCTCTCGTCCGTAATCCCCTTCTGGGTATCCACCACCAATAAAATCATTTTTTCCTCATTTCTGCGCTGTTTTTCAGCGCGTGACAAAGTTTGCTGATGCCGCGTCAGCTTAAATGCACCACCGTCATTTCGTGATGAACCGCTTTCAGGAAAACCCCGAAAACATCTTCGGTACAAAGCTTTAAACTGGCGGTATTGACGCAGGGATGGCATCCCAGAAATTCCTCCTTCAGCACGTCCTCGTCCACCAGCAGCTTTACCCGGTTATCCTTATCGTTCATCAGCCCCATAACGCTTACCGCCCCCGGCGAAATGCCCAGATATTCCTCCAGAAATTCCTCCGGCGCAAAGGAAAGCCTTGGGCTGCCAATCTGCCCGGACACTTCCTTTGTACGGAACTTCTTTTCCCCCGGCATCAGCAGCAGATAAAAAGCCGTTTTCTGCGCGTTACACAAAAACAGATTTTTGCACATATGAATGCCTAAAAGCACATCTATGCCCCGGCATGCCTCAATCGTTGCCACCGGCTCGTGGTCCAGCCTTTTAAAAGGAATGGAAAGCGCCTCCAAAAGCCGGTAAACCTCCATTTCCCGTAAAAGCCTCCCCTTCGAATCCGGAATCGTTTCATATAAAGTAGTATCGTGTATTTTACCGTTCATAAAAATCCTTTCAAATCTGTCTCAGCTCCATCTGCCATAGCGCCTTGCTCTCCTCGTAAAGCGCCCGAAGCTTCCCTGCCGCTTCCTCCGGCGCGGCGCCCGGCATTCCGAATATTTCGCCGACCTTACGGGAATAGCCTTCCGGTCTTTTTTCAAATCCGTCTATTCTCAGTACCGCTTTTTTCTCATTCAGGCACCATTTTTCATTGAGGGCGAACAAAACCTGATTGAGCGCGGACACCGAGCGGAACAGATGGCCGGCGAGATAGTAGCTGTCGCCGCTCTTTGCGCATTTTTCCGCAAGCATACAGGAAAATCCCGCCTCAAACGAAAAGAAATCCATAATCGCTTTTTTCAGCTCCCGGGGATAAATCTCCGCTCTTTCCTTCAGCTTTAAAAACTCTTTTTCCCCCGCATACAGGACCTGACACGAAGCCAGTTCTCCCCGGTACATGACGTCCAGATAGGCGTGCGGATGGCCGGTCTGGTAATGGCCGGAAAAAACTCCCCGGTCAGTCTCCTCCACTATCCTTTGAACTTTATCTATATCCCGCATGATAATGTCCACCGGAAATCCGTCTGTCACCATCCAGCCTCCGCAGTTTACCCATTTTCCCCATTCGCCCTCCCGGCAGATGAGATTATCCCTGTGTCCGTCGTCAAGCTCCCCGGCGATTTTGTTCAGCTCCCCATAATCAACCGCTCCCGGGTCATAATAAATACCGATATCAATATCCGATTTTTCCGTTGCCGTACCGGTCGCCCTTGAGCCGCCAAGCACAATGCCCTTTATAAAGGAACAGCCCCGGTACGCTTCTTTTATTTTCCGTATCACAGCTTCCATGACAAAGCGCCTCCGCTTTCCGTTTTCCGACTTACCACATTATATCCTTAATCTGTCAAATACACAAACCTTCTTTCTTTTCCTGACAACGCATGATTATACACTTAATTTGTATATTATGCAATATTTTTCTATATTTCCTGAATAAAAATAAAATTATATCTTTAAATATGCAAAACTGGGTATTGCATTTCCAAATAATATGTTGTATATTGTCAGAGGTAACAGGCAAAAAGCACCCGGCCTGTGAAAAACACACTGTAAAATACCGGTTCCGGTTTTGCGGGCCGGATAAGAATGGAGGAATAAAAATGAAGGAAAAGGTCATCTTAGCGTATTCAGGCGGACTTGATACCACGACTATCATCCCCTGGCTGAAGGAAAATTTTGATTATGAGGTTGTCTGCGTCTGCATCGACTGCGGACAGGAGGAAGAGCTTGACGGTCTGGAGGAAAGAGCCAGATTCTGCGGAGCGGAGAAATTATATATTCTCGACGTAACTGATGAATTTTGCGACGAGTATATTATTCCCTGCGTTCAGGCTCACGCCGTATACGAAAACAAATATCTTCTCGGAACCTCCATGGCAAGACCCCTTATTGCAAAAAAACTGGTGGAAATTGCCCGTAAGGAAGGCGCTTCTGCAATCTGTCACGGCGCTACCGGTAAAGGAAACGACCAGATTCGTTTTGAGCTCGGCATCAAGGCCCTTGCTCCCGACTTAAAGATTATCGCTGCCTGGAGAAATGAAAAATGGGATATGGATTCCCGTGAATCCGAGATTGCCTACTGCAAGGCCCACGGAATTGATTTGCCTTTCTCCGCTGATTCCAGCTACAGCCGCGACCGTAACCTGTGGCATATCAGCCATGAAGGACTGGAACTGGAGGACCCGGCAAGCGAGCCCAATTTCGAGCACCTGCTTGTTCTTAGCACCACGCCCGAAAAAGCGCCCGAAGAAGGCGAATATGTGACCCTGACTTTTGAAAAAGGGATTCCCACTTCCGTAAACGGAAAAGAAATGAAAGTTTCCGATATCATCCGCGAGCTGAATAAGTTAGGCGGAAAGCACGGCATCGGCATTGTGGATATCGTGGAGAACCGCGTGGTTGGCATGAAATCCAGAGGCGTATACGAAACCCCCGGCGGAACCATTCTCTACGAAGCGCACCAGCAGCTTGAAGAACTGATTCTCGACCGCGACACCTACGCCCTCAAAATGGACATGGGCAACAAGATGGCTCAGATTGTATATGAGGGAAAATGGTTTTCACCCTTACGCGAGGCGGTTCAGGCGTTTGTTGAATCCACCCAGCGCTATGTGACCGGTGAAGTGAAGTTCAAACTTTACAAGGGAAATATTATCAAGGCCGGAACAACCTCGCCCTATTCCCTTTATAATGAAAGCATTGCTTCCTTTACCACAGGCGATTTGTACGACCACCACGACGCGGAGGGCTTCATCAATCTGTTCGGCCTTTCCACCAAGGTCCGCGCCATGAAAATGCAGGAGGCGGAGGAAAAGCGGGCCACGCTAAAGATCGCCCAGCAGATCAAGCGAAAGCGCGGC
>CAMSTM010000081.1 GCA_947063675.1 uncultured Lachnospiraceae bacterium | reverse complement strand
ACATTTTCGGGGTTTTCTTTATCATTCCGATGACATCCATTGATTGTAAGGGCCAGGGTCAATACCCATATCAAACTGTATAAGTACCGCAAGCAGGTTGAGTATCAGTCCATGACCGACCAGTTGACAGGAATTGCGAACCGCCGCCGCCATGACCTCTACAGTATTATGAAATGGAAGGAAGCGACCCGGCTGCAGATTCCGTTTTCCATTTGTATGTTTGATATCGACCATTTTAAGGCATATAACGATACCTATGGGCACCCGGCAGGAGATAAAGTGATAGCTGCGGTGGCTCAGACAATTAAGCAGTACCTGCAGCGCACAACGGATTTTACCGCCCGTTACGGGGGAGAAGAGTTTGTTGCGATTATCTTAGGCGGAGAGGCACGGGTCAATTTTGAATATCTGAAAAAAATCCGGCAGGGAGTAGAGGCGCTCCACATCCCTCATAAGGGCAATGTTTCAGAGTGGGTGACAATCAGCATGGGCGGAGTGACAGTTACGCCTCATAATAATGAAAAGTATGCCGATTACCTGAAAATTGCAGATAACATGCTTTATGACGCGAAGCATTTCGGAAGGAATCAGGTGGTGTGGTACGGCGGCGATAAAGAACAGTGGCGTGAAAAATGATTTCGGACACGACAAAAATATGAGAATGCAGTATGTATCTGGATAATTTTAAACTGCCTATTGAAAAAGAAGATGAGCTGATACGCGAGCGTATGATACATAATGGAGGGCCCCATGGGTATATTGACAATCTCCACCCCTGCGGGCTGTTTTCCGCCAAAAGGCTTTATGAGATAAATTTTGACACGATTACTGTCTTTTACGGGGAAAACTGCCGGGGAGGAAGTAAAGCTTGGCAGCAATGGGGAGACGGCTTTTGAGTATTTCGATTCCAGGCTGAAAAACGACACGCTCTACTGCCTTGACGAGCCTGAAAACAGTCTTTCTCCCGGATTTCAGCTTGCGCTTGCGGAACTTATCGCGAAGATGGCGAGATTTTGCGGATGCCAGTTTATTCTTGCAACGCATTCCCCCTTTTTTCTGTCGCTTTCGGGCGCCAGAATATATGATTTAGATGAAGCGCCGGTAGATATTAAAAACTGGTGGGAGCTTAGGAATACCAAAACTTATTTTGATTTTTTCTATAAAAACAGAAGATTCTTTATGAGAGAAGACCCGGATGGGGATTAGGGCAGCGTCCGGCCAAAGACGCCAGGACAGGAATCTGAAAGAAAAGACACAGCAGGGCAGGGATTTATCCCTGCCCTGTGTTTCATAGGTACACAGGCTGCAGCGCGCCGTCCGCCCTCTACTTCTTATTTACAATCAGTTTGAGAATTTCAGGAATATCATCCACAGTTTTTCCATAATAGGCATATTTCACGGTCATGTCAATGTCAATCAAAAATACGGCGGGAAGCTGGCGGGAACGTCCCTCGCTTTTTTGCTCCTCATACATGGAGGCCGCCATTTTTCGGATTCCGCCCATAAGCTTAATCATTCCCGGGGAAGTGGCAACCATGCTTAAGTCGCTGTCAGCCTCAAACACATTATACCGGTTGTAGAGCTTCGCCTTCGGGTCGCAAATGATATCAAAAGGATATTTCGTTTTTTCCAGCGCCGTCTGTGTGGATTGCAGAACCATTTTGACATCGTAGCCGGCAAGGCGGATTGCCGGATAGCTGGCGGTAATTCTGGCAATCAAAAGCTTACACAGGGTACAGGAATAATACCGGGAAAAGATAATCAGCGTGGGCTTTCGGATAGTTTTCGCCAGATTGAGGGCCGTTGCCGAGGGAGTATCGTAGATAAAGCCGTCCAGCTTATCGCCAACAGCCAGTGTTTTGTGGTAAGGCTTTCCTTCGGTTTCCCAAATGGCTCTCTGCTTTTCCACGGCAGCCTTAAAACGTTCCATGGAGCGCCTTACGGTAACGGGGGAGCAGGCGATATTGAACCGCTCGAAGCCGCGCCCGGCAGGCCCGAAAATATAGCCTTCGTCCAGCCACAATCCGGCCTCCTCCTTCATAAGCTTTTCCAGCTCTAAGTGAGTCATGCCAAGGGCACGGCAGTCCACCCAGAGAAGGTAGGTGCCCTCAAGAGGAAATACCGTTATTTCCGGGAAGTGCTCCGCCATAAAATCCTTTATGTATTTTGCGTTTTCACTGACTGTCTGAATCAGTTCCTCCAGCCAGCTCTCACAGTGATTGTAGGCAGCCTGGCAGGCAGCATAAGCTAAAATGTTCAGGTGAGTGCTCAAGGCCAGCATTGCCGCAACGCGCACTTTTTTACAGGCGTCCGGGTCCTGGATGATGATATTGGAGCATTGCATACCGGCCAGATTGAAGGTTTTGCTGGGGGCGGTGCAGACAGCGCAGATTCTGGAGGCGGTTTCGGACAAAGACGCCATTACCGTGTGCCGGAAGCCGGGCATTATCAGGTCGTGGTGGATTTCATCGTCAATGATAAAAACGCCGTTTCTGGCACAGATATCAACAACGGCATTCAACTCGTCCTTATCCCACACCCGTCCCACGGGATTGTGGGGGTTGCAGAACAGGAGCAGTCTGGCTTTTTTGTGGGAGGCCTTCTTTTCCAAATCCGCATAGTCGATGGTATATCGGGAACCGGTCTGTTTTAATTCGGAATAGATGATGTTGCGTTCTTTTGCAAGCACCGCCATATCAAAGGGATAGTAGACAGGCGTCAGGATAATCACACTGTCGCCGGGATTGCTGAGCGCGTCAATCAGCAGACCGAGCGCGTAAACCACACCGGGGGTTAAAACAATCTGCCTAGGCGTAACCGTAAAATTATGCCGGCGCTTCATCCAGCCGCAGACGGCGTCATAGTAAGCGTCAGTTGGGTCAGTATATCCAAGAATCGTGGTGTCAATGGTGTTTTTTAACGCCTCTGCGATTTCGGGCGCGGTGGGAAATTCCATGTCGGCGGTGGACATGGGGACGCACTCGGTGCTGGCGCCGGGCATAGCGTTCCATTTGGAGCTGCCGCAGTTTGAACGGTCAGGAATGGATGTAAAATCGTATTTCATGTTGTACCTCATTTCTGTGTGTGCAGTTATCCTGTTTCTTCTTTCATCATTGCTTCGCCGGACTGGCCTGTGCTGTTTTTTCCAGTTTTTTTTCGTAGATGTCCACACAGGAAAGCAAAACCCGGTGAAAGGTTTCCAGTTCGTTGGCTGTGTGTGTTTCGAGCAGATGGTTTAAAGTTGCCGTGACCTGCTCTAAGTCAAACTGCCTGTGAAGCTGCGCTAAGTTTTCTCCTTCGGGGGTGGGATAGAGATGTATGGTTTTATCATTGCCGGGGAGCTTTCTTTTTTCCACATATCCTTTGCTGCAGAGCCGGTTCACGTTTTTACTGGCAGCGCCTAATGTCCGGTTCCACATTCTGGCTACATCCGTGATGCATATTCCGGGAGTATCTGCAATCATGGCGAGGGTATGCATCTCAACCATATTTAAAATGCTGCCCGTCCCATAGTCATGGGGAGTGTTGTAATCATCGCTGGCGTACATGACGAAGCGGTAGACATCCTCCATCATGGTAACGTAACGTTCTGTTTCCATTCATCGTTCTCCTTTACAGGCGCTGGCAAAGGTATTGAAGAGATTCTGCTGGCTTTCGTTTTTCCTGCTCATATGCTCGGGATGCCACTGGACGCCGATGCAAAAGGGGTGGGAGGAAAGCTCAAGGCCCTCCGTAAATCCGTCTTCGCTGATGGCGGAAACGGTAAGCTTAGGGCCGGGGATATTTACTGCCTGATGATGCAGGCTGTTGACAACAGCGGATTCCTCCCGGAAAATATCCCGCAGCCTGGTATCGGGTTGAAAGCTGACCTTATGGCAGCCTCTGTTTTTGGAGGGAAAGTCAGCATGCCTGCATGTCTGCAGGTCTTTAATATCCTGATGGAGCGAACCGCCGAAGAATACATTTAAAAGCTGAATGCCGCGGCAGATACAGAATATAGGTTTTCCTGACGGGAGAAAGGCTTCCAGCATTTTCCATTCTGCGGTATCCCGAAGCTCATTAGGCTTGCCGCATTTTTCGGAAGGCTCCTGGCCATACAGCTTTGGATTGATATCCGCCCCGCCGGGAAGCAGCAGGCCGTTGCACTCCAGCATTTCGGAAACAGCTCTATTGGTATCCTCAAGCGCAATCCAGCGCACAGCTGCTCCGGCTCTTTGAAGGCTCTGAACATATTTGCTTTTCATATATCTGCGGAAAAGGTCGTTTCCCATCTGGGGAATGGCAATCACAGGATTCATTGCAGCACCTCCGGTATTCAAAAATACTTTACCATATCAACAATAATAGCAAGAATGCTTTACCATGTCAACAATAGCGTTTGACGTACTTTCCCATGTATGCTATTCTGAAAACCAAAGGAGATACTTTTATGGAAAAGAATAAAAATACAAACGAAAAGAAAAAACTGGGCGTGGCGGAGCTGGCATGCTACGGTATCGGAAACTGTATCGGTTCCGGGATTTTTGTATCCATGGGCAGCGGCATTGCCTTTACAGGTCATTCCATTACGCTGGCTCTTGTAGCGGCCAACCTTGTGGTGCTTTTTGCCTACGCTTACAAAACGCTGATGGCGGGAATGTTTGTGCTGCCCGGCGGCGCTTATTCCCAGGCCGCATTGCTGCAGCCTCCGCTTCTGGTGGGCGTTACGGCGCTTTCGACGATTTTTACCGGTCTGGCTTTTGCCATGTATGCCGTTTCCATTGTGGAATACGCATCCACAGTGTTCCCGGGAATTGCGGATTACAGCCAGCTGATTGCATTTGTCATCATTACGCTGTTCTTCCTGACCACCTTGCTGGGAGGAAAGTTTATGGGGAAATTCAATCTGATTATGGTTGCGGTCCTGATAGTTTCCCTGCTGGTTTACATCGCTACGGGACTGCCCCGGGTGGATTATTCCACTGTGGTTTTTCATGAGGGATATTTTTCTGACGGCGCGGTGGGATTTATTATGGCGATTGCCATGATGGCCTTTGCCTGTCAGGGAGCGACCATGCCGGTTGCCATGACTGCGGATACCCGGGACGCCAAGCGGAGCCTTCCCAGGGCGATACTGATTGCTTCCGGCGTGATTACCGTGGTTTACTGTCTGATTGCCATTGTTTCCGCCGGGGTTCTGCCTATAGAAGATGTGGCAGGAAAAAATCTGGGTGTGGTTGCAAGAGAGATTTTCCCCTATCCGGTTTTTGTGATTTTTATTCTGGGCGGTGCATGCTTTGCCATTGCAACTTCCCTGTACGGAGCAGTTGCCAGCGTGCAGCATCCCCTGCTTGCAACGATTGAAGACGGCTGGCTTCCTTCCATTCTCGGTACAAAGACGAAGAAAGGCTATCCCTGGGTGATGATGCTGATTCTTTATGTGATTGCCGTAGTTCCCATCTGGATTGATATGGGGCTGAACGAACTGATTTCCCTGATGATGATTCCCACCATGATTATCAATCTGTTTAACAATGTTTTGATGTTCCGGCTGGTAAAGAAGTATCCGAATGCATGGGAAAACGGCTTTTTCCGTATGCCCCGGCGGGCTTTTGACGTCACAATCATACTGGCGGTTCTGTGTGATTTGCTGATAAGCGTGGCGCTTTTGACCACACTGAAACCGGGAGACCAGTACTTTATCCTGGTGATGGTGGCGGTACTCTTTGCTTACAGCTATTACCGCTTAAAAGCCGGTAAGGTCAATTTACAGGATATCGAACGTATCCGCAGGGAAGCGGAAGAGGCGGCAAGAGAGAGCGGGGAGAAGCAGTAACCCTGCGGGGAAGATGGCAGTACGGTACATGGCCTGCTGCCGGTGACAGTCAGGAGGAGGAAGATGAATTATATTGATTTTCACTGTGATACGCTGATGAAAGCGTGGATGGGCAGAAAGAAGACTCTTTCCGCCCCCGGAGGGATGGTATCGCTGGCGGGCTTAAAAGAGGGCGGGTGCAAGGCGCAGTTTTTTGCCATCTTTATGCCCCCTGCGAACTTAAAGAAGATAGCGGGTCTTTTTTTGCCGAAGGACGAAGCCTACATAGAAAAGAACCTGCAGATTTTCCGAAATACAATCATGCGTTATCCCGATGTGTTTGCGGCGGCCAAAAGCATGGAGGATATCGACGCCAATTGGGCGGAGGGAAAGATATCCGGCATCCTCACGCTGGAGGACGGACGTGCAGTGGACGGTAAAATAGAAAATCTGGAGCGTTTCTACAACATGGGAATCCGGCTCATCAGCCTTACATGGAATCATGCAAACTGTTTTGGCTTTCCCAATTCTTCCGACAGCTCAGTGATGGAAAAGGGGCTGACGGACTTTGGCAGGGAGAGTGTTGTCCGTATGAATGAGCTGGGCATGATTGTGGACGTGTCCCATTTATCCGACGGCGGCTTTCGGGATGTGGCTGCACTCAGTAAAAAGCCTTTTGTGGCGTCCCATTCCAACTGCCGGAGCATAAATCCCCATCCCCGGAGCATGACTGACGAAATGATTCGGATACTGGCGGATAAGGGCGGCGTCATGGGGGTTAATTTCGGGCCGGAATTTCTTACCGGAGACGTGAAGGCGAAGGAAAGCCGCACGGAGGCGATTGTGGCGCAGCTTCGCCATATGATGAATGTTGGCGGCGAGGACTGCCCGGCTATCGGCACGGATTTTGACGGCGTTGGCGGCAGGCTTGAAATCGGAAGCCCGGACCGGATGCCGCGGCTGTTTGAGGCGCTTAAGGAAAGCGGCTTTACGGCGGGGCAGATTGAGAAAATCGCCTGCCGCAACGCGGAGAGGGTGATTGCGGAGGTGTTGTAAAAAGGGATATCCGGGGCGGCGAAAGACACTTAATTTCCAAATTTCGGGGTTACTTCCTGTAAATCAGTGTTCATAGCTGTCTCTTTTTTGTCCTTTGCACATCCGGCGAGTTTGTCAACTGCAAGGGAAGCGTCAGGCTGAAAGTAAATATCCTTTCCGTTATTGCTCTCATACATAAAATCCTTTAATGGCTTACTGGTATATTTTGAAAAATCGCCGTATATAGCAAACCGCACACCATAGTTGATGAATTTCTGTAATATTTCTCCTGCCAGGCAAGTACTCAGGACAAAGAAATCGTTTACAATACTTTCCTTGTTTACTGCAATATTTGTGCAGCCCGTTTCATATGTTACTGTCATAATCAGGTCTAATGCGGACTGGACATCTGTAATCAGCAGTTCATCACTGCTCACAACTGCAACCTCTGTATTATTTTTCTTTATCACTTCTGTTTTCATTTTCTGCCTCCTTCTATTCATACAAACTGTCAATCAAATGGTCAACCATAAAATCAAAGGTTTCCATGTGATTGTGTGGAAGAATATCTTTATTTTTGATATTCATAATTAAAGAATAAATAACTGACATCGCCAAATCCGCATCAACCCTGAATTTTAAATACGGCTGGCTGAAAAAAAGCTGCTGGCTCATTTTGTTGGATTCCTCGATTTTTGCTGCCTGTTCCTTTGATAACTTATTCATCAAAATTGTAAAGTCCGTACTGTCCGAATCACACAGAAAATTGTTTTTATCATATTCCCGATAAATGAGCTTTAAGGCTTCAGCAACACCATACTTCCCTTTGTGTTTTTCGATTACCGCCAGCGCCGCTTTGCAGATTTGTTCCTGCACGGAACACAGCACCTCGCAGAAGAGAGCCTCTTTCGATTCAAAGAAAAGATAAAACGCCCCTTTTGAGATGCCTGCCTGTTTGCAAAGGTCATCGACGCTTGTTTTCTTATAGCCATACTGTGTCCAACTCTGCTTACAGGATTCCAGCAAACTTCTTTTGATGTTTTCTTTTTCTCGTTCCGTAAAACTTCTTGCCATACAGCTTTCTCCTATCTATGACTTAAAATACTATATCGGTCATAGATATAATATACCCTGTACCGGTAAACGTCAAGAAATTTTTCAAAATATGATTTCGCAGGATTCTTTTCCTGTTGACTTCTGGTACTGACAGGCATATATTTAGAACAAATGTTGCAGAACGGTTGTTTTGGAGAAGAAGAGAAAAGTGTGCGCAAATACCGGGATAAAGAGGTTTACTACAGTCTGATAGAAGAAATCTGCAATGTGCAGACAATAGAGGCGACAGGAGAATAGAATAAGCGGTAAAAGACAGCGCCAGCCGCCGAGTGTTTCTCCGGAGTATTCAAAGTGTGAACCGAGACACCGGCGATACGGGAAAACCGCACTCCTTTCGGAACTGACGCCGCTATAAATGCATTATAGCGCGGGGGAACAGGTAAGGCAAGAGATTGGGAATACATTTTGCAAATGCAGTTAAACAGGAGTTTCCTATAAACAAAAGTGAGGGAGATTATGACAAAAACAGCAAATAAAGGTTTTAACGCAAATCAACTGAAAATCATTGCAATGATATCCATGACAACGGACCATCTCGTCTCAGTGGTATACCCGAATTACCCCACTGAATGGTGGATAATTCTGCTGCATATACTGGGACGGCTGGCGGCGCCGATTTTCTGGTTTTTTCTGGTGGAAGGCTATTGCCATACCCGTGACAGAAAGAAGTATGCGCTCCGGCTGTTTCTCTTTTCAATTGTCGGGCATTTTACATATAATTTTGCATTCGGAATTCCTTTTATCCCGTTTCAGACTTCGGTGTTTAACCAGACCAGCGTGATGTGGCCGTTATTCTGGGGCCTGATTGCACTCATGGTAAATGACAGCGGAAAGCTAAAACAGTGGCAGAAAACCTTTATCATTGTTGCCATTTGTGCGATAACCTTCTGTTCTGACTGGAGCTGTATTGCAGTACTTGCCATTTTGATGCTTCATGATAACAGAGGCAGCTTTAAAAAACAGATGGCGGGAATGATGTGCTGCGTGGCAATGTATGCGGCGGTTTATGTAATATTTATCAACCCCATTTATGGAATTATCCAGATGTTTGTAGCGCTTACGATTCCGCTGCTCGGAAGATATAACGGAGAGCGCGGGAGCTGGAAGGGAATGAAGTGGTTCTTTTACCTTTACTATCCGGCGCATCTGATTGTATGCGGGATTATCCGTTTGGCGCTTCACGGAAACGCGGGGGTGATGATTGGAGGGTAAGGACGCGGAAAAGTGCATTCTTTATTTAAATCTCCCGAATCACCCGGCAGGGATTGCCCGCAGCTACGGATGACGCCGGAATGTCCCTTGTGACGACGCTTCCTGCGCCGATAACGGAGCCGTCGCCGATGGTTACCCCCGGAAGCACAATTACGCCTCCTCCCAGCCAGCAGCCGTTTCCGATGGTAATGGGCAGCGCATAGGTGCGGCAGAAATATTCTCCCGTTTCGGGATTCCAGTCCGGGGTGAGCCTCTCGGCCAGCTCCACGGGATGGGTGGCTGTATAGAGCTGTACGTTTGATGCAATCAGTACATTGTTTCCGATTGTGATTTTATTACAGTCAACAAAGGTGCAGTTCATGTTGACAGACACGTTGTCTCCCAGATAAATGTTTCTGCCATAGTCGCAGATAAAAGGCAGCCCCACGGACACGTTAGAGCCGATGCTTCCGAATAACCGCTGTAAGATGCTTCTCTTTTCTTCTTTCTGCTCATAGGCAAGCTCGTGGTAGTCCTTCAAAAGCTTCCGGGCATTCCTTTTAAATTCCAGGAAAACTTCATCGTGGCAGTCATAGTATTGCCCGGCCATACATTTTTCTAATTCGGTCATAATTTTCCTCCAGAATATTAACTGATTTGATTATACATGGATTCCATCCCCTTTACAATCGACCTTGCAATATTTACCGGTTCTGATAAAATGAAATTTAAGGAGCGGGAGTGATTCCGCAGGCAGCGGGCCAAGTGACTGCTCGCAGGCATTTGTCGGTTGTTGCGGGGCTGTTGACCTGGCAGAAATGAAAACGGGGGATATTATGGGACTGTTTTTAAATAGCAATGCGCCATATGAGGGATATAGGGAAATACTCAGAGATACTTACTTTGTGGACAAATCTTCTTTTTTAAATGAACTGATACCCTATTTTGAGAAAAGAAACCGTTACTGTTGTATTACAAGGCCGCGCCGTTTCGGGAAAACGGTAATGGCAAATATGGTGAGAGCATTTTTCGGAAAAACAGACCGGAAAGACGGTATATTTGATGCCCTGGAAATATCAAAAATGCAAGACTACAGAACGCATCTGAACCGCCACGATGTTATTTATATTGATTTCAGCAAAACACCTAAAAACTGTAAAAGCTATGAGCAGTATATTGCCCGGATTCAGGACGGTATTGTGAAGGATTTGTCAGAGGCTTACGCTGATTTTCATTTGAGCGGGGACGAATCGGTATGGGATGCGTTGCAGATTATTTATGAAAAGACAGAAAACAAGTTTTTATTTGTGATGGATGAGTGGGACGCGGTTTTCCATATGCCGTTTGTTACGGCGGAAGAACAGAGGGAATATCTTTTATTTTTGAAGAATATGCTGAAAGACCAGCCTTATGTGGAGTTCGCCTATATGACAGGCATTCTGCCCATTGCGAAGTATTCAAGCGGTTCCGAACTGAATATGTTTGTGGAGTACGACATGGTTACATCGGAGAAGTTCAGCGAATATTTCGGCTTTTCGGATGATGAGGTGGATGGGATTTATAAAATTTATCAGAAGGAAACGGCCGGTTCCAGGTTCAGCCGGGATGAGCTTCGTATCTGGTATGACGGTTATTACACAGCGAAAGGCATCCGTCTTTATAATCCCCGTTCCGTAGTTTTAGCGTTGACAGATAACCAGCTCCGTAATTTCTGGACCAGCTCGGGACCTTATGATGAACTGTTTTATTATATCAGAAATAATGTGAAGGATGTGAGAGATGATTTGGCGCTCATGGTGTGCGGGGAAAGAGTTGCCGCTAAAATAGGAGAGTTTTCAGCCGTTTCCATGGAGATAAATTCCCGGGAGCAGATATATTCGGCAATGGTTGTTTACGGTCTTCTTACTTTTGAAAAGGGCGAGGTCATGATTCCCAACAGAGAGCTGATGGACAGGTTTAACGAATTACTGCTTTCGAAAGAGGCCCTGGGATATGTGTATAGTCTGGCAAGAAAATCCGAACAGATGCTTCAGGCAACGCTTTCGGGAAATACGAAAGTAATGGAAGAGATTCTGGAGTTTGCGCATAACACCGAAGCGCCGATTTTGTCTTATAATAATGAGATTGAACTGTCGGCAATGGTAAATTTATGTTATCTTTCCGCGCGGAATAATTACCGGGTGGAGCGGGAGGATAAGGCCGGAAAGGGTTTTGCAGACTTTATTTTTTATCCCGAGCGGAAAAATGAGGACTGTATTATTCTTGAACTGAAGGTGGACAGTACGCCGGAAAAAGCGATTGCTCAGATAAAGGAAAAAAATTATGCTCTTTGTTTTAAAGGGAAGCCGGGGGAAAGCCCTGAGTATACCGGAAGGATATTGGCTGTAGGAATCAGCTACAGCAAAGCTTCGAAAGCGCACAGCTGTAAAATAGAAGTGTTAAATAATTTTTAAGAAAGGAAAAACGACGAAATGGTAAAGCACATTATTTTATGGAAACTCAAAGAAACCCTTACAGGGGAGGAAAAGGAGCAGGTGAAAGCCGGCATCAAAGAAGGGCTGGAGGGCTTAAAGGGCAAAATCCCGGGTCTTCTGGACATTAAGGTGCAGACAAACGGACTCTCATCTTCTAATGCGGACGTGATGTTGGATTCTTCCTTTGAGAGCGAGGAAGCGCTGAAAGGCTACAGCGTTCATCCGGCCCATGTGGAGGTGGCGGATACGAAGGTAAGGCCCTATACGGAAATAAGGCTTTGTCTTGATTTTTGCGGGCAATGATACTTAACACAGGCAGCAGAACCGATATCCCGGCGTATTACAGCGACTGGTTTTTTAACCGGATAAAGGAAGGATATGTACTGGTGCGCAATCCCTACAATCCGGTGCGGGTAACGAAATATCTGCTGAGCCCGGAGCTCGTGGACGTTATGGTGTTCTGCACCAAAAACCCCCTTCCCATGCTGGGCAGGTTTTCAGAGCTTTCAGCCTTTGACACTTTCTGGTTTGTGACGATTACGCCTTACGGAAAGGACATTGAACCGTTTGTTCCCGATAAAGAGGAAATTCTGGAGGCATTTGGCAGGCTGTCGGGACTGGCCGGGCCGGAGCGCGTGAGCTGGCGCTATGACCCGGTTTTTCTTACGGAAAAATATTCCGCAGATTACCATATCAGGCAGTTTGAGAAAATGGCCGTCCGGCTTAAGGGGCATACCCGCCAGTGTGTGGTAAGCTTTATTGATTTATATGAAAAGACCAGAAGAAATTTTCCGGGAGTGCGCAGCGTTTCTTTCGGCGAGCAGGCGTATCTGATTGAAGCCTTTGCCGGGATTGCCGCCGAAAGCGGCTTTCAGATTCATCTGTGCTGTGAAAGCGAAAGGTTAATCGCCGTCTGCCGGGAGCAGACGGGGAAAAATGTGGATGCAGCAGGCTGTATGTCAAAAGAAGTGCTGGAGGCGGCAATCGGCTGCAGGCTGGATGTGCCGAAGAAGAAAGGGGCAAGAGGAGAGTGTAACTGTCTGCTGGGAGCAGACATCGGCGCTTATAATACCTGCGCGCATGGCTGCCTGTACTGCTACGCCAACTATGACAGGCAGTCGGTACTTGAAAATATGAAAAACCACGACCCGGCCTCCCCTCTGCTCACCGGTAATCTCCGGGCAGAGGATATGGTAAAGGAGGCGGGTCAGACCTCCTGGAAAAACGGTCAGATGAGTATTTTTGATATTGTGTGAGGGAGCTTACTTAAGCAGCAGCTCATATCTGAAATTCCCTATGGCTCTTTTAAAGAGAAAGGCGGCAAGCAGAGCGCACAGGACACCGAGTCCGAACAAAATCCAGCCGTTCACCAGCAGGATTCCGGTAAACTGTCCGGCAACCAGAAACAGAACCGGAAGCAGGAGAAAAACGGCTCCCTGCTGCGCGTCCTCTATGCTCTGGGCTCTGGCCGAGGTGCGGACAATCAGGATAATGGCAATCAGCGAGACTGCCGGGGAAACCAGCAGCATAATCAGCAGCCATTTGGCGTCCGGGAAAAGAAAAGTTTTTTCAAAAAAGTATATTTCCGTTTCCAGTACGGTCAGCATGACCAGAAAAGAGGAAAAGGATACAAACATACTCAGCAGAAAGGAAGCCAGCACCTTGGAGCGGAATATCTGTTTCAGGGAAAGCGGGCAGTAGAGCAGCGTTTCCAGCGTGCGTTTTTCCCGCTCTCCCACAAAGGAGCTGGCGGCCATGACGGTGGCGGCCATTATCGGGATGATTAAAAAGAACACCGGAAGAACATAGTTCAGCAAAAGTCCGAGAAAGGCCAGATTGCCGGTCAGGGTCTGCTCCGTCATGGGCAGCATTTCCAGTATTTTTTCAAATTCCCGGCTCTCCTCCGGCGCAAAGCGGATGGTCACTATAAAAACGGTGGGCATAAAGACCGTCAGTACAATGGGAACTACCAGCAGCACAAGGAACATGCGCCTGTTGCTGATAATACTCTGTAAATCTTTTTTGATAATTGCAATCATTTCCTGTTTCATTTTTTCCCTTTCTTTCATTGTTTTTTGTCTGCGGACATTTATTCCCGCGGGCAACGAGCCGGGTGGCTGCTTGCAGACATGCCTGCCTGCAAAACAAATTTCGTTTAATACATTTAGCGGCTGCCTGCGGCGGTAAGAGCAAAGTAGATATCCTCAAGGGAAGGCAGAGAGGATGAAACATGATAAATATCTCCTCCGGCCTCCACAATCCGCCGCACAAGCGCGGGAATTTCTTCCTGTGACGAAACCGCAAGCTCATATTCCTGATTTCCTGTCCGGGTAAGGGGCAGTCCGCGGGGAACATTTGCGGCTTTCAGGCTTACTCTGGTTTCGGAACAAAGCCGGGAGCGCAGCTCATCCAGAGTTCCGTCGGCAAGGAGCCTTCCGCTGGAAAGCAGGCCGTAGCGGGTACAGATTTCCTGCGCGTAGCGGAGCTGGTGAGTGCAGAGGAAAACAGTGATTCCCTTTTCCCTTGCCAGAGAGCGAATCATTGCGTGGACATTCTGGGCGCTTTCCGGGTCAAGCCCTGAGGTGGGCTCGTCAAGGAACAGAATCTTCGGTTCATGAATCAGAGCCCTTGCCAGTGAAAGGCGCTGTCTCATACCAGTGGAATAGGCGGAGAGTTTTTTGTCTGCGGCCTCCGATAGTTCCAGCTGTTCAAGCAGCTTTATTCCCCGCTTTTTGCTTTCCAACCTTCCAAGGCCGAAAACCGAGCCGTAAAATACCAGATTTTGAATCCCGGTCAGATTATCGTACATCTGGGCGTGTTCCGTGACCACACCGGACATGGCGTGGGCTTTCTCCGGTTCCCTGGCAGGATTGACGCCGAACAGCGCGCAGCTCCCTTCCGTGGGAGTAAGCATACCGCTAAGCAGCTTGACGGCAGTGGTTTTTCCGGCGCCGTTGGGCCCCAGGAATCCGAAAACCTCTCCCTGATTCAGGGTGATGGAGACACAGTCCAGGGCTTTTTTGCCGCCCTCGTATATTTTTGATAAATTGTTGATTTCGATTGCATTCATATATTTCTCCCTGACACATTTACAGTCTTAAAATTTGAGGCGGTGCGCAATCCTCTCAAAGCGCGGTTCCTCTTTCAGCGATTCAAAAGCGGCATTGTTTACAACGGCTTCTCCCATGCTTTTGCGGATGACCGCTTCGCTCCGCGGCAGAGAGCTGCCCAGAGGCAGACAGCGTTCCAGCCATTCATCCAGAAGGGTGAAATAGGAATCACCATGGAGCGTAAGGGGATTTTTATCCGACAATACCAGCTCCGTATAATCCTCAAGAAGCTCCAGCGCACGGGCTTTCTCATTCAGGGCGCAAAATCCCTGAGCTGCGGAAAGCTCCAGAGATAAAAACAGTCCGGGATGCAGGTTTTTCAAGTCAAAGACCTCCGCAATACACATCATCCGGCGGCAGGTTTCCTCATACATCGGAAGGGAGCCTGCGCAGCATGTCATATAGGAGGACAAAAGATTTAAAAGTGCAAGAAAGGAGCTGATTGCATGCCAGGACTATGGGCAGTGCCTGCAGTTTTTGGAGGAGCGCG
>CAMSTM010000080.1 GCA_947063675.1 uncultured Lachnospiraceae bacterium | reverse complement strand
AAAAGAATAAGTCTGTAAGCTGTTTTTCTTGCTTACAAACTTATTATACGAGGAAGGTTTGTTATGAGAAAGAAACAGTTTACAAGGATTGCGGCGTTAGGGCTTGCACTGGTTATGCTGGCGGGCTGCGGAGGAAAGCAGGAGACTAAGGATACCGCGGCGGACGGGAATAAGGAGACGGTTAAGGAGCAGGATAGCGGGGAAGAGACGGCAAAGAGCCAGGATAATCCCACAATTTCCATCGGGCTCAGGGCAGGAAACAGTTATGTACAGGCTTGTCCCGACATCAATGCCGACGAGCATGTGCTGGCCTTTGAGGAAAAGATGGGCGTGGACCTTGACATTACACTGATTCAGCATGACGGATTTACGGAAAAACTTGGCATGATGCTGGCGCAGGGGGACTTCCCTGACGTGATTGCGGGAGAAATGCCTTATACTTCGGTTATGGCGGGAGCCATTGACAACGGATTGTTTATGCCGCTTGACGATTTGCTTGAGGAATACGGACCGAACCTGATGGAGCAGGTGCCGGCAAATGTATGGGATGAGCTGAGAGGCCCGGACGGACATATTTACGCAATAGGCGATTTTATGAGCAATACCGCAAGAAGATGTACGGCAATCAGAAAAGATTTACTGGATGAACTGGGACTGGACGTACCGGAAACCCTTGACGATTATTATAATGTTTTGGTAGCATTTAAAAATGCAGGTGTGAAGTATCCTTTTATCGGAAGGGAAAAGTTCAAATACAGCGAGACATTCTTTGCGGCTTACGGCGTAGTGCCTACAACCTGGCAGTTAAACGAAGACGGACAGGTGGTTCCCGCCTACATTCTTCCTGAGATGAAGGATGCGCTGGCTTTCTACAAAAAGCTGTATGACGAGGGACTGATTGACGCGGAAAGTCTGACAAACAACGGAACGGTGCGGGACCAGAAAGCGGCCGCCGGTGATGTGGGTATGATGGTTCTGAATATTTCGGCACTGCCGGGCTACAATGTTGCCCTTCAGGAAAATGTGCCGGACGGAGAGTGGATATGTGTATCATCTCCTTTAAATCCTGACGGCGGAAAGCACGGCTATGCGGCTTTCACTCCTACGGCCAACGTACATTACATCAACGCGAACTGCAAAAACCCGGAAGAAATTATTAAATTCTTCGACAAAATGCTTGAGCCCGACCAGGATTTACAGAGATTTTTAACCTACGGCGTTGAGGGCGAGTTCTACACCGTAAACGAGGACGGCACCGTGAATCTTGAGATTCCCACGGTTTCACCTAATCCCTTTGACGTGATTCCTCAGTTTTTAAGAAGAGTAAAGGATGCCGGCATTGACAGGGCTACGCTGAATTCAATGAAAGGCGGCCCGGAGGCAATCGAGTATTACGACACAAAAGCAAAAGACGATATTTTAACGTATATTCAGCCGATTAATCTGCAGAGTATCGTGGAGCATCCCGAGCTTTCCGTGGAAGAGGATAAGCAGGAACTGTTTATCAACTATGCTTCCAAGGTAATGATTGGAACGGAATCACTTGATAACTTTGACAGTTTTGTACAGGAATGGATGGAACGGGGCGGCTCCGAGGTTATCGCGGAAGCTACCGCGCAGTACCAGAACGGTACGGCTAAAATCCGGGAATAAAGAAGATAAAACATATGCGGCAGCCTTCTTATGATTGGAAGGCTGCCGCGGTTAAAAGCACCGCAAATAAAAGCCGGCTATCCATGCAGTGAAAGGACAGAGTATGTATAAGATTTTAATTGTGGACGACGAGATGGTTTTTCGGAGGGGAATCCGGGCCATGCTTCAGAAATCCGATTTTTGCATCGGGCAAATTGCGGAGGCGGTGGACGGCTGCGAGGCAATGCGGCTGCTTGAGCAGGGGGATTTTGACATTGTCATTACGGATATCCGCATGCCCCGCATGGATGGGCTTATGCTGTGCAAAAGCATCCGGGAGAGGGGAATGCGCCCGGGGATTGTGGTGCTGTCGGGCTATGACGATTTCAAGTACGCTCAGGCAGCGATTAAATACGGCGTGTCCGATTATGTGCTAAAGCCGGTTTCCCAAACAAAGCTGATTGAAGTGTTAAAAGAAGTGGTCAGAAAACGGGAGGAATCCGGAATCCATTTAAAATACAGCAAGATGGACGGTCTGGTTACGGGGCTTGCGGAGGCTTTGTGGAATCAGGATAAGGAGGCCTGGCAGCGCACGGGTAAGGAGGCAAGAGACAGCCTTTCCGGTATGGGCAGCAGGTCCGGCAATGAAATTTTAAAGGAAATCATTTTAAATACCGCGGATAAGATATCCGACAGGCTGGGGGAGCGGCTCCCGGCGGACGCCTTTGAGGAACATGATTTTGAGGAAAATCTGGAGATTCTCTGGGAAATGGCGAGCAACCGCAAGCGGCACGGACTGCTTGAGACGGTGCGGGAGCATCTGCTGGCAAATCCGGCCATGAGTCAGGAAGAGCTCTGCTCCCTGCTGGGATTTTCCTCCTCCCATTTCAGTTCCGCTTTTAAGGAAAAAACAGGAAAGAAATTTGTGGATTACAGGACGGAAATACGGATGGAGGCGGCCAGAAGGCAGCTTTGTATCCCTTCCAAAACGGTAACGCAGGTGGCGGCAGAGGTGGGGTACAGCGATTATTCCCATTTCAGCAGTGTTTTTAAGAAATTTTACGGAAAAACGCCAGCGCAGTTCCGGGAGGGAAGGGGATTAAGTCTTTGACAAAGGTATTAAAAGGAAAAAAGGATTTTATACATTTTATTATAGGTCTGGCGCTGATTATCATTCTGCCCGTTCTGTTCATCAGTATCGCGGGAATCCACAGAAACAGCCGTCAGATGCAGGAGCGCAACCTGGAATACTGGCAGATGATTGTGCAGGATATTACCTACGATATGGATAAGGCCGTCAGGGAATACGACAGTCTCTCCATGACGGCTCTGATTCAGGAGGAGCTTTTGAACATCCTTTACCGGCAGGAGTTTGACCAGGTGGAGTATGCGCAGGCTTATTCCTGGCTGGAGCATCAGCTTACGGTGGAGTTGTTTCTGAACAATTCTCTGGTGAGCAGCTTTCAGGTGCTGGGAAACAACGGCTTTTATTACACCAGCGACCGCAGCATCGGGAAAGAGGAGACGGCGGCTCTGGCGCAGAGAGTGGAAAAGAGCGGGAAAATCACTGTTTTCATGCCGGAGGAAAAAGAGAGCGGATTTGTGACGGTGGGCAGGTACATTTATTCCTATAAGGACCTTCAGCCCCTTGGGTATTTTCTGATGTCCATAAAGCGGACGGAGCTTGACAGGATATGGGAAAATAAAAATCTGGACGGCATACGGGTGCTGGTGCTGGACGAAAACGGGGATGCCGTTTACGGAAACATGGAGGATTCCTGGGAGAAGGAAAAGCTTTATCTGTCCCTTGGCCGGGATTCCGATTTCTTTGAGGGACCGAAAGAAGCAAAAGAGAGGCTTTATGTCTGGGACAAATCGGATTATACCGGGTGGACGGCGGTGGTCGCGGTGCCAAGACAGATATACCACAACTCTGTCTGGAGCCTGAACAGGACTTTTCTGATTGTGGGAACGGTGGCGGTTTTGATGGCTTCCGCGCTGGCCTACTTTTTAATCCAAAGCGTCTATGCCACCCAGCTTGCAAACCAGAAGAACGAGACGGAGCGAAGCAGGGCGGAGATGAAAGCGCTCCAGACTCAGATTAATCCGCACTTTCTGTACAATACGCTGGGAGCAATCAATATGTATTCCGTGATGGAGGACGCGGAGGCGGTTTCCAACATTACCGACGCCCTCAGCAAGATGTTCCGATATGCGGTGCAGAATCCTCTGGTTCCGGTAAGGATTACGGAAGAAATCGAGCATGTAAAGAATTATTTAAAGATTCAGCAGTACCGTCAGGGTAAGATGCCCGAACTGGAAATTAATATTGCGGAGGCGCAGGACGCCGCCATGCTGCGGCTCTGTCTGCAGCCCATTGTGGAAAATATTTTTAAACATGCCTTTGCGGACGGGGTAAAACCGGGACATTTTATCCGCATCCGCGCATTCAGGGAGGGAGAAAAGCTTCTGGTTGACGTGACGGACAACGGCAGAGGCCCCTCCATAGACGTGGAAGATATGGAGTATGTAACGGACGGGGAACAAAACGGCAGGGGAATCGGCCTTTCCAATGTCCACAGGAGACTGAAGCTGGCCTACGGGAAAAGCTACGGGCTGCGCATCTCCGGCAGGGCGGGGAGGGGTATGACGATAAGGCTCTGTCAGCCCTATCAGACTTCAAAAAAAGTTGAGAAAGAGCAGGAGTGATTTTGATGGATAAATTAAGCAGAAAAGAACTGGTATCCCGCGGGGATTTACATTATCAGGGAACGGTAAAGCGCCGGGAGGGCGGCTTTCCCATAGGCGATGGGGAAATGGGGGCGATGCTCTTTACCTCGCCTTCGGCGCTGAAGTTTGCGGTAAACAGATGCGACGTGTTCGCGGCAAACAGCTATACCAACAGCTTCAACCGGCGGCATTCGGATTACGGATACGGAATCGGTTTTGTGGACGTGGATTTTGTGGATTACGGCGACGACGTGTTCGGGGAGAACACCGTGCAGCATCTTTCCCTCTATGAGGCGGAGGCCGTTATCCGGGGCGATAAAGTGGAAGCCGGCGTGTTTGCCAGTGCCAGACAGGGAGCCCTCTGCGTCCAGGTAAAAGACGAAAGGGATTACGAAGGCAGCGTTCAGGTGAAGGTGGATATGATGCGGCCGTCGGAATTCCGCACTCTGAGCAATCTGGCGGTGTCAAGGCTTACGGCAGAGACCGTAAAGGGAGCCAAAAAGGATACCGTGGTATTGCGGCAGGTCTTTACGGAAAAGGAAGAATGCACCCAAAACGAGCATTACTGCGCCAGCGCTCTGGCCGTTTGGGTGGAGGGAGCAGAGGCGGTCATCCGAATGAACAACGAGACCGGCGGCAGGCAGTCCATGGAGATTTCCGGCAGAGAGTTTGACGTCATCGGCAAGCCCCAGGAAACGCAGATGCGGCTGTGTATCCGGCCCCTCACAAAGAATTTTACCGTTTATATGGTCAGCGCGGCCACCTTTTCAAAGGATGAGGATATCGTGGAGACCGTGCTGAAAAAGGCGCAGGCCGCTTCGGCCAAAGGCGCAGAGGCCATGCGGGAGCAGCATCAAAAGGAATGGGCCGATTTCTGGGAAAAATCCTACGTGCAGATGGAAAGCGGAGACGGTATTGCACAGAAGCTGGAGACGCATTACACCTATTTCTTTTATCTGATGAACTCCAGCTCTAAAGGAAAATATCCGCCCAACTTCGGCGGCATGATTTTCTCGCCCGGAGGAGATTACCGCCATTGGGGAACCATGCAGTGGTGGAACAATTTAAGCCTTTATTACAACGCGGTTCAGGCGTCCGGCCATTTTGAACTGATGGAACCTTTGTTTTCCTTTTACGGCGGCATGAGCGAGGCGTGCAGGACGGCTGCCAGACAGCAGTTCGACACGGAAGGAATGTATATCCCTGAGGTTACATGGTTTAACGGGCCTCAGGTTCTGCCGGAGGATATCGCGGCGGAGATGAGGGAGCTGTATCTGTTCCGCAGGCCCTGGGAGGAGAAGTCAGAGCGGTTCGCAGACTTTGTGGACAGAAAGGCGCCCCATGAGTCCCGTTATAATTACAAGTTTTACGAGCATTATGAGGACGGAAGAGTGGTATACGACGAGCGGGGCTGCGGCCCTTACGGAGCCACCACTTATATGTTCGGTTCTCAGGCGGCCATAGCGTATAATTTCTGGAAGCAGTATCTTTATACGGGGGATGAGAAATTCTTAAGGGAAGAGGCTTACCCCATTATCAAAGGCGTGGCGGAATTTTTTATGAATTTCCCACTGACGGTAAAGGCGGATGACGGAAAGTACCACATCTACAAAACCTGCACCGGAGAAGCCTATTTCGGCTGTACGGACGGCATGGAAAATGTAGCGGGTATGCGGGCGATGGTACCGATTCTCATAAAGGCGGCAAAGATACTGGACGCCGACAGAGAAAGTTGGGAAAAATGGGAGCAGTTTGAAGCGGATATGGCGCCCCTGCCCACAACTGCCATGGAAGGCGATACCTGCAGGCCGGAGGAAGGGGACGCGGTTATGTGGTCCAACGGCAGAAAACCGATTCTGGATAAGGACCAGGGACAGCCAAGCCTGTACCCCTGCGACCATTTCGATTTGTCTTCCTATGTAACGCAGTACGCGGAGCCTGAGGTGTACAAAATCAGCCAGGATACCCTGAAAGCGCGGGTGGAAAAGCATGGGACGGTGAGTCGCTATACGGTATCCGAGATGTCCGGCTGTGCAAGAATGTATGCCGCCCATGGGTTTGCAAAGGAGTTTAAGGAGATTGCCAACGCACAGCTTGACTGTACGAGCGCGGAAGTGGAATACTGCTATTTTGCCGATACGGGCAGGGTTCCGCAGTTTGAAAACCGGCTTACGGTGAGGGAGGGCGTCAACTGTATCAGCGCCCAGAGGCTGGGCAACGTGGCAGCAGCCGTACAGCTCGCCCTTTGCCAGAGCAGCGGCGGCGCGCCCGCAAAGGAACCTGTCATTAAGCTGTTTGCCGCGGTTCCAAAGGACTGGGACGCAGATTTTAGTCTGTGGTGCCAGGGAGGCTTTCAGACGGAGGCTTCTATAAGAAAGGGCGTTCCGGGAGAAATACGGATTTTATCAACCCTTGGAGGCGACTTAAGGCTGTGCAATCCTTTCGGGGAAGGAAAATTTAAAATGACGGCGGCGGATGGCGTGCGCTATGAAGGAAACGACGCAGTTGCCTGCATCAGGACGCAGGCGGGCGAGACGATTAAAGTGGAGAAATGTTAAGGAGGAAAAAGAATGTATACGGCAAGTGAAACACGATATGACGATATGCTGTACAGAAGATGCGGAAAAAGCGGCGTGATGATGCCCTTCTTATCGCTGGGGTTATGGCATAATTTCGGGGAGGAATCTTCTTATTCCAATGCCCGGGAAATGGTTCTGGGCGCTTTCGACAGAGGAATCACCTATTTTGACATCGCAAACAATTACGGGCCTCCTCCGGGAAGCGCGGAGGAATGTTTCGGAAAGATTGTAAAGAAAGACTTGGCTGCTTACAGGGATGAGCTTTTTATCGCCACCAAGGCGGGATACCGCCACTGGCCGGGGCCTTACGGGGAGTGGGGTTCCAAAAAGAATCTGGTAGCGTCCTGCAATAACAGCTTAAAGAGGCTGGGACTGGATTACGTGGATTTGTTCTACCATCACAGGCCGGACAGGAACACACCCATTGAGGAGACCATTGAAGCGCTGGAATACATCGTAAAATCCGGGAAGGCGCTGTATGTGGGCATTTCCAACTATGATTCCGTGCTGACGGAAGCAATCCTGACGGCTATGGAGGCCAAAGGAATCCACTGTCTGGTGCATCAGGTCAATTACAATATGTTTGAGCGCAGGCCCGAGGGAAATCTGTTTCCGGCGCTGGAAAAAAACGGCGTGGGAGCGGCGGCTTACATGTGCCTTGCGCAGGGGATTCTCACCGACCGGTATTTCAACGGTGTTGCCGAGGGCTCCAGAGCGGCCGGAAAAAGCGTGTTCTTAAATAAAGAACAGATAACGGAAGATAAGGTTTCCACAGCCAGAAAGCTCAATGAGATAGCCGCAAAGCGGGGGCAGACACTTGCGCAGATGGCGCTGGCGTGGTGTTATCGAAGCGAGCCGGTATCCACGCTGATTATCGGAGCCAGCCGCTTATCCCAGATTGACGATAACTTAAAGGCTATGGGAAATCTGGAATTTTCGGCGGAAGAGCTGGCGGCGATTGACGAAATTCTGACGCCTTATAAGAGGGAAGCCTATTAATACAATTTGTAAAGACAAGTCGGGAGAGCAGGATGGAAAAGAAAAATACTTACATAAAAAATCTGGTTGAGAGAATGTCCCTTGAGCAGAAAATCGGGGCGGTGCTGACGCTGGGATTTGCGGGAACCGTACCCAGAGCCCATATTTACAGGTTTATTGAAAAATATCACTGCGGAGGTCTGCGCCTGTCCTGTGATATGAGACAGTTTGGCAGTTATGTGGACCCGAACAGCAACAAGACGGTGGTGAAGCTGGAGAACGCGGACGGAATCCGTTTTCCGAAAAACGCCCCGGTTCCCACGGCGGGCCAGTACAAAGCGGTGTTGGATGATTTGCAGGCCCGCGCCAAAAACCGTCCCCTGTCGATTCCCCTGCATTTCTCCTATGACCAGGAGGGCGGCAGCAGCGCGGACTTCTTCTTCGGGGGAGTCCAGCTCTTTACAAAGCCTATGGGAATCCGGGCAACGGATGAGCCGAAGATGGCGTATGAGATTGCAAGGGCGGTGGCCAGACAGGGAAAGGCGGTGGGCTTTAACTGGATGCATTCCCCCGTGCTGGACGTCAACTCGCAGCCGGCCAACCCGGAGATTTACACCAGAGCCTACAGCGATAACGCCGAGGATGTGGTGACCTATGCAAGAGAAACCTGCAGAGGCTTAAAAGAGGAAAAAATGATTGCCACCGGTAAACATTTTCCGGGAAGAGGCCATTCCGATGTGGACGCTCATTTTAAGGTGCCGGTTATCGACGTGGACGGGGAAACCTTAAGGGAGAGAGAACTCCTTCCCTACAGAGAGCTGATTGCGGAAGGGCTTCTGCCCTCGATTATGATTGCCCACAGCATTTTCCCGGCAATCGACCCGGATAATATCGCCACGGTATCCGAAAAGGTAATCACCGGGCTTTTGCGCAGGGAGCTGGGATTTGAGGGCGTAATCACCACGGACAGTATGACTATGGGCGGAATTGCAACCAGATACGGCGTCGCGAACGCGTGCGCCCTGTCTCTGGCGGCGGGGGCCGATATCGTTCTGATGAAAGCGGAAAACCATCTGGTGGAGGAGGTCATAGAGGCCATCGGAACCTTTATCCGGGAAGAGCGTATTACCATGGAGGAGCTGGATAACAAGGTATACCGGATTTTAAATCTGAAATATGAGTACGGCCTGTTTGGGCCGGCGGAAAATACCGGGGAACCGGAAAAGGTGCTGCAGGATAAAGCCATAAAGGAGCTGGCCCGTCAGGCGGCCAGACGGAGCGTGCTGATAGAGAGGAACCGGGAAAACATGATTCCGGTGCGGGAAGAAAAGGTTCTTGTGGTGGAGCAGAAGGTGAAAGAGTACAATGATATGTACTGGCATTCCGGTATTTTGTATGAGGAGTGCGTCCGCTACAATGAAAAGGCGGCGTATCTGGAAACCTCCTATTCCTACGACGACATTGACCGGGAGCAGATTGCCGGGGCTCTTTCGGACTATGACGCCGTGATTGCCACAAACTATTTTCTACGCGGAAAAGCCGGAAACAGGGATTTCTGGGAGGAGCAGATAAGGCTGCATCCGAATGTCAGGGTGGTTATCGTCACCAACACGCCCTATGAGGAGATTTCCATTCCGAAAAACGCTCAAAATGTGCTGGTGACCTTCGCTACCTCCCCGGAGAACATTAAAGCAGCGGCGGCAGTGCTTTTCGGGAAAATGACGCCGGAGGGCGTATGGCCCCTTTCGGTGAAAAAGGAAGCGCCGGAACGGACGGAAAAGGAGCGAGAATAAAATGAAGACAGATTTTGCACGCGGGCTTGCGGAGACCGTAATGAAAAGGCATCCGAAAGCGTCAGACTATCCCTACAGAGACTGGTGCTATCCGCAGGGGTATCTCCTGATTGGCTTTTCCAGACTGTGGGAGGCAGTAAAAGACGAGCGGTACCGGGATTACATTTATGAATACTGTAAATCCCATGTGACGCTCGAGGGAGAGATTATCGGATTTAAGGGCGGCAGCATGGACGACATGATGGCCGGTTCCATTCTGGTGTGGATGTATGAGCAGACCGGGGAGGCGCGCTACGAAAAAGCCTGCCGCCGGATTTACGAGGCGTTTGCGGACTATCCCCGAACGAAAGAGGGGGGATTTCTGCACGGCAGGACGGGAACACCCGGCCAGATGTGGGTGGACGGCGTTTTCATGGGCCAGATGTTTTACTGCCGCTACGGGAAAGCCTTCCATGAGCCGGCCTGCTTTGACGAGGCCAAAAGACAGCTTGAACTGATTTACCGGTACTGCCACGCCCACGACGGGCTGCTGGTTCACGCATACAGCGAGAATGAGGAGACGCCCTGGGCCGGGGCGGAGGGAAAGTCCCCCTGTATCTGGAGCGAGGGGCTGGGCTGGTACGCCCTGATTTTATCGGAAGTGCTGGAACTGGTTCCGGCAAAGCACGCCGCTTACGCCACGGCGAAAAAGCAGTTAAAAGAACTTCTGGCCGGGCTTTTGAAGGTACAGGACGCGTCCGGATTGTGGTATCAGGTGGTGGACCAGCCGGAGGGCGCGGACAACTGGTGCGATGTTTCCGGCAGCGCCATGTTCACTTACGCGTTAAGCCGCGCGCTTCGTCTCGGGATTGTGGAAGGCGAAGACTATGAAGCCGCGGCGCGGAAAGGCTATGAGGGCGTAAAAAGCCGCATGGTGACAAACGAAGAGGGACTGATTGACGTCCACGGCGCCTGCGAGGGGCTTTGCGTGCAGAAATCCTATGAGGATTATGTGTATTATCCCCGGAAAGTAAACGGACAGGAGGCCGTATGCGGCTGTCTCTGGGCAGCAATTTCCATGGAGTATAATTTTGACTGACAGGTGAAATTGAAAATATCCCTTTTAAAAGACCGGTATTTGATGTAAAATGAATATTCAAATAAAAAATACAGGAGGCATATCATGCTGGGCGACCAGATGATATGCCTCTTCCGGTTTTTTCTGCCTGATATAGGCGGAAGTGATAACCTGAAAACATGACAGCGTGATTTCTTTCATTGCATTTGAAAGGTTCATACGGTAATATAAATATGATTCAGTTAAATATGATTTGAAGCCTGATAACAAATAAGAGAAATATGTCTGGAATTTCGGGAAGGAGCAGGTGAATAGCATGGGAATGTATCTGAATATCGGAAATGCGGGTTTTGCGTCCGTGCGGAAAGGGTTCTATGTTGATAAATCCGGGTTGATTGCGTTTGTCAACAATACACTTGGAACGAAAGATAAACTTACATGTGTCAGCAGGCCAAGGCGTTTCGGTAAATCCTTTGCCACGCAGATGCTGTGTGCATATTACGATAAAAGCTGTGATTCCAGAGAGCTGTTTCAGGATTTGAAAATTGCCGGGGATTCCATGTTTGAGGATTTCCTGAATAAATTCGATGTGATATATCTGGATATTACATGGTTTATTTCAATTGTTAAAAATGTAAGAGATGTGGTTTGTTACCTTCAGGAACAGGTTATCTCTGAATTGCGCAGTGTCTATACGGCTGTAAAAAAAGAAACTTCATTGCCGATAGTACTTGCTCAGATTGCCGAAATGACAGGGCATAGATTTATTATTATCATTGACGAGTGGGACGCACTGTTCAGAGAGGCAAAGGAAAATACAGATTTGCAGGAAGAATATCTTCAACTGCTTCGGGGGTTATTTAAGAGCAGCATGACAGACAAGATGATAGAAGCTGCTTATATGACAGGAATTTTACCGATTAAGAAATACGGAACACAGTCGGCTCTGACTGATTTCAGAGAATATACGATGCTGCAGCCCAAAAAGCTGGCAGAGTATACGGGCTTTACAGAAAGTGAGGTAAAAACGCTCTGCCAGAAATACGGAATGAATTTTGAAGATGCCAAAAAGTGGTACGACGGCTATTCTTTCAGCAGGGTGCAGTCTGTGTACAGTCCAAACTCTGTTGTGCAGGCAATCTGTAATGAAGAATTTGGCGATTACTGGACAGAGACGGAGACCTATGAGTCTTTAAAATACTATATCGGATTAAATGAAGACGGTCTGAAGGACGCAATTATATCCATGCTTGGCGGAGGGAAATGCAGGATTAATACCAGAACGTTCCAGAATGATATGTCAAACATTAAGAGCAAAGATGATGTTCTGACGCTGCTTGTTCATCTTGGCTACCTGGCTTATGATTCCGTGAGAAAGGAAGTGTATATTCCCAATCAGGAAGTGGCGGACGAATTTAAAAATGCAGTGGAAAACAGCGGGTGGAAAGGTATTTCAACAGCACTTCAGGCATCAGAGGATTTATTGGAAGCCACGTTGCGGGGAGATACGGAAGCGGTGGCAAAAGGAATTGATGAAATCCATCTGGCAAATACATCGGTGCTTTCCTACAATAATGAAAACTCTTTAAGCTGTGTTATTACGATTGCTTATTATGTTGCGCAGAAAGATTATATTCTGATAAGAGAACTGCCAACAGGTAAGGGGTTTGCAGATATTGTGTTTTGGCCTGAAAAGCATACTGATAAGCCTGCAATGATTATAGAATTGAAGTGGGATGAATCAGCACAGGGCGCAATCGGCCAGATTGAGGAAAGGGGATACACCGGCACTCTGGAAAAGTATGCAGGAAAGCTCTTGTTAGTGGGAATAAATTATAATAAAAAAAATAAGAAGCATGAATGTTTTATAAAAAGTTACGAGAAAGGGATTTCGTGAAAACCGCTTTACAAGCCTTGCGGAAATTTCCACCCTGGAGGTATGCACCACCTTAGGGACCCCTATAGCTGCGGAGTATAAGCGCTTTCAAGGCGCGGATAGAACAGGCACTGACAGGCGAAATTGAAAATATCCCTTTCAAAAGACCGGTATTTGATGTAAAATGAATATTCAAATAAAAAGTACAGGAGGGATATTATGCATTATCGACGTCTTGGTAAAACAAATTTGATGGTCAGTGAGATTGGACTTGGGGCGGAGTGGCTGGAGCGCCATAATTACGAGGAATGCAAAGCCATTATCGACTGCGCCGAAAGGCTGGGTATTAATATTCTGGACTGCTGGATGTCCGAGCCTAATGTGCGCTCCAATATCGGAAAAGCGCTTGCGGGCAGGCGGGAGAGCTGGTTTATCCAGGGACACATCGGTTCCACCTGGCAGGACGGCCAGTATGTCCGCAGCCGCGACGTGGATAAGTGCAGGGAAGCGTTTGAGGACCTGCTGGCAAGGCTTAAGACAGATTACATTGATTTGGGGATGATTCACTTTGTGGACGAGGAATCCGACTGGGACGCGCTTATGAACGGGCCTTACATTGAGTATGTGAAAGAGCTGAAGGCAAGCGGAAAAATCCGCCACATCGGCATGAGCACCCACAATCCGGCAACGGCCAAAAAGGCGGTGGAAAGCGGACTGGTGGAAATGCTTCTTTTTAGCATCAACCCGGCCTTTGACCTTCTTCCTCCCACCGAAAACATAGACGATTATTTTGCAGAGGAATACCAGGAGGGCTTAGGCGGCATCGACCCGGCGAGAACGGAGCTTTACAGCCTGTGCGAGCAGAAGGATGTGGGGCTTACCGTTATGAAGCCTTACGCCGGAGGCCGTCTGTTTGACGAGGGGCGTTCTCCTTTCGGGGTTGCCTTAACGCCGGTGCAGTGCATCCATTACTGCCTCACCCGTCCGGCGGTTGCGGCGGTTATGGCCGGATATGACAGCCCGGAACATGTGGAGGCTGCGGTGGCCTATGAGAACGCCTCCGACGAGGAGAAAGATTACGCGTCGGTGCTGGCCAAAGCTCCCCGCCATACCTTCGGGCAGGGCGAGTGTACATACTGCGGGCACTGCAAACCCTGTCCGTCAGGAATCGATATCGCAATGGTAAATAAATATTATGACCTTGCCGTTATGCAAAAGGAGGTTCCGGCCACGGTGCGGGAGCATTACCTTGCGCTGGAACACGGAGCCGGCGAATGTATCGGCTGTAAGGGCTGCGAGGGACGCTGTCCTTTTGGCGTGGAAATTTCCGAAAGGATGAAAAAGGCAGCGGAGCTGTTCCGGTAAGGGAAATACGGATTGAAATGAAACAGGAGCTGCCGCTTTGGCGAATAAAAATTCGGGAAGCGGCGGCTTTATTTTTGCCGTCGCCTGCTCTGGTTTAGCAAAATCAGAGGGGCTGCGGCCCCATCACAGAAAACCGCTTCACAAGCCTTGCAGAAATTTCCACCTTGGAGGTATGCACCACCTTCGAGTCAATCTGCTCAATCAGCAGCTTGGCGGCGGTTTTCCCTATATAATGGCGCGGCACATCCATTGTAGTTAAGGACGGCTCCACGATTTTGCTCTCGGAGATGTTGTCAAATCCGATTATGGAGATATCCTCGGGAACCCTGTAGCCGCGGAGCATAAGCGCTTTCATGGCGCCGATGGCAATGATATCGTTGTCGGCAATGTAGCACCCGGCAAGGGGGTCGTTCCTGTCTATGATTTCCAGCATGTCTGCCATGGCAGCCTCAATGGACGGGGAAAGCCTGTGAATAACGGAGCGGGACGGAGACATCCCGCTTTCTTTTATTGCCTTAAAATAACCCTCCTGCCGCTGGATGAAGTTCGGGATGGAGTAGCTTGACTGCAGGTAGCCGGGCTGCGCGCCGGTGGTGCCGATAAGATAATTGGCGGCAAGATACGCCCCCTGAGAGTTGTTAATCAGAACGCTGGTGCAGTCAAGGGAATCAAAACAGGTGTCCAGAAGAATCGTAGGATAGCCAAGGGAGAGAAAACGCTGGCAGGCTTCCTGCCGGATTTCCGTTCCCATAAGGATGATGCCCTTGCAGTCGGAAATACGCAAATCGGAAAAGCAGTCCTCAAGGACGTCAACCTTCTCGTAAAACTGCATCATCTTCACGGTAAAATTTTCTTTCTGACACTCCCCTCTTACGCCGTCGTAAAGCTCATTAAAAATGGGAGTATAGGAAAGGATGGCGTTATGGGTCTTATAGAAAATAATATAGATGGAACCGCTCCGCAGAGGGTCGCTTTTTATTTTAGTAAAGTCGTACCCGTATTCTTCCGCGGCTTTAATGATTCTGGCACGGGTTTCCGTGCTGACCCCGGCTTTGTTATTAAGCGCCATGGAAACGGCAGTTGCCGATATTCCCAGTCTTTTCGCCAGTTCTTTTGCAGTGACGGCCATTTTCATCGCTTCCTTTCCCTGTAAAAATCTCTATTTACCAGTATAATGAAAAAGCAAATATTTGCAATAAATAAAGTTAAAATAAAGTAAAATTCACTTTATTATTTGTTGAAATAAAGTAAGGCATGCCGTAATCTATACTATATAAAAGAGGCAGAGAGCTTGCGGAACTAATATAACTTCTCGGAATCTCAATGAATGAGATGCCACTTGAAAATTGACAACTG
>CAMSTM010000079.1 GCA_947063675.1 uncultured Lachnospiraceae bacterium | reverse complement strand
ATAAAGAGCTGGCGGGAACGTGCGACACAAAGCGCATGACAGATGATGAAGCAAGCAGTGAATTGCCGGATATTATGTATTATTCCTGGGGAACCGCTTATCCCGGAGGGCCGGATGCGGCGGTTGCAGATGGAAAAATTTATGCATTGAATGATTATATTAAAGAATATGCGCCGAATCTGGCCGCTTATCTGGAAAGGCATCCGGATATGGAAAAAGCAATTACTACAGATGAAGGAAATATATATTGTTTCCCCGGAATATATACATCCACTTCCGACAGTAGCGATGTATGGCAGTCGGCAATTGACAGAGAACCTTTCTATGAGCCTTTTATCGGTCTGGTTATCCGTAAGGACTGGCTGGATGATTTGGGGCTTGATATCCCGGTGACGCTTGATGACTGGTATAATACGTTAAAGGCTTTTAAGGATGAAAAGGGCGCTAAATACCCATTATCCTACATGAACATGTTTGGATGTATGGCGCAGAGCTTTGCAACTGCATTTGATGTTACTCTTCCGGTAACGGCAATGGGCGGCGCAACCGCATTTGGAATTCGCGAGGACGGAACTATCCAGTACGGGCCGGCTCAAGAGGGATACCGGGGATATTTGGAATTTATGAATAAGCTTTACAGCGAAGGGCTTTTGGACCCGGATTTCATGGTGCAGGACCGTACCACTTTGCAATCAAAGGTAGTAAACGGCGAGGTTGGCGCATGGATTGAAATGATGCCGGCAGGACTGGGAACATTGCGCACTCAGGTACTGGAGGAGAACCCGGAAGCCTCTTTCTATCCTGTAGGCGTGGCGAATCCTGTCCGCGAAGAGGGACAGAAGCTGTATTATTTCCAGGCAAATTATCCCTATGTAAATGCAGGAGCAGCTATCACAACATCCTGTAAGGATATAGAGACGGCTGTAAGGCTTCTGGATTACTGTTGGAGCGAGGAGGGAGAAAGACTGGTTAACTGGGGAATTGAAGGAGAGTCTTATGAGATGGTTGACGGCTGGCCGCAATTTACGGACCAGATTATTCATAATGACCTGGGACTCAGTCCGTCTCAGGCTCATGCACAGTACCGGCAGCTGAATGGGCCGTTCCCGATGGACCACTGGCAGAGATTGGTTTCCAAAACAGATTACACCCTGGAAGAAGGAAAGGTTGATGAAAATATTGCATCGCTTGATTTGTGGGCAAAGAACGGCACACAGCCTGCAGGACTGCCGTCAACAACAATATTATCCTCGGAATCCAGTGATTATGCCTCCAAGTTTAATGAGATAAATACGTATGCAGACGAAATGTATTCCAAATTTATCATGGGCCAGGAGTCCCTGGATAATTTTGACAAGTATGTGGAAAACCTGAAAAAAATGGGGCTTGATGATGTGATTGCCATACAGGAATCCGCTCTTGAACGATATAACAACAGGACTGCCGAATAAGGAAGGTCGGGAAAATTCATGAATAAAAAGGAAACATTTTTAAGCCGGGCAAAGCGGGATTTGAAAAAAAACCGGGGAATCTATCTGATGGCCATTCCCGTGCTGGCATTTTATATCTGTTTTTGCTATATTCCGATTTACGGACTGCAGATTGCCTTTAAGGATTTCAGCCTTGGGGCGGGAATTTGGGGAAGTCCATGGACTGGCTTTAAGCATTTTATCAGCTTTTTTACAGGACCATATTTCTGGCGGACGCTGCGCAACACGCTTTTAATCAGTTTGTATACGATTGCCGTGTGCTTTCCGGCGCCGATTATATTTGCGCTTCTGTTGAATGAGGTCAGGAATAAAGCCTTTAAGAAAACGGTTCAGACAGTCAGCTATCTGCCGCACTTTATTTCCTTGGTGGTGATTTGCGGTATTATCAAGGAATTCACACAAAGCAGCGGGCTGATTAATTCCATCATCAGTTTTTTCGGAGGGACGCCGGAAACCATGCTGCTTAACCCTGACAGGTTCCGCTCTATTTATGTACTCAGTGACCTTTGGCAGACTATCGGCTGGAATTCCATTATTTATCTGGCGGCGCTTTCAGGCATCGACCCCACATTATATGATGCTGCTTCAGTAGATGGCGCAGGTAGATTCAGAAAAATAATAAACGTGACGTTGCCGGGGCTTTTGCCTACGATAATCATTATGTTTATTTTAAGGGTCGGGCAGTTTATGTCGGTAGGATATGACAAAATTTTGCTTTTATATAACACCAGTACTTACGAAACAGCAGACGTTATCTCCACCTTTGTTTACAGGAAAGGGCTGATTGAGTCAAACTTTAGTTTCAGTGCGGCTGTGAGTCTGTTCAATTCACTGATAAATTTCATATTGGTGGTAGCAGTAAACAAGTTCAGTGCAAAGGTCAGCGAAACCAGCCTGTGGTAGAGGCGGGATAAGTCGCAAATAGAGAGGATAATAGAATGATGAAAAAAAGAACGGCCGGCGAGCATATTTTTGATATCGCAAATACCGTGCTGCTGGCACTGGTGGGTATCATATGCCTGTATCCGTTTTTGTATGTGGTACTGGCTTCGTTCAGTGAGCCGAACCGGTTTATCAAGCATGACTTTTCAATCCTGTTAAGGCCTGCCGGGTTCAGCCTGGACGGGTATGAACAGGTGTTTACAAAGGATATTGCAACGGGCTATCTGAATACGATTTTTTATGTGGTGGCGGGAACGTTGATTAGCATGGCGCTTACTTTTCTTGGAGCTTATGTGCTTTCGAGAAAAAATTATATGTTCCGTAAGCCGCTGACGCTTTTGATTATGTTTACAATGTATTTTAACGGAGGATTGATTCCGCTGTATCTGTGGGTTCAGCAGCTTCATATTATAGATACTCGCTGGGCGGTACTTTTGCCGGCTGCACTGAGTACTTATAATGTAATTGTGCTTCGTTCTGCTTTTGACAGTATACCGGAAAGTCTGATTGAGGCGGCAAAAATGGACGGTGCATCCGAGTTTGTATGCCTGACGAAAATTATGATTCCGCTTAGTAAGGCATCTACGGCGGTAATTGTGTTGTTTTATGCAGTGGCAAGATGGAACGAGTGGATGCTCCCCACAATTTTTCTGCGTACGAGAGATTTATTCCCGTTACAGATTTTCCTGAGGGAAATACTGCTTACCAGCTCCTCAGAGTCGATTTTGGCAACATCAGGGGATTCCACGAATGTGACAGCTCTTGCGGAGATTGTAAAATATGCTACTATTGTAGTATCAACAGTTCCAATTTTATGTATCTATCCGTTTGTACAGAAATATTTTGTATCAGGAATGATGATAGGAGGTGTAAAAGAATGAATTTTTTGCCAAAGGAAGAACTGCCCCGCATCTGCGAACTGCCGGACCCTTTTTTGAAGCCGGACGGCAGCAAGGTAAAAACAAGGGAAGAGTGGATGATACACAGGGAGTATTTAAAGGAAATGCTTGCCCATTATATGTATGGTCATATGCCCCCCGCGCCTGCAAATACTAAAGGAGAACTTTTGTATTCCAGGAGAATTTACGGAGGAAAGGCTCTGGCGGAAACAATACGTATTATGTTTGGGCCAGACGATGAGCCGGCGAATCAGGTGTCGATGCTTGTACATATAACCCGTCCCTCCGGCGGGGGAAAAGTACCGGTAATTACCTGGAACCAGTTTAAGGGGCGTTATGGATGCCCTGAGGAAGAAAAGCTGGTATGCGAGTATGGCTATGCCATCGCTGAATTCGATAAAGAGGATTTGGCGGCGGATTCTGCAAAAGCAATGGAAGGCCCTCTTGCGAGAGCTTACCCGGAGTATGACTGGGGCGCTATCGCTATGTGGAGCTGGGGGCACAGCAGGATAATCGATTATCTGGAAAAAACTGCTTATGCGGATATGGACAGGCTTGTGGCTACCGGTCATTCCCGAGGGGGAAAGGTTGCCTTGTGTGCGGCGGTTTACGACGAGAGGATAGCAGTGTGCGCCGCCAGCGGTTCAGGGTGCGGAGGAGCGGGATGCTTCCGTTATCTGGGCGGACGCCTTGGCGAGGGAACAGGCTGTTGTGAGAGCGCAGGCAGCATTGCTGATTTTTTCCCTTTCTGGTGGAATGACGAATTTGGGAAATACGGTCTGCGCCAGAGTGACATCACGCGAGGAACGATGAAAGAGACAGATATTTTTTCCATGATGAAATCTATTGATATGGAAAAGCTTGGCCAGGTAAAGGATGAGGAGCAGTTTCCCTTTGACCTCCATACAGTAAAGGCTTTGATTGCGCCGAGGGCTCTTCTTACCATGGACGGACTTGGAGATACCTGGGCAAATCCCTACGGAACCCAGATTACGTGGATGGCAGCCGACGAGGTTTACCAGTTCCTTGGAGCCGACGGAAAAAATGCATTGCACATCAGGGAGGGCGGTCACGAATACAAAGGAAGCGACTGGCTTGTAGTAGCAGATTTTTGCAATATGGTGTTCTATGGGAAAAAGCAAAATACCAGTCTGATTGCAACCTCCTATGAAAAGTCGGATGAGAACAATCCCATGTCGGCAATGATGGCCGGAAGGATGGACTGGAGAAACGACAGACTGCATTACAGCTGGCGTAGGCCAAAGTAAAAAAGCGGTACTCAAACCCCATATTCTGCGTTTTGTGGGGGTGGATTTAAGTAAAAGCAATATCAACAGTGCGCATTCTTAACGCGATGAGAAAAAGAGCCGGCACCCCAAAGGGGCACCGGCTCGTATGTAAACAGGAGGTATCCTGTTATGGTTAGTCGAAGCCGGTCGGCACCGTCTTTCAGCACCGGCGGCTTCTTTTATTCCGTAAACCCCTCTGCAAAGAGCGGGCGTTTGGTTGAAAGCGGCTCGCATCTTGAGCCGTTTGCTATAATAATACTCTACTATATATTTGTGTCTAAATTGTTGCTGAAATAGAAATAAAATCTTAAATATCAATTAAAATTGAATTTATTTCCTGATTTGCCTCCTGGCATAGTGCATCCTCCTCCTTTGTTCATCTGTCCGGCAAGCCGTAAGTTATATATTTAGCAAATTATATGGATTGACTATAATGTCTGCCCTTATTAACAGTATCAGTATAATTGATTCCAATACCCCATAAAGAAGGCTGAATAATCGTTTTTTATTTGTTGGAATAACTGCTGAAAATGAAAAAATAAAACATAAATAGGCAATACCTGACGGCAGTTCATCTTTTACGGTGCTGAAAGTCCAATACCGACCAGTAAAAGCGGTGAAATACCATTCGGTAAAGAAAATCATAAAAGGTAAGGAAGAAATGAAATTTGTATAATGACGTTCTTTATGTATCTGCCATATCAGAAAATAAGCAGATAACATTCCGATAAAAAACACAAAAGAACGTACTGCTGCCAATAAAGCCGTTTTTGAAAGAATAGAAATTATTGCAGCCGCCCAGACCCATATTCCAAACCGCCCCATTATATCATCAAATATAGGAAATAAATGCTAAATAATTTGCAAAAATTCCCGCAATCCGGTAATATTTGTATATAAAAGTTCAGCCAGCCGTACATAAATACTGTTTTTGTATGGATTTCATACACTGACCTTCAAATGATGTGCCTCCGCATAGGGGCGGGGGACTGTGTCGGCTGGGCTGTGCTGAAAAAGCAGCGCGGAAACGAGGAGAAGTATGAGAAGAAAAGACAGGGAAATCAGGGAATTTGGGGAAATCATCAAGGTGATGGAAAGGTGCGAGATATGCAGGCTGGCTTTCCATGACGGCGAATATCCGTATATTGTGCCGCTTAATTTCGGAATGCGGACAGAAAACGGAAAAATTACGCTTTATTTCCACAGCGCGCCGGAAGGAAAAAAGTACGGTCTTATAGCTGCAAACAGCAAAGTATGCTTTGAGATGGACTGTTCCGCAAGGCTGGCGCTTCTTTTAGAAGAGGGAAACTGCACGATGGAGTATGAAAGCGTGATTGGGCAGGGCGTTGTGGCGCTTTTGCCGGAAAGCGAAAAGGAGGAGGCACTGAACCTTCTCATGAGCCATTACCGCGGGGCGGATTTCCCCTACAATAAGGAGGTCATCCCGCGAACCGCAGTGTTTAAGCTGACGGTGGAATCCTGCACGGGAAAAAGGCGTATGGTCAGAAGCACCGGAAAGAGCGATAAAAGCGGGCTGCGTCTTGTGCGCCCATCCATGGACTATGGGGATGCGATTATGGCTTACCGGCAGGAATTTCTCGATAACGACCCGGAGGAAAACATGGGCGGCACGGGAAGCCTCAGGGACTGCGTAAGCGCGGAGGAATGGATAAAGGAGGTGGATGCCATGCGGAACCGTTCAACCTGTCCGGCGTCTTTGGTGGACTCTGATATCTTTCTTGCGGTCCGGGAAGGGGACAATAAAATCGTGGGGGTGATTGAGTTTCGCCATCATATCAATCATCCGGTTTTAAGCCTGTGGGGAGGGCAGATTGGGTATTGCGTAAGGCCCTCGGAGAGAAAAAAAGGGTATGCAAAGGAGATGCTGCGGCAGGTACTTTTTCTGTGTAAGGCATACGGACAGGACAGGGTACTGATTACCTGCGACGAAGACAATTTTGCAAGCGAAAGGACAATCCTCTCCGGCGGCGGCATTTATCAGCAGAGCGTCTGGTCGGAGGAATTGCAGGCAAATATGAAGCGGTTCTGGATAACACTGTAAAACAAAAATAAGGAGAAGGAAGATGGAAAAAGAGAAATTAAAAGCATTACTGGACGACATGTCCCTCAAGGAAAAGGCAGACCAGATGTTGCAGCTTATGGGCGCATTTTATCAGGAGGACAAGGAAGGGATTTTAACCGGCCCGGCAAGAGACATGGGAGTGGGGGAGGAGGATATACAGCTTGCGGGTTCTATCCTGGGAACCTACGGCGCGGGAAAGCTGAAAAAGCTGCAGAAGGAATATATGGAAAAGCAGCCCCACCATATCCCCATGCTGTTCATGATGGATGTGATTCACGGAATGAAAACTGTTTTCCCAATGCCTCTTGCCCAGGGAGCGGCTTTCGACCCGGAGCTGTCAGAAAAATGCGCTGCGGCTGCGGCAAAGGAAGCGGCGGTAAGCGGACTGCACGTGACCTTTTCGCCTATGGTGGATTTGGTGCGCGACGCCAGATGGGGGCGCGTCATGGAGTCCACCGGAGAGGACCCTTATTTAAACAGCAGGCTTGCGCAGGCGCAGGTAAAAGGATTCCAGGGGGAGGATATGGGCGCGCCCTACAAGGTATGCTCCTGTATCAAGCATTTTGCGGCCTACGGCGGCGCTCAGGCGGGCCGGGATTACAATACGGTGGAGCTTTGCGAGCATACGCTCCGGGATTTTTATCTGCCCTCTTATAAAGCGGGAATTGATGCGGGAGCAGGCATGGTAATGACTTCCTTCAACACCGTAAACGGGATTCCCGCAAGCACCAACAAGTGGCTTATGCGGGATGTCCTTCGGAAGGAAATGGGATTTGACGGCGTGCTGATTTCCGATTTTTCCGCCATTCTGGAAACCGTTGCCCACGGACACAGCAAAGATGAGGCGGATGCGGCAAGGAAGGCTTTGGAGGCCGGGGTGGACATTGATATGATGACCAGCGTATATTCCGCAAATCTCTGTAAGCTTGTGGAGGAGGGCGTTGTGGATGAGGCTCTTATTGACGAGGGTGTGATGAGAATCCTGGAGCTGAAAAACAGGCTGGGGCTTTTTGAAAATCCCTACAAGGATGCGGACGAGGAGGAAGAAAAGACGGTGATTTTGTGCAAGGAGCACAGAAACCTGGCAAGGGAAGCGGCAGGCAAGTCCTTTGTGCTTCTGAAAAACGAGGGGATTTTACCGGCGGCTCCGGGTAAAAAGACGGCTTTCATCGGCCCTTACACAGATAATAAGGAAATTATCAGCAGCTGGGCAATCCTTGGAGATGTGGCAAGCTGCGTAACGATAAAGGAAGCTGCGGAAAAGGTATTCGACCCAGGCCTGACAACTTTCTGTTCCGGCAGCCCTGTTCTCAGCGAGAGGGAGCTGAAAGGACTGGTAGGATTCGGCCCCGGAAAGCCTGTGAGCGTATCGGAGGAGGAACAGGAAAAGCTGCTGCAGGAGGCGGTGGAGGCCGCAAAAGAAGTGGAGCTTGTGATTATGCCCTTGGGCGAGCATTATCTGCAAAGCGGAGAGGCCACCAGCCGCGGGATGATTGACCTTCCCGAAGCCCAGGTGAGGCTTTTGCGGGAAGTGGCAAAAGTAAATGAAAATATCGCGGTGGTGCTTTTTACGGGCAGGCCGTTGGATTTGCGGGAGGTAAGCCGTATCGCCAGGTCGGTGCTTGTGGTATGGCTGCCCGGCACGGAAGGCGGGGCGGCAGCAGTGGATGTGCTGACCGGTAAGGTGAATCCTTCAGGAAAGCTTCCCATGAGCTTCCCTTATTGCACAGGCCAGATTCCGGTGCATTATAATGCGTATTCCACAGGAAGGCCGGACAATGTGGGCGAAGTGAGGTTCCGCTCCAAATACATAGATATTCCAAACGAGCCGTTGTATCCTTTCGGCTATGGTTTAAGCTACACGAAGTTTGAAATCTCGCCGGTAAAGCTGAGCGGCGGGGTGGTGACGGATGAAAAAGCGGTTACGGCAAGCGTGACGGTGAAAAATACGGGAGAAAGAGCGGGAACAGAAGTGGTTCAGCTTTATCTTCAGGATATTGCTGCCAGCGTGGTGCGCCCTGTGAAGGAGCTGAAAGGCTTTGTGAAAGCGGAGCTGGAAGCAGGAGAGGAGAAGGAAATTACCTTTGTAATCGACGAGCCAATGCTGCGGTTCCTCCGTGCCGACGGCACTGTGGGAAGCGAGGAGGGGGAATTCAACCTCTTTATCGGAAACAGCAGCGATACGGATAATCAGGCGAAATTCAGGTATGAATCCTGAAAGGAACAGGAAGCGATACAATAAAAAAACGTCTGCGGGGGAGGTAAAATGCCGCCCGCAGACGTTTTTTTAACCACAGCCGCAAAGCAGGGCAGCGGTTAAATATTTTTAGCTTTTTCCCTTATGGAATCCCGGTATTCCTTGGGAGTTGTCCCGATATACTTTTTAAAAGTCTTGGTGAAATAATTTACGTCGGGAATCCCGCAGTACTGGGCAATGGCCTGAATCTGCATGGAAGTAGTGTTCAAAAGGGAAACGGCGTGTTTAATCCGCTTTCCGTTCACGTATTCCGTGAGGGTGCTCCCGGTCTCTTTTTTAAACAGTGTGGACAGGTAGCTGGAATTTACATTCAGAAGCCTTGCCTGGCTGTTGAGGCTTAAATCCGCGGTCAAATCCGAGTCAATCTGGGTCAACACCTTTTGAACCAGCAGGGAATACCCTTTCATGGAGTGATTCTGCACCAGAAGACAGTAATTATGTATCATATCCCGGCTTAAGGCATCCACTGCCTTCGGGGAAACGCAAAGCTCTATTTTTTTGGCATACTTCGTTGACATCCTGTCAATATAAAGCGGATGGACGGCCGCTGATTCCGCCGCCTTCCGAAGCAGCGTGTTTAAGACGATGGTGTAATTTTTCTTATCCCGCAGGGAATCGGTAAGGCGCTGTTCCATCTGGCGGGAACTGAAAGCATTGAGGAAAACGTCCGCCTTGTGGATTTGTCCCGAGGCGACCGCCTTTATGAGCTCGTTTTCATCGGCATAGCGCTTTTCAAGCACTTTCATGGATAAAAAGGGCTCGGCCGGCTTCTGGATATGCAGCTCCGCGTTTGCCAGTTCATATTTACTTATAGTGATATCCGAAATATCCTGGAGGGAAAAGTTGTCCTCGCTTTTCCACAGGGTTGTCCCTAAAGTGTATAAAATGGTAAAAAGCGTGCTTTCATCCCGCAGGAGAGGCACTTCCTGATAATATTTTTCTAATTGCAGGAATGTTTCGGGAGGATAGGAAAACCTGCCGAAGGTTTTCAGAAGAATATCCGGCGTGATAACGGTCAGGGTATAGGGACCAATGATTGCAAAAAGGTTTTCTTCCTCAGGAATCCGGAAAAAGATATAGTAACACAAAGCAAAATCCTCAACCCGATAAATCGTGTTAGGATGGCATACTTCCTCAAGTCTTTCAAAGATTTCAGGATACTTAAAATCCGGTACAAGCAACTGGCGAAGTCCGAAATCAAAAGGAGCGACAGGCATTGTCAGAGGACTTTCAACCGTAACAAATGACAAATGGAAATTGCCTAAAAGTGTTTTTACAAAATTAATCTCTGTTTCATATTTCATAAAATTCACCCTTATTATTTTGTTATTTCTATTTTGGTACATAATGCGTAAAAAATCAAGGAATCCTAAAAATAGTTATATAAATCCTAAAAATCGTCACTATAAAAGGGTGTACAAACAAATTATAATATTTAAATAAAAAATGTAAAATTTAACATAAAATTAATATGGCTGATTTGTTAAGAATCAACAAAAATTAGTAAAAATCAATCAATGACCGGCATGTTTGACAGAATAAAATGGCAAATATGTCGGATGTTATGGAAGCAGTAAGACCTGCAGCAGGCGGAAAACCTACATTTCAGGCGGATTTCGGTCCGGAAGGGTGTGTCCGCCGGGCACGGCAAAAAATAAGGAGGAAAGAACAATGCGGAATTTAATTAACCTGAACAGGGACTGGCGCTTCATAAAAGAGGATGCCGGACTGCCGGAGCATCTGCCGGAAAATTGGGAAAAGGTTGACCTTCCCCACAGCTGGAACGCCATCGACGGACAGGACGGGAATGGAAGCTATGCCCGGCTGAAATGCTGGTATGCCAGGAGCTTTGAGACGCCGAAGCAGCCCCTTGGCGGCGGAAGGGTTTACGTGGAGGTTTTAGCTGCCGGACAGCAGGCGTCCGTTTATGTAAACGGCAGGGAAGCGGTTTACCACGAGGGCGGATATTCCGCGTTCCGGGCGGACGTTACCAATTTGTGCAATGCGGAAGGAGAAAACCTTCTGGTGATTGCGTGCAGCAATGAAAATAAAAGCAATGTGTATCCCCAGGCGGCGGATTTTACGTTCTACGGCGGACTGTACAGAGGCGTAAATCTTATCTGCGTGCCGGATGCTCATTTTGATTTGGATTATTACGGCGGCCCCGGGCTGCAGGTTACTCCGAAGCCAAGCGTAGGCGGCGGGGCTATCTTTGAGTGCGCTTCCTGGGTGACAAACCCGGACGAGAACTTTACGGTAATGTATTCCGTAAAGGATGCCGACGGAAGGGAAGTTGCAGCCGCAGTACGTCCGGCGGACGATACAAATGTGACGCTTTATGTGCCCGACGCGGTAAGGTGGGGGATTGATAATCCCTATCTTTACACGGTTACGGCTATCCTCCAGCGGCGCAACGAAGCCTATGACGAGGTCAGCGCAAGGGTGGGTGTCAGAAGCTTCTCCTGCGACCCGGAAAAGGGCTTTATCATCAACGGCATCAAGACTCCTCTGCGCGGCGTGAGCCGTCATCAGGACAGGATGTACAAGGGCAATGCCCTCACGAAGGAAGACCATTACGAGGATGCGATGCTTATCAAAGAACTGGGCGCGAACACGATTCGTCTGGCTCATTATCAGCATTCTCAGGACTTTTACGACGCCTGCGACGAGCTGGGCTTTATTATCTGGGCGGAGATTCCCTTTATCAGTGTGATGAATCCCGACCCCGCGGCGCACCAGAACTGTATCAGCCAGTTAAAGGAGCTGATTATCCAGAACTATAACCATCCCTCCATCTGTTTCTGGGGAATCTCCAACGAAATTCTTATCGGCGGCATTTCCGAAAAACTGGTGGAAAACCATAAAGAATTAAACGCGCTCTGCAAGGAGCTTGACAAGACAAGGCTTACCACGATTGCCCATGTGTCCATGACGCCTGTTGACGGCCCCATGCACGGCATCACCGACGTGGAAAGCTATAACCATTATTTTGGCTGGTACGGCGGAAAGATGGAAGATAACGGTCCCTGGCTTGACAATTTCCATAAGGTTCATCCGGAAATCTGTCTTGGCATGTCCGAATACGGATGCGAGGGCATCATCACCTATCACGGCCCCAATCCGGCCTGCAAGGACTACAGCGAGGAGTATCAGGCGCTGTACCATGAGCATCTGGCCAGGGTCTTTGACGAACGTCCCTGGATGTGGTCTACCCATGTGTGGAACATGTTTGATTTCGGCTGCGCAGCCCGCGATGAGGGCGGCGTGAGAGGCAGAAATAACAAGGGCCTTATGACCATAGACCGTAAAACCAAAAAGGACAGCTACTTTGTATATCAGGCTTACTGGAGCAAGAAGCCCATGATTCATGTGGCCGGCAGGCGCTATGCCCAGCGTGCCGGTGAAACCACCGAAATCAGGGTGTATTCCAACCAGCCCGAGGTGGCTTTATACCTGAACGGGAGACTGGTGGAAGAAAAATCAGCGGACAGAGTATTCGTGTTCACCGTAGCGCTGCATGAAGGATTTAACGTTATTACAGCCAGGTCCGGCGATTTGCGGGACAGTATAACATTGGAAAAAGTGGAAAAAGAACCCACCATTTATGTGCTGCCCGAAGTGAATGAAAGAGCCGAAGGTGTGGCAAACTGGTTTAAGCTGGTAGGCGATTTGGATTTGCAGGCGCCCATGCAGTTCCCCGAGGGGAAATACAGCATAAGGGATACGGCGGAGGAAATTTCCAAATGTCCCGAAGCGATGGATATTCTTACAAATGCAATGAAACTTACCTTAAATATGAAAGTTGCCCCGGGCGAAGGCATGTGGGATATGATGAAGAGCCTGACCCTTGAGAAAGCCTTTGAAATGGCCGGCAACATGGTGCCGGAGGGATTCCCTGAAAGCATCAATGCGAAATTAACGGAAATTGACAAGCTATAAATCCTGACGGTTTTTCCTGCGGGCGCTGCCAGGGTTTGTGAGGTGTACCCTGGCGGCGGCCGGCTATATAAAATGCCATATTGTCCTGCGGATAGTGGACAGTGTAAAGGCGCAGGTTTTTTTCGGCGCGGCTCGCGGGAATAACGGTAAAGGAGATAAGACTTGTGGCAAAAAAATTGAATAATTCTTATCCGGCATTCGGGATGAGGGATAAGCTGGGCTATATGTTCGGCGATTTTGGAAATGATTTTACTTTCATTTTATCGTCGTCGTTCATGATGAAGTTCTACACCGATGTGATGGGGATTTCTGCCGGAGTGATTGGCGTCCTTATGATGGCTGCCCGTTTTGTGGATGCAGTCACCGATGTTACCATGGGACAGCTTGTGGACAGGGCAAGGCCCACAAAGGACGGCAAATTCAAACCCTGGCTGAAACGTATGTGCGGGCCGGTGGCAATCGCTTCGTTTCTGATTTACCAGTCGGGATTTGCCGGTATGAGTTACGGATTCAAGGTGGCATGGATGGCGGTTACCTATATTTTATGGGGCTCCATCTTCTACACCACAGTGAATATACCGTACGGCTCTATGGCCTCCGCAATTTCCGCGGATGCAAAAGACCGTGCGGAGCTTTCAACCTGGCGGACCATCGGAGCCACGTTAGCCGGACTGGTAATCGGGGTGGGAACGCCTCTTGCGGCATATGTGACGGTAGACGGCAATACGGTTCTCTCGGGGCCACGTATGACGATAATTGCAGGCGTATTCAGCGTTCTGGCTATTATCTGCTATCTGCTTTGCTTTCGTCTGGTGAGAGAGCGTGTGCCGGTGGAGGCCAACCGGAACAGGCTTGATGTGGGTCGGCTTTTAAAAAGTCTTGCCGCCAACAGGGCGCTTGTAGGCATCATTGCAGCGGCTGTTCTGCTTTTGCTCGGAATGTTGGGGATGCAGGGTATGGCGGGATATGTGTTTCCCAATTATTACGGTTCCGCCACGGCGCAGTCTCTGTCATCTTTTACCAGCAGCGCGGCAATGCTGCTTGTATGCGCGCCGTTTGCAGCCAGGCTGGCTACAAAATTCGGTAAGAAAGAGCTGTCAGTGGCGTCCTGTGCGTTCGGCGCTCTGGTCTATGCCGTCTGTCTGACAGTGCGTCCTGCAAATGTTTATGTGTATGTAATATTCTTTACGCTGGCATATATCGGGCTTGGGTTTTTCAATACGATTATCTGGGCCATGATTACGGACGTCATCGACGATGCGGAGGTGAAAAACGGCTTCAGGGAGGACGGAACCATTTATTCCGTGTATTCCTTTGCGAGAAAGCTTGGCCAGGCATTTTCCTCCGGTATGACGGGCGCTCTGCTGACCATGATTGGCTACAGCCAGGAAACGGCTTTTGATGAAAACGTAATAAACGGGATTTTTAATTTGTCCTGCATTATTCCGGCAATCGGACTTTCTGCGGTTGCTCTTGCGCTGTGGTTTATTTACCCGCTGAATAAAAAGAAGGTTCTGGAAAACAGCGCGGAGCTTGCAGGACGGAGAGGGGACTCGGAACAGTAAAACAACATCTGCGCGGATGTGCACGGAAGGCAGATGCAGAACTGTAAATAGGGGGAGTATATTTGAGCAAGTTATCAGAATATAAAAAGAAAAAGGACTTTCTTATCTGCGTGGACAGCGACGGCTGCGCCATGGATACAATGGATATCAAGCATATCCGCTGCTTCGGCCCCTGTATGGTGGCGGAATGGGGACTGGAAGCGTGGAAAGAAGAAATATTAAAGCGCTGGAACGAGATTAATCTGTACACCATGACCAGAGGAATCAACCGCTATAAGGGCCTTTCCATGGCGCTTACGGAAATCAACGAAAAATATACGGAAATAGAGGATTTGGATACGCTTAGGGACTGGGCGGAGAACAGCCCGGAGCTGTCTAACGGGGCAATCGAGAGAAGGCTTTCGGAAAAAGACAGTCCCTGTCTTAAGAAGGCTCTCGCCTGGAGTAAGGCGGTTAACGCCTCCATCAACGGGCTCGACGACAGCGAAAAGCTTCCTTTCGAGGGAGTAAAGGAGGCCCTTGCCTTTGCCCATGAAAAGGTGGACGTGGCCATTGTCAGCAGCGCCAATCTGGACGCGGTGCTGGAGGAGTGGGAGAGATACGGATTACTTCCCCACACGGATATTGTGCTGGCCCAGGACGCCGGAAGCAAGGCTTTCTGCATAGGGGAGCTTTTAAAGGCCGGTTATGAGAAGGACCATGTGCTCATGTGCGGCGATGCGCCGGGGGATTTGGACGCGGCGCAGAAGAACGGAGTCTTTTATTACCCTATACTGGTGCGGCGGGAGAAGGAATCCTGGGAGGAATTTCAGGAGAAGGCCGTAGGCAAACTGCTTGAGGGGAGTTATGGCGGCTCCTACCAGCAGAAAAAAATCGAAGCTTTTTTGGATAATTTAAAATAAAAAGCGAAATAAAGTCTGCAAATAAAAAGTCAAGCAAAAATTTGTGAACTTTGAAAATTTTATGC